>NZ_SOGO01000008.1:0-90850 GCF_004403415.1 Cryobacterium sandaracinum
GTTCCACGGCGAGCCCCACATCAGAAAGTGGCCCGAGGAGGATGGTTAGGGTGCGTCCCTCCGCCCAGGTGGCGAGCCGGCGCCGGTCGATGCTCGGCACCCGGCCTGCCTCGTGCGCGGAACTCACGGCCCGACAGAGCGCGGCATAGCCGCGGCCATCCGCGCCGTGGGCAAGCAGGGTCACCCGACCGAGCGGCCGGTGCTCATCGTCGTGGACGGCCAGGTCCGCGCCCAGGCCCGGCCGGATCCCGGCGGCCGCGCACGCCCGCACGTGCTTGACCGCCCCGTACAGCCCGTCCCGGTCGGTGAGGGCGAGGAAGTCAGCACCGGCGGCGGCCGCCTGGTCAACGAGGACCTCGGGCATGGTCACGCCGTAGTGCGGCGAGTACGCGGAGGCAACGTGGAGGTGCGGGAAGCTCTGTCGCATCTGTACCTCCAACCCCTGCTATCGAACGTTTATTCGATATGGGGAGTGTAGGTCTGGGCTCTGACACTGGCAAGGTCTATCTGCTGCGTCGCGGGTTCAGTTCCTCTGACTCGACGACACGGTGACGCCCTACTTGGCCAGAGCGCAACCGTCCTGGCGATGTCAGCAGTTTTGCTCGACCCCATCGGTGTTGCCGGTCTGCATGAGGACCTGGTCATGCCGCAACTTGCTGCTGGCAGCGAGGAAGCTTGTCTATTCGTCAAGTAGCGCGATGTTCGAGGGCCGAGGTAGGTTTCTTTCTCTCTACCCGGGCTGGTCTACAGCTCTGAAAGGGGGCTGGAGGCAGATGCCCGGCCACCCTTATGCTGTGGTCAGCTACGCGCACCTGTGGTGGCGGGGAAGGACACGCTGTGGCAGATCATACGACCACACCACAACCATCCGGGTGGTACCCCGATCCGAAGTCCGAGACGTCCAACCAACTGCGCTGGTGGAATGGAACCGACTGGACCGAGCATGTGAAACGCGATCTCCCTGTGGCCCCGCGCCTCAAGAGAACGTTCCTCATGATCACAGCTTCCAGTGTTAAGCGGCCAGTGTCCCGGTGGCGCTTCGTTGGGAGCTACATCTGTCTAGTCGTCGCGGTCGCTGCAACCGCCTACCTCATCAACCACTATTCGGTCCTGATCCCTAAGCTGTTGAAGTCGAACCCGGCGGACCCGGGTTGGGCGTCGCTCGGATTCTTTATGACCCCGATCATCATCGGTCCGTTCATGGTCATGCCTATGATCGCCTCGATCATCCTGAGGTGGACATGGCTGAACATCACCGGCCTTGCCGTCGTGCTGATGCTGCTTCCGGTTCCCTACGTGTTTGAAGCGCTTGGGATAACCAGATAATAGTGGTCCGTCTCTGCAGGGCGTGAGGTTTGGGGTGAATGGCGAGCCGATGACGGGGGAGCTGGGACCGCCAGTGAGAACCCTTTCTTGGTGCCTTAATGCCTGCCCCCACATGTCGACGCGTTGCCTCGTTAAACCTGAACATTGACTCGGAACGAGTCGTCGTTAACGCGTGGGCCGGGTCGCTTGGGCGCTTCGCGACGAGTGGTCGCTGGCCTGCGGTGAGCGAGGGCCCCCGGATTGAGTGCAGGTATCTAACATCTTCACCAGTCACGGAGGCCCTCATGCGGCACATTAATGTGAACGCGGCCTTTCGTGGGGAAATGCTCGACACCTGACGCGGTCAGAGAAACCGGTTGGGATGAGTTACGCCAAGCGTTTTGAGGGCGCGTGTGAGCATTTCTTCGATTCGTTCAGGGAGGTCGGTGCGTTCCGTGAGTCGATTGGAGATTTCCTGAACGCCGTAGAAGTTGGCGACAAGGTGCCAGGCCTCCTGGTCGTGGTCCAGGCCGACAGGTACCTCTTCGGCGGCCTCGGCCTCGCGGAGTAGCAGCCCGATGCGCGCGACCCAGCCGACATATGGTGTTGGCAGGGTGGCTGGGATCAGTTGGTACTCCCGCATCAGTCGCACTGCGGCCCGCACGCGGACGTCGTTTTGGAACGCGTCGGCCACGCCCCGGATTGAGGCGACGATCGCTTCCATCCCGTGAATGGGTGGGGCGTCGTCGAGCACGTTCGCGAATGGGGCTCGTGAGAACGCGGAACATATGAGGTCTAGGGCGATATCCGACTTGGCGCTGAAGTGGTACTGAACCTGACCCTTTCCGGTTGCTGCGGTCTCGGCGATGAGGCCAATCGACGCGCCTGCGTAGCCACGGTCGGCGAATTCAACGGCAGCGGCGGCCAGAATGCGTTCGCGCATCTCGGCCGACCGAGAATCGTGGCGTGCCAATCGTGCCTCCCGAGATTAAACAAAGTCCGAACCTGAACCGCTGCGGTGTTGACTCCGTGAACGAGGCCACATCCGGACGGACTTCATCGAGCGGTGCTTTACAAGCGTAGCCATGCCCCCCGAACGTCCGCGACTCAAAGTATTGTACGATCGTACAAGTCCCGGCGAGAATAACGTCTCGATGCAATGTGGGGATACCGGGGGGTCCGGGACGATGGCTTCCCCAGTCAGATTGATCTCTGACTGGGGCCGCCAACCCGACTGCGTCACGGGTGAAAGCGAAGAAGACGTTGGGTGTCTGCATCGCTGCAGTTGCGCCGCCGCTTCGAGCCGAACGGCTGCGCGCCTGCGCGACTGGGAGTTACCGAGTCGTAGCCGCGAAAAAGCCCCGGCGTCGCTGCACCTGGGGGAGGTGAGGAATCTGCCGGGGCCAATCCTTGTGGAGTGGGGGGACTCCGTCAATAAGGGTACGAAGGATCGTCTAAATACCGGCTGGGTGGACCCGCGTGTCGATGAATATCTATCAGACCGACTAGCCACCAAAAGAGACCACCTGGAGGTGTCGCCCGAACGTGGTTGCTGTAGACGGGACCGGAAGGGGTATCCGGACTCTCTGCGGGACGTCGGCCGCCTCGATCGAGAGGGGAACGCCTTGCGGGCATTATTCGTGAACGTCAGCTTCGGATGTTCGGAGTTTGCTCACGGGTCGGATCATCGCCATTCGCGGCCAGGCTTCGAGCCCTCGCGCAGCTTCTGTCTCCATTCGAGCGCCCATCGCGGGGCCCCAGTCACGTGGCAAGAAAGCACTGAAGCCGAGGCGCTTGTAGTATGGCGCGTTCCACGGAACGTCTCGGAATGTGGTCAGCGTCACGGCGGGGAGTCCGCGTTCCCGTGCCCAAGAGTCAGCGAGGACAATCAGTTGCGCTCCGATTCCCTGACGCGCATGCTCCGGGTGGACCGTGACCTGCTCAATATGGGCAGCTCCGTCAACCTGCTCGAGGAGCAAGTAGGCGACGATCACTCCGTCGACGAGCCAGACAAACGCTCCATGGTCCGTGACGAAGCGCTGAAAATCCTGCCTGCTGATCGGTTGATCATCGGCGACTATCGCCATATTGATGTTGCGGAACAACACGTCGGCGGCTCGCTCGATCTCGGTGATCTGGAAGTGGTCCTCGAGACTGGAAAGACGTCGCACCGTTCGATTCTCCCACTCCAGCTCAGGACCTACCGCAGGCCGAAGGACAGACCGGCGAGTCGCCCGGTAGTCTCACGCTTGACGTCGGCATGATGCTGGCAAAAGGGGAAAGATGCTCAATAACCTCACTGGTTGGCATGTTCTTGTCATCCTCGGAGTGCTCGCCACCATGGCTCTCGTCGTGGTCGCCATCATCGTTGTCGTCATCCGGCTCGTGAGAAAGAACGTTCGGCACCCGGTGACTTCGTCGCCCGATCCTGTTGAACAAATTCGGAGACTCGCACAGTTGCGTGACGAGGGACTCCTGTCCGAAACGGAATACGAAGCGAAACGTGCTGAACTAGTGGGTCGAATTTGACGCAGCACTGATCGATCGCTCAGCGGGACGAATTTGCGGTGCCACTCACACCAAGTAGCTGGATCCGACATTCATTCCACTCAGGGGTCTCTGGTGGGGTGAACTTGGTACTTGTGTATGCCTAGTACTAGGTCATATGCTGATGGAATGGCACACGATGCGCAGATGCTCAAGGGAGTCCTCTCCCTTCTCCTGCTGCGCCTCGTCGGTGACCAGGACGACTACGGATACGCTCTCGTGGTTCGCCTTCGAGAGGCCGGCTTCACGGAGCTGACAGAAGGCAGCGTATATCCCGCACTGACTCGTCTCGAGTCGGCTGGGCTGCTTGATTCGCGCCTCGTGCGGTCGGCCTCGGGACCGGCACGAAAGTATTACGTTCTCACCGCCGCCGGACAGTCCGAAGGGACTCGCGCACTCGACGCGTGGACCACGCTCACCGCCAACGTTGATCATGTCCTTGAGAGAAGGAATCCAGCATGAACGTTCTCGACCGCGCCCGCATCGTGGGCGCCACCCTGTCCTACGACCTGTGGCTTGACTTCGCCGGTGTCCCGGGCCGGAGACGGCGCGATCTGAGGCGTGAGCTCAGGGCCAACCTGGGTGACGCGACCGCGCTGGTCGGGTCGCGTAACGCCGTCCGAGGTTTGGGCGGCACCCGCGCGATGGCCGCATCTGCAAGCGTTCCAGATCCCACGCGCCCGCACTGGACAGTCGGATTCACGGTCGGTATGAGCCTCCTCGGACTTTCACTGCTCGCCGAGCTGCTCGCTGCACTGAGCTGGCTCGACGGCGCAATGGCTGCAACTCCCGACAGCCCGGTTACCGGGTCGATGACCTTCTTCCCCGGGTCGAGCCTCACTTACAGCCCGTCCGCCAGCGGCTTCAGCCTCTCGATCAACTTCGGCTGGGTTTGCCTGGCCGTTGGCTTCATCGCCTTCGTGCTTGCCGCACGGCCGTGGCGGCTTTTTGCCCACCGCGCGGTGTCGCTCTCGCAGTAACCAACCCTCTACGGGCTGTGACCTCGGGGTGCGCGCGCGAGTGCTGAGCTTTGCTTGCGTGTCTGTTGGCGCCCATCTCGGTAGCGATGGCTCCGCATCGAGTGACTGCGATCCGAGAGTAAGACTCCTCACCGACATCGAGCAATTACCTAGAGGTATTAGGCAAATACATTGCTACCCTAGGAAAAGGAGAAAGGTGGACGCAATGGCACGAATAGGGCTGACGACGCAACGCGTGACCTTCGCAGCGGCTGACCTAGCTGACGAGATCGGTTTCGAGGGCGTGACCGTCTCGGCTGTTGCGCGCCTCCTCGGCGTCAGGGACGCGAGCCTCTACTCACACATCAAGAATGTGCGGGACCTCCGGACGAGGGTGGCCGTGCTGTCGTTGGCCGAACTCGCCGACCGAGTCGCTGCCGCATTGGCTGGCCGTGCCGGCAAGGATGCGCTGGTCGCCTTCGCCAACGCCTACAGGGCGTACTCGAAGGAACATCCCGGGCGATACGCAGCAACACGGCTAGAGCTTGACCCTGAGGTGGCTGCCGCCAGTGCGGCGGGTAGGCACGCGTCGATGACCAGGGCCATCCTCCGGGGCTACGCACTCGAGGAGCCGGACCAGACCGACGCGGTGCGGCTGCTGCACAGCGTGTTCCACGGATACGTGAGTCTGGAACGTTCCGGTGGCTTTCAAAACACGCAGCGGGCAGCGGATGCATCGTGGTCCCGGGCCCTGGACGCCCTCGATATTGTCCTGAACAACTGGCCGCCGTCGGCCTGACGGTACCGTTTAGCGCTCCCCACTACTCGCGTTCCACGGATCAGCGACACAGACAGAGAAGGCATCCGCACCTCATGCTCCAACTCACCGCAACAGACATCCGGTCATCATTCATCAATGCTTCACTCAGGGAACGCAAGGCGCTCACCCTTCCCCGGGACCTCGAAAACCTGCCATGGGACAACCTCGACTACCTCGGCTGGCGGGACCCCAAGATCCCGGGAATCGGATATGTCATCGTTGAACTCGAGGAGGGCCTGGTCGGGATCCTGCTTCGTCAAGCCGACGGGAAGACAAGAACGCGGCCCCAATGCTCGTGGTGCGAAGACGTGCATCTCCCGAACGACGTGGTGTTCTTCAGCATCAAGCGGGCCGGCCAGGCAGGGCGCAACGGAGACACGGTCGGTACTCTCGTCTGCGCCGGCTTCGAATGCTCTGCAAACGTCCGCAAGCTCCCCCCGGTCGCCTACATCGGCTTCGACGTGGAGGCAGCACGACAGCGACGCATCGAAGCGCTGGGAACACACGTCCGCAACTTTGCACGTAGTGTCCGCGACGGAAAATGGGGCCGCCCGCAAGCTAACCCCCAATCAACGCAGAACTCAGGGTCGATTCGGTCAGGTGCCGACACCTCGGCGGGCAGGCCCTCTGGGAAGAGTGCAAGATCAGCGCGCGGAGTGGCTCCCCTGCGATGGGAAGTCATGGCCAAGCAGCCGACCACGGTTGCTTTCACGACCGAATACTGGATCACTCCATTGCAGTTCTGGGTTGTCGAGGCGCTCGATCGGACTGTCAACTTGAGATGCGCGACGCGACAGCACTTCGTTCCGAAATGTCTCCGTCAGCCGTTCGAGACCTTCTGAGTCTCCTGTCGTATCAAACTCGTAGATTGTGATCTCGACGGCCACGAACAGCTCGATCATGCGGAGTCTTTCGGAAAAGCGGATCCTGCTCCAAAACGGCGACTTGGACCATTCGTCAATTTCCGGATCGATGCCGATGCGCGGATTGAAGTGCAACTCTTCGGGCTCAACGTCACGATCGAATGTGAGGCATCCAAGGCGGCACACACCGTTTCGGAGGGTCCGCTCACCCCATCTGAATCGAGGTTCAGCGTCACGGGGCACTCCGACGACGGGCTCGGCCTCCGCGACTCTTGCGGTAGATACGGCTAACGTCCGGTGCCTGTCGATCCGCGCTAGTCGATTGAGCCAGCCCAAGTAGTTGCCGTCCGGGTCGGAGTTGAAGGGCTGCATGGTGAGGAGCATCTCGCGGTGATGCTCCGCCAGCGGCGCCAACCTGTACAGATTTCGCTTCCAAGATGAGGCGTCATCGTAGATCGGGTATTGCAGGGCTGATTCGCCAGGCGGGGGATACTTTCGTGACGTATGCACGGCAGCAGCCCAGACGACATAATCCAGAGCGCTCCGAAGGTTGTAGAGCCATTCCCCGAAGAGTAGCGAGAGCGCGGGCGGTATGGGCGATTCGAGAAGGACCCGCATCTCGTACTCCCTGATCGACATCCGGCGCAGGTCGAATTCGAAGGGGTGAGGCTCTAGAAATCTGTTCCACACGCGCGCCATTTCCGCAGAATGCTCCTTGGCACGTTCCACTCGCAATCGCGCGGGGTCAAACTCGAGAGAGGCCACACCTGAATGCTAGGCGCAAGTCGGAGATGCTAGCGTTTCGGCAGGTGATGAGTACATTGCACCCAAGTCGGTTCGAGCCCCTGCCTGGTTCGTGCAAGCGAGACGGGAACGCCTTGCGATTCAGGGTTGCGTGCCTGGGTACCTAGGATCACTTCATGACCAACCACGGTGAATTCCCGATTGCTGAGTTCGGTTTTCCAGGCCCGCTTCGGGATCGACTGATCGCCGCAATCCTGGCCGGCACGAAGACCTCCACAAGCTCGACCTTCGTGGAGTACTCGGTAGAGGACGAACAGCTGCCGATCGTCGGGAACAAGCAGACGGTTGTGGATTCAAGCGATGCCGCGGTGGCGATCATCCAGACGGTTGCGGTCGAGATTGTCCGACTTGCTGACGTCGGCCTCGAGCATGCGCGCGACGAGGGCGAAGGATTCGACTCCGTAGCCGCCTGGCGGCGCGGTCATGAAGCCTTCTGGCACAGTGCGGAGATGCGTGACTTCCTCAACAATTCAGACTTCACAGTTGATGACGAAACGCTCGTCGTACTGGAGCGTTTTCAGTTAGTCGAGGCGCTCCGCCAGGCCGCACCGTAGTACTCGTACCGGCAGCCCAAGGTGGGCAATGTGAGGTGACTAGAGCCCGTGGATCGAGTAGCGACGATCGATCCCGGCTGAGGCCCGTCCCCAGTCGCTTCCCGCAACGCGGTCCTGGTGTGCTTTAAGCGCAGAACTGTCCTGGAAGCACTCGTCGACCTGCCACACCATAGGATCGACGGTCGGGGCGACACGGAATGAGATGCACCCGGGCTCCGCGCGCGTTCGAGCCACGTGATCCGAAAGATGCTCAGCGAGTACGGCCGCCTGATCCCGATCGTGGCAGGTAAGTTGACCACTCAGGTGCACTTGGCTCATGCCATGAGCGTATATGCCGGCCGGAGAGCCGTGCCGGGAGTGTCGTATCCTGCGTGTCCCGTAAGCCGGACCCTCATGGGCACAGAACCAAGGTCCGTGCTGCGGTGAATGAGCTGTGCATGCGAGAGCGGAATTTGTGCGGCCGAGTGTGGGAATCGACACAAAACGGCCAGGGAGCTTCTAATGAAGAGACCGTCCCGTTTGCCCCGACCGAGATAATTCGCAGTCAGGCGCGTCTACAGGAACGCCCATCCCATGAATAGTGGCCTGAACCTCACGCCCGCCGCCTCCACATCCGAATGACGTTGTCCGCAGCCTCTGCCTCGACCACCACCCGCTCCCGTTCTCGCTCCGCAGCCTGGCGGGCCCGGACTTTCCCTGCCACGTCCAGCAGGTCCCACATCTGTTCACCGGTCACTGACACCCCGCGGGCGCCGATGCGCCGGGTTCGGCCGCGGATCAGGGCGGTGGGTCCGGATCATGCTGCCCCGACCTGCGCCTTCGCGTCCTGGAAGAACACCACAGCGGCATCGGAAACACTCCACCCATCAACCGCGTTCACAAGGCCTATGATCTGCTGCCTGGTTCCCTCCCCCCTGGGATTCCATGACTACTTCCGTTCGCTCGGGGCGCCGCGAAGCAGGCATTGATCCTTGTCTGGATCTTCGGCGATGTTCAGGGTCATCCGGCCAGCCGGTGAGGCGTTGCTCATGCTGTCTGCCTATACCCGGCGCCGCTGCCGGGAACCGCTGACAAGAAGGAGAATTCCCGCAATGAGCATCGGCATCCCCGTGACGAAGAAGAAGCCGCCCCCGAGCAGGTTCCACGATCCCAGGGCAGCGATCGGCAAAGTGCCCTGGGAAACGTAGAACATGACTATCCAAGCGACGCCGAAGAAGCCGCCCAGGATGGCAAGCACGAGCAGTATTGCACCCGTAACCGTGCGCCCCGTCCCTGCGGACTTGTCCATGGCGATGGCGATATTTGACACTGTGGCCCCCAAGATTTTGTTCAGTTGATCAGCATCAGTACCGAGCAAAACGCCAAAGAACGGATGGGAAGTCGCACAGCCCCATCTCAATTTGAAGTCGATCCACAAGAGCGGGAAGAGACAGCTCCTGCGACCCTTCTTGGTCCGGGCCGCGCATGGCTGGGCGACCCCGGTTCCGATGCTCCGATTCGGCTTTCGACTCTCGTGCTCTCGGGCTGTTCGGCCCAGCCTCCACCGACCAAAGTCTGGCGGGACGACTTCCTGTGCCGTCCGTGTCTCCGACGCCACCAGTACACCGACCAGGCCGGGCAATGTACCCCCCGCGGCAGTTTCGATCTGCGCTGGTGCGTGCTGAGGGAACGCCGTGCGCGAGGCCGCCGATTTCGGCGTCGGTCTTACGGCAGGACGGTGATCCGTCCCTCCGTCGTCGCGTCGACGACGCCGAGCGACTTTGCGTGGGCCATGATCGCCTCCGCGTCGCTTGGCGCTCCCGAAGCTGGGACCAGCACTGATCCTCCCGAGAACCCGGCGACGCCGTCGCCGCCACCGACGACGTAGTTTGTTACCGCCACCGAGTACGTGGATGCGACGTCGATTGGTTCCCCGGCGACCCGGACGTCGCTTACGCGTGAGCCGACGGCAGCACTGGGGGAGTAGGAGTAGGAAATCCCCGACACCTGGGGGAAGCCGCCTCCCAGAATGTCCACGTGTCCAACGCCCTGCTCGAGTGCTGCGACGATCCCGGCCCCGGACGCCTGCACGACCATGACTTTGTTATCGAAGGGTGCGATGGAGTACGCGTCCCGCGTGGTGAAGTCCGGCCCTGGTGCCTCTGCGCGCAGGCCACCACCATTCATCCACCCGATCTGGGTGCCGTGGTACGCGCGGAAGGCATCCGCAACCCAGTTGCCGAGAGCTGTTTCCTGGCGGCGGGCGGCGTTCTCAGGGTTGAGCAGCGGGGTCTGGACAGTGGCGAGGACCGTGGAGAGGTTGGCCGCCATATCGGCCTCGTAGAACTTCTCGAGCTGGTGCAGACTCGGGTCCGNTCCGGGGTGACCGTGTGGTCCACCTCGATCACGGACGGGGCGACGATGTACTCGCCGCCCTCTTTGGTGATGTCGAGCCGGATGAGCGAGCCGATGTTCCCCTCGGGAGCCATCAGAGGGACCGCGCCGGAGTAGGAGATGACGGACTCGTACTCAGCCATCTCCTCGCCGAAGATGGCATCGATCTCCGGTACGGCCTGCGCCAACACCCGGTTGTCGTCCATCGAGTGCTGAGTCACTGCCACCACGACGTCCACCTTCTCTGTCGCTGTCATGTCAGCCACGGCGGCCCGTGCGGCTTCGACGGGATCGGTCTCGTCGAGCTGGTCGCTGGCCAAGGTCGTATCGATGGCGTCGGTCAGGCCGATGAAGCCCACTCGCACCTTGCCGATGCGCTGGACCTCCCACGTGCCTCCCGCCACGAACGGCTCGCCCTCAGCGTCGACCAGGTTGGAGGTGATCCACGGAAACTCCGACGCGGCAACGAGCTCGCGGGCGATATCGATCCCGAAGTCGAAGTCGTGCTGGCCGAAATTCGCGAGGTCTACGCCGATCTTGTTGAAGGCGTCGACCATCGGGAACCCCTTGTAAAGCCCGCCGAAGAGCGTGCCTCCGGCCAGATCGCCGCCGAAGACGACGGATGTCGCTGGATTGTCCTCACGCACCGTGTCGATCGCAGCGGAGAGACGGGCGACACCGCCGCGGTCCTGTCCGCCGGAGAGTACCGGTCCGATCTCGTGGGCGTCGTTAAAATACAGCAGGGTCGCGGAATTCGACGCGCGCGGGTTGGCGGCATCGGCGCCCTGATCGGGCGGGGCGGCCTGGGCCTGGGCCGGTGCAGACGCCGCCAGTACTATCGCAAAGGCCGGAATGGACAGGAGTCGGATCAGGGGGCGCGTCAAGGTGTGGTCCCTTCGAATTCGGAGCGTGCGTACCCGACCAAGGTCCCCGCAGGGTGTGAACGTGACCTCTCCTGCCAAGGTCATTTCAACGTCCTAATGATTAACAACTGACTTCACACTTTCCAGCGCGGCGGCTTCCAAAATAGCGGAACTCCTGATGGTCTGGTTTTTACTACACGGTGCAAGAACGGTGACGCCGACCGCGGACTTTCGCGCTCTCCCGGTAGGTCAGGCGGCTCGGGGGCGGGTTGATGAGGGCGTCCACGATTTGTGGGGTGAGGCGCTGCAGGCCGGAGATGGCATTTATTCGTTGGCGCCACAGGGTTGAGCGTAGTTCGGCGAGGTCGTCGCCGTGGGTGGGGATGTACCAGCACCAGATCTCGTTGTAGACCCAGAACGAGAGCGCATCGGCTGCTCAGATGCTGGCGGGTGATGTGCGCGCAGTGTGACCGGCATGGACGACGACCTGGGTGTGCCGAACTGTCAACGATGCTTGGTCCGTATGGTGATCTTGGGCACCGATGAAGGCCCTTTCTGATGCTGCCCGGAGTGCGGATTCGTTCGCTTCGTGTGACGTTGGCCGTCCTCGCACTACCCAGACAGCGCCGGGTTGATCCCATTGCTGACGAGGCCGAGGGCAAGCTAGTTTCAACTGCATGTGCGGCAGATACGTGGTCCCCAATACGACAGACGAGCTGCTGAGCCTCTTCGACGCCACCGGCGCCAACGCCTCCGACTGGAAGCCCTCGTACAGTGTTGCCCCCACGGACCCGGCACCTATCGTGCGCGAATGGATCCACGACGAAACAGTGCAGTAACACAGCCTGAGCGTTGAACGGTTGTCGCGCTAAAGGTACCTGAGGGCGAATCCTCAACGGGCGAGTCATGCGGGCACGTCCTGCCCAAGCGCGATGCGCAACCCAGTCGTCGCGGGGGAGTATCCGCAGGGCGTCCCTCTTGCGGATCGATGGGACTGCCTACCCAAGCTGCGATTGAGCGTTGGATGCGCTGCCTAACGGCGTATCGCTGTGCCGTCGGGCCTCTGGCCAGATAACCTCTGGCCAGATATGTTGCTCTGCCCCTACAGTGAAGTCATGTTGCACTCAACTCGGCAAGGCTCCGGTAAGCCACTCCTGCTGATCCATGGGGTCGGTTCCAGTATTGGCAACTGGAACCCGGTAATCCCGGCGCTGGCCGCTGAACGTGATGTCATCGCCGTCGACCTCCCCGGCTGCGGCGAATCCGCGCCGCTGACCGGCGAAACCACCATTGCCACGCTGACCGATTCCGTCGAAGCCTTTATCCGCGACGCGGAACTGGGTGACCTTGATCTGGTAGGCAGCTCCATGGGCGCCCGGATGGTAATGGAAATGGCACGCCGCGGGCACGCTGGCACCACGGTCGCACTGGACCCTGGTGGATTCTGGAATGACCGCCAGGCAGCGATCTTTGGTACAAGCATCAAGGCATCCGTCGCACTGGTGCGCCGCATCTAACCGGCGCTCCCCTTCCTCACGGGCAACCCTGTGGGTCGCACGGCCCTGTTTGCACAGTTCTCCGCCCACCCCTGGAAGCTGCCACAGGATCTGGTCCTGCACGAGCTTCGCGGGTTCAAGACATCGACCAGCCTGGACCCGGCTCTCAACGCGCTGATTCACGGACCCCGCCAGGAAGGCGCACCGGCCGGTTCACTCAAGGGCAAAGTGGTCATTGGATGGGGGCGGAAGGACAAGGTCACCGTTCCCAGTGAGGCGGCGCGGGCCACGGAGCTGTTCCCGGATGCAACGCTGCACTGGTTCGAAAACTGCGGTCACTTCCCGCACTGGGACCAACCAACGGAAGCGGCGCGCCTGATTCTCGATAGCACCGGCTGAGCTGCGGCTGAGCGCCCGGGCGGAGCCACCTACGGCTGAGTTGGCTTCAGAAAGGTGGAACCGGCGACGGCTGGGGATGATGCATGCAGGGAACAGCATCAGTTTCCCTGCTCGGGCGCGACAGCGGGCAACTTGATCGGAGATGTTGATTCGTGCGCCTCGGCGTCCGGGCCGCCAACCGTGACCGGCACGCCGCCGGAATCCGCAGGGCGGGATGCTGCGGTCGTTGGAGCCGGTGACGGGCCGGTACCGTCCGCTACTTTCTCCACCCGCACAGCCGCATTTTTGAACAGGGGCTGCTTGGATACCGGATCCCACTCTGTCATCGTCAGTTCGTTGGCTGCGGTGGGGTGACCGTCCGGACCGGGTCGTCCCGAATCCCAATAGCCGTAATGAAACGGTGCGAATACCGTACCCTCGCGCACATTGCTGACGCGGGCGGGAACGACAAGTGCACCGCGACGGGAGGTGACTCGTACAGTGTCACCCTCCACGATATCGAGCCGGCCAGCATCCAACACCGAGATCTCTAACCACGCCGACGGTGCCGCGTTGTTGAGCTGCCGGGCACGACCGGTGCGAGTGCGCGTGTGGAACTGGTACGCCGTGCGGCCGGTCGTGTACCGCAACGGAAAGTCGGCATCCGGCTCTTCGGATGGTGGCGCATAGGGTGCAGCCTTGAAAACGGCGCGCCCGTGAGTCTCCAGCGCACGGAACGCCTGCTCACCGGCCGAGGCACCGGTGAGCAGGTCATGGCCGAACGTTTCGCAGTCGTCTGGCTCGGTGGCGAAGACGCCGTCACCGTAGAGTCGAACTGTTCCCTCCGGATGCTCGTCGTTACACGGCCACGGAATGCCGCTTCCTCCTCGAAGTCGCGTGTAGGTGATGCCGGTGTAGTCACACGGGCGGCCTCGGCTGCAGTCCTGCCACGCGCGGAATCCGTCCTCCGGTCCGGCCCAGTCGAGAAGTGGCGCGCCCGAATTCGTGCGAAAATTCATCCGCGCCGAATAGTCAAGAAAAATATCCAGATCGCTCCTTGCCTCACGAGGCGGCTCGACGGCCTTGTCGGAGAGATGCACCGTACGATCCGCGTTGGTGAAAGTTCCTGTTTTCTCGCCCCAGCCCGCGGCCGGCAGCACGACATCGGCAAACAGCGCCGTTTCGGTGAGATAAAGGTCCTGCACGACGAGGAAGACGTTCTCTTGGCCGAGGATGGCGCGGATACGTTCCAATTCCGGCATCGAAATCGCCGGGTTCGTCGCCGAGATCCAGAGAAACTCGATGTTGCCTTGCTCGACATACTGAAAGATTTGCATCGCATGGGTTGGGGGAGCTTGGTGCGCAATGATCGAAATATCAACGTCCCATAGGGTCGCGAGCTCGCGGACGTGCTCCGAATTCTCCCAGTTGCGGAATCCGGGAAGGTCTCCGTCCGCTCCGCACTCCCGGTTGTTCTGCGCGGTGGGCTGGCCGTTCATCTGCAGCACCCCGCTTCCTGGCGCGCCGAGTTTTCCTCGCAGCAAGTGCATATTGTTCACTTGACACGATGCCGCGGTTGCCTGCGCCGACTGGTAGAAGCCCTGCAAAACGGTGGAGAGCACTCGGGCGCTCGTGCCGAAAATTTGTGCAGCTTCTCGCACATCGTCGACCGAGACACCGCAGGTTTCAGCTACTGCGTCTGGCGTCCATGGTTCCACGACGGCCCGCAATCTGTCGACTCCGATGGTGTGGGCCGCGATGTAGGCCTCATCAATCCATCCGTTCATGAACAGTTCCCGGATCAGACCATTCATCAGTGCCTGGTTCGTCCCTGGACGCACCGCAAGGTGCACGTCCGCGACCCGCGCCACCTCAGTCTCACGCGGGTCGATACAGACAATACGTGGCCGGTCGGGCCCGGCGATCCGATCGAGCACCCTCGCCCACAGCACCGTCTGCGTCTCGGCCATGTTGTGCCCGAATAGGAACATCGCATCACATTCGTCGATGTCGGCGTAGCTACCAGGCTGGCCATCCGCACCAAAGCTCTCCTTCATCGCCGCCGCCGCGGTCGCCGTGCACAATCGGGTGTTGCCATCCATGTGCGGGGTACCGATACCAGCCTTGCCGAGAATTGCCAGCGCGTAGTACTCCTCGAGAAATAATTGGCCGCTGGTATAGAACGCGTGGCTCAGTGGACCCTTGTCCGCCAAGAGCTGCCTGCTTCGCTCGACGATCCGGGACATCGCCGTGTCCCAGTCGGTCTCGACCAACTCGCCACCGATCCGGATGAGCGGACGAGTCAGCCGGTCGCCGTTCGACATACCCTGCCAACTGCCGAAGAGGCCCTTCGGCCCGAGTCGCCCATGATTGACGGTGTCGATGGCTCGACCCAGCACTCCGACCATCCGCCCGTCTTTCACCGCGATGTCGCACGCGCAGCCATTGCTGCACAGCGTGCAAGCCGACTGCACCCAACGATCAACGTCGTCCTCACCGAGGCCATCAGCCAACTTCTGATCAACACGCACCGGCCACTTCTCGCCGCGGCCAAAAGGCGTCCTGGTGCCCCAGATGTCGCCGATCCTGTCCACCATCACAACACCCTCTTCCGCTCCGACTTGTAGTCTGCGCCCGCGAGCAGCCCAGATCAACGTCCAGACGAGACTCATCCACAGTGCCCCGACACCGCCGTCGGTGAAGTGAAGCCGACCGTTTCGAGGGTCAAGTAGGCGAATGCCATGTTCTCGCCCCGCAGGTAGGGAACGATGACCTGAGCGACACGATTCATGTTTCGGTACAGCAACCTTCACCCGCACCACCCCTGGCTCACTGAGAAGGCAATATTCAGCGGTGGTTCAATGAGCGCGAGCGCGGGGCTAGCCATCATTATTGAAAGCCCGTGCTGCCGCCATGACGCCGCGCGCTCGACCGGTGGACAGCACCTCGGCCAGGGACTCGTCATCCAACTGGGGATTCATCCCTAGGAGCCACGCACGAGCTACTTTGCCCGGTTCCACCGCGAGCGGTAACTCAACAACTTGGAACGTATCGCACAGCAGCTACTCGCTCGTCTACGGCGGATGAACCGTTCCGTTGGCCCACCGTATGAGACCCCGCGCGTTCTTCGTGACGATCACCCCGAGCAGTGCCTGACCAAGTTGGGACTGCAAAGCACCAACGATGTCGCTGACTCCACGTCGCCCTCATCCGCCTGATATCCGCAACCGTGCCGAGGCTCAGAAACTCCAAAGCCGCGCCCGTCATGGGATCAATTGCAATCGGCGTAGATGAAAAGAGAACCCCAGCACCGCGATGGCGAGTGCCCGTAAGACGTTCCCAAACGCCACCCAGCTGCTCAACGCCGGCTCGAAGCACTGGCGGCGAATTCTGTGCCCCATGAAGGTTCCGCTTACGGACATGCCAGCCAAGACTTGCGTTCGGTTCGATCCGTAGGATTACGCTCATGCTCCCAACCGCTGAACTCGCAGTGCCGACGGCCGAAGACCTTGAGCTCGTTGAACTCGCAAGAGAGGTCATCGACGCGAACACGGACGCCGGGCCCGATGAAGATGGTGCACACACTATGGGCGCGGCAGTTCGAGACGCCGACGGCCGCATGTTCGCTGGGGTGAATCTGTTCCACTTCACCGGCGGTCCGTGCGCCGAGCTGGTTGCACTTGGCGCGGCGCGTGCACAGGGCGGGCGAGAAATCACGACAATCGTCGCTGTTGGCAATCACGGGCGCGGTGTTGTCGGACCGTGCGGTCGTGACCGGCAGGTCCTTTTCGATTACTACCCCGGCATCAGGGTGCTTCTTCCGACCGCCGAGGGTGTTCGTGTCGCCACCATTGAGACCCTGATGCCGTTTGCCGCGTCATGGACTATGAAGGGCGGCACTCAGCAGTTCGACGAAGAGCGTTTCCGCTGACGACCGGCGGAATCGATTGAGGTTCGCCTTGCGGACGGGGAATCCGAGTTTGAGGAGCGACGCTAAAATCCCTGTCATGGGGATTCGTCAAACATTTGCGCGTGCTCTACGGCCAGGCACGCGAGTGCGGATACTGAGTGATCCGATCTTCGGGGGCCCATTCAGCGAGCCCTGCTCCGGGACCGTCCAGTCGTCTGAACGAGCGCACGGTCTCACACCGGCAGCGGCTCGGGAAAGCAAGTTCGTCTATTGGATCGAGTTCGACACGCCGCAGGTCGACAGGGACGGTGACGGCCCATATTCCGCCTCGCAAGTATTGTCCACATACGTCCGTGCGGTCTGATTAGCTGGAACTGCGACTGCGCCCCTAACTACGCGGGATCGTCCGGTAGCCGTTCGGCTTTCGGACGCAGTTCGTCTGCCATTCAAGAACAGCACGCCTGTCGGTGCTGGGATCTACCGTCGTCTCATGGCAGGCAATCAACCGAAACATCCGCGCCACCACTACGCCAAATTCAAAGATCCACCTAATGACCGCGTGCGCATCGAGATGTTCCTGGAGGCAATCAGCGACTACGCGAGCCTCCAAGCAACGTTTCCACTACCGGAGTTTCCCTCCGAAATGAGGATCACATCAGCGACGGTATCTACTGGATTGTGAACCTACACGCGGCGCTCTTACGCAAGTTCTTTACCACAGGCGAGCAAACTGAGGTTCATCGGGTGATCGATGCCGCTCGACGCCAAATGAGGCGCGAGGATGGACGCATATCGACCCATCTCAGCGAGGTGGAAAAGTATGCGCGAGCGGACAGCGTCCCGTCCCGTCTGGCTCAAAGCTTCGACGGAAACGCGACGCCGGTCTGGGAACGTGTGCTCATCGAGCTCTACGGTCGACATCTCCACAACGACTTCGGCAAATGGCACGCATCGAAACGGTTCCCGCACCGAAGCAACACCGTGCCGATGTACGAGTGGTGCGGAGCCGCGGTGATTGTCTTGGACATGCTCGTAACCGTCATCCGCGACGGAGAACGGGCGGGGGTGATCGACCTTGATGATGACAAGGCGGCCTACTTCACCGAAAGCGGAGCATTGAATCGCTAATCATGTGCTGGGCACAGGCGATTGGAGTGAATTGACGACTGCGATGATAAAACCATTCGAGAAAGAGGCCGCGCATGGCGATAGCAGGACCTGGGGATCTTCCCACTGCGTTGGACGTCCTGGAGACTGCTCTTGGCTCGCGTCCCACGCCAATGCAGCTTCGCAAGCTCACGATTCCAGAACTCGATGACTTGGCCGGTCTCTTGGGAGAGTTGTCTGAGGCACAGAGCAAGGACGCAATTCCTGGGGGCGCCTACCTCGTTGGTGGTTGGCTCGGCACCTACTGGAGCGAGCCCTTTCTCCGGGGCGACCTAAGTAGATCCCTGCTTTATTATTCCAACCTCCTAGTCCTTGACCCGCTCGCTGACTACTTTGACGATCGGTCGCGTCTGCCGACGACTCACCCGATTCGAGTGCGTAGGCCAGAGGATGCAAAATTCAACACCGTCACATCCGGTCCGGCAATATGGAGCACACATGGTACATTTATGGCGTTTAGGGACGACCCGGACAGGGCGGTCGCTCGCTTCGCTGCAATAGTCGAAAATCTCTACTCGCTGGAATCGCTAATTAAGAGCGGCGTCGTGGTTCTCCGAAGCCAGTGGCCGATTCTCTCCGATCGCAGAGACGCTTTGGCGACTTCGGTACGGCACGACGTTCGCTCGCAGGCAATGCAGTCACTGGCGCGCCAGCCCTCTACAGCAGATGACGCATTCGCCGTCTGGGACAACCTACGTGGATTGTCATTGAGCTTCTCCGGCGGCGCAATTCCCAGCGACGAGCCGTGGGAAACCCAGCATATTTTCTACTACCTGGCCAAGACCCTCGCCATCGCAGACGCCTCAGGAGCACAATACGTGCCCTCAACCGAGCGAGACCTCGAACTCCTGCGCACAAAGGTGGGCTCGGCTGCGCGGTTCACCCACCCGGGAGACTTTTTGGAAGAAGTGGCCAGAGTGGTCGTTCCGTCATTCGATGTACCAATAGCTCGGGCGGTCGAGATGAGGGAGTCTTCATCAGGCTTTGAGGACTGGCGAAGCACGCTAGATCGAATTCGCCGGGCGGGAGCCGCTGACAATTCAGAGGAACTTCGAGAGAGAGTTCAGGACGAACTGCGACCGGCCGTTCGTGCCGTCGAGGCAGAACTTGGTCGCTCCTCACTTCTCTCGTCACTCGACAAGACGGGATCCGACTTCATCTTCACAGGCGGTCTGGCCGCAGTGGCTGCCACCGTCGGCGGTGGGAACCCCTACGTGGCGGCTAGTGCCGCCGCCGCCTCGGGGCTCGTGAGCTGGATTCGGCGAGCATATGGGCCGCGATCGCAAGGCGGTCCCGATGCCGTGCTAGCTGCTCTCGTGCGCAGATCGAAAAAGAGCTGATTTCCTAAACGATGCATAGGTGCTCGTTACCCAGGCAGTCATCAGGTAGGCGTTTCCCGGTCCGACTCTCGCATTCAAGGTTGGTCTTTGGGACAAACCGCTCTAAGGCTGCCTATATCTTCCCTGCCACGGTCTGCGCCTCGACTACCGCGTGATGCTCGCGTTTATAGTTTCCTGGCCGGTGTCCATGTGCACAGGGGAGAACCTCGAGGCCGGGTATGCAGGGCGGCGCGCGTTCGGCTCCCACTCTGCGACAGGCACAGTCACGATCTGGAGCGGCTTCGGGTCATCAAATACAGGGTGAATCCGGTGCCATCGTCTGCACTTGGCCAAGAACGGTGCGCATCTCACTGAGAACCTCGACTCGTGCGTAGTCCTCCGTGTCGGCGAAGCTTGCGATGCGCTGCAGTTCTCCGCCATCGAGCGGCCGGAATGTCAGGGACGCCATGAACTCACCTCGTTGACGCAGCTTCTGGGGAGCAGGAACGACGACGGGGTCGCCACTTTCGCCGGGCGCCAGGTTCTCTTCGGTCACAGTGCCACCGTACTGGGTAGATACTTGTCTCTCGGCTACACGCCGGGGCTGATGATGCGCTCCATCCAGTCTCTCGGGCGTATAAAGCGAAGAACCCGAGATCGGAGTACAAGTTGTGCGCATCGTTGGACGGGAGCGCGCTGTCGCAGCGTCCCGTAAGACGTTGGTCCACGAAACAGTCCGTTTTGACGGCTGCGCTTCCCTTCCCGTGGACAGCGGCATCGGAGTTTCCCGCTAGTCGAGACCTGCTGAGGCGATTGACATGTCGGTTCGGTGGGCGATGATCGCGGCGTGGGGTCGCTTGCCCGGATCGGTTCGAGTGTGCACCTCGTGAACCTTGAATCCTGCGGTCTTAAGCTGTGCGCTCATCTCGCCGACGGGCCAGAAATACGCGGTGGTGACGGCGTGCGGAAACGGCACGAAGGCGTCGCCCTCGAAGAAGCCGACGAGGAGACTGCCGCCAGGTGCAATGCATCGAGCGAACTCACGTAAGACCGATGTCAACTCATCGGGGGCAAGGTGGATGACGGAGTACCAAGCAAGGACTGCAACTGCGTACCCGTCTGGGACGTCGAGATCGCCAAGTGACCCGATTCGGAATGAGACCGCCGGAAATCTTGCTTTCGCTCGCCCGATAAATTCTTGAACCTGATCGACGCCCTCCGCCTCGACACCGAGCTTCCTGAGGAAATCCGTCCAATGTCCAGGACCGCATCCCGCATCGATTACCGGCCCCCGCAGGTCGCTCGCCCACTGGGCGACAAGCCGCTGATCCGATTCGTGTGTATTCGCCATCGAGCCGAGCAGTGCCGTGTACTCCTCAGCTCGATCGGCATACGCCTCTCGAACCACATTGCCAGTCACGGGATCGAGTCTAAGAGGATCCTCGTTGGGGTTCCGCATTCAGCCCTTAGGTTGGGGGGATGGATGAAGAGGTTCTGGCCGGGGGAAACTCGAGCACGGTCGTGCGGGTAGGCGACACCGTTCACCGCCCCGCCGGACCTTGGACTCCCGCGGTACATCAACTTCTGACCACACTCCTCGCGGCGGGAGTTGCGGAAGTACCTGAGCCCTTTGGCCTGGACGAGCAGGGCCGCGAAGTGCTCTCCTGCCTTCCGGGAATAGTCGGCAACTACCCAATGCCCAGCTGGATCTGGTCGACCACGATCCTCCACGAGGCCGGGTCTTTGCTTCGACGGGTGCATGACGCCAGCGCACCACTCGCGAACTCGGCCACCGTATGGCAGCTGCCGGCCCACGAGCCAGTCGAGGTGGTGTGCCTGAACGACGTCGCACCGTACAACATGGTCTTCCAAGACGGGCACATCACCGGTCTTATCGACGTGGACATGGCCTCCCCCGGGCCTCGGATTTGGGATCTCGCCTACCTCGCCTATCGGCTCGTCCCGCTCGGCGAGTACGCAGACGATGACGCTCCGGGCTGGGATGCTCGCCCCGGCCGGCTCGATGCGCTCATTCGTTCCTACGGCCATGAGTTCGACCAGGCTGCCGTTCTTCGGGCTGCAGCAGACCGCTTGGAGGATCTTGCCGCTTTCACGGATCAACGTGCCGCCGACACGGCTCGCCGTGATTTCGTGGAGCATGCCGCACTATACCGACGCGATCGCGTCCGAATTCTCGAAATGATTGCAAGCCAGTGGGCCTCGTGAACGCAGATATACAGGTAATCCAAGTCAACGATCCGCGCCTGCAACACCAAACCCAGGCGGGGTACGTCGTTGTCGGCGAATCGTGGGGCGCCCGCCTGCGCCTGAGCGATCCGCCCGACGTGACGGTGCTGAACGCGGCGGTCGTGGCGGCAACGGACCAAGGATTCCTGATCGAGGAACTCGACGCCAGCTGGGCGCCTCAGGTCACAGCGCTCGAAGCTTTGAATCACGCCGATTACCCCTACACGCCAGCGACGGCCGTGCCGCAGCGCGACGAGTCCGACGTACTCGAACTGTGGAGATCCGGGTGCCGCCTATTTGGCGCCATAAATGACGGGCAACTCGTGGCCGTCAGCGCACTTTGCCTGACTACCGCGCGCGCAGAAACCGAATTCACGTCCGTCCACCGCTCTTACCGCCGCAGAGGGCTCGCCGTTGCCGTCAAGGCCGCATCAATCACAGCCTCGGCCGACGCCGGCGTCAGGATCTTCGGCACGGGTGGTGCTCAAATCAACTCCGGCAGCATCCGCATGAATGAACATCTCGGCTATGCCGTCGAAGAACGCTGGCTCAGCCTCACGATGCCGCAATAGATCAAGAACACGCGCCCGGATGAGGTTCCCCGTAAGGGACGACAGCGAGTGTCGAACTCGGTGCGGATGAGTTGTGTGCGAGCGCGGAAAGCGACATAGGCTGGGCTCGGGGCGCACCCGCGCGAACTGGATATACCCATCGGCCAAGAACGTCTCCGGCCGGCAGCTGCCGCCACACTCCGGGCAGAGGTGCTTGCCCTTGTCCGTGCGAGGAAACACTGCTCTAGATTCCCGTCAACGCAGCGTATTTCCCTGAGCCGTTCAGTGCGGCGTAGAGCGTCTGGCGCGACACCCCGAGGTCGCGGGCCACCAACGCCTTCGGCACTCCAGCGTCGATCCGCTCGCGTGCCTGTGCGATCTGGCCCAGTGCGAGCTTCGGAGCCTTCTCGTATTTCCCGTCCCGTTTCGCGATGGCGATGCCCTCTGCCTGCCGCTCGCGGATGGTCTTGCGCTCCAGCTGGGCGATCGCGGCGAGAACCGTGAGCATGAACTCGCCCTGAGGGGTATCTGAATTCAGAGCGGGATTGTCGACGAACTCCAGCGCGACGCCCTTCGCTTTGAGCTGTTCGACGAGTGCGAGAAGGTCAGTCGTCGAACGTGCGAGGCGATCCGGTGACTTCACGCGCACCTTGTCGCCATCTCGCACGTAGGCGAGCATCTCCTGGAGCTGTGCCCGATCATGGGCGTTCTTGCCCGAAACCTTTTCGGAGTACATCTTGTCCACCGCGCCGAGCGCTTCTACCTGCCGCACTTCGTTCTGGTCGGCGGCGCTAACTCGCACGTAGCCAACGACCTGTCCTTTGTGTCCAGTCATGTTTTAGATCCCCCGTCGCTTCTGTCCAATTATATAGGACATTCACCCTGATTGACGCGACTCTCGGGCGATCTGGACCTGCTCAATTGGGTACACCCTGGTGGACATTGGGGGGTCGTCTGAGGCCGGGAGAACGTTGGCGTCGCATAGCTCCGGCGCCACTCGCGCGGTCATTCTGGGGTCGAGACCGGGATAGTGGCGGTCAGTACTTCGGCGACGTGGGGTCCGGAACTTCGGGCGGGACGAATCCCGCGTCACTCGGGTGGTGGTAGAGGCACCTAGTCGCAGTCTTGGCGGTCGACCGATTGAAATACTGCTCGAGCCGGACAGTGCCCGGGCGGATCTGATCGAAGACACCCAGTTGCGCTCCTTGCTGTCGGTCGAAACCGGAGATCTGAATCTTGTCTCTCATCATCAAGCCGAGCTTGCGACTGATCGGATAGAGCACCTCCTTCGCGACCGCGAAGGGCGCGCCGGCCCAGCGTCCAGCGTCGTAATCGAGTGGCGGAATAGAGCTGACGGGCGAGTCTGACGTTATGAGCGAGCGATTGGTGAATCGCACCAAGTCCCATGGACGGTCCATTAACTGAGGCATCCACTCTTCGGCGAGCGTCGCGATCTGGTGTGCATGCATGTCGGTGGATGTCATCGCGGAGCCGTCGCCGTTGGTCCCGATGGCGCCCGAGGCCTCCAGAGCGCCCCGATACCGGGGCCCCTCACCAGCTGAGCTGCAATGAAGAATGACAACTGTCGACGTTCAAAAAAGCTCAGCGGCCACTGCCCGTCGATGATTCTCTTAAGAATCGCCGCAGCGTCACCCTCGACCACGGCAAGCGCGGTTTCGAGCGCGAGCGGTCCGGAGAGATGGTCGGGTGCAAGCCGGTAGAAGTGGGTCTTGCTCGCGGCTTTTCTCACGGGCGTCGAGAACCGTCTTCCATCAGACACCTGCACGGCGACCAGCCGCTCTGACCGGGCGAATCCTCGCAGGTAGAACTGCGGAACAACATGGTGGCGTTTTGGATGGTCGGGCACGGTAATCCGGTCACGTCACGAGCGCGTGGCAAATCAAGCGTGGAAAACGAATTACGCGGGCACGATCATTCCTTAGAACAGACAGGAACATGACACTCAGCCCACCCCTCTAGCCCAGGTCCGTCTCCGTCCGTATGCTTCAAGGATGACAGACTTCAGCACAGGCGACCGGGTCAGTTGGGCGACGTCTCAGGGGCGAACTCAGGGGGAGGTAATCGAGAAGAAGACGAGCGATTTTGACTTCGCGGGCAAAACGTTCCACGCCTCGAAAGATGACCCTGCATTTATCGTGAAATCTGAGAAAACGGATGCCGAAGCCGCGCATAAGGCTGGTGCCCTTCGCAAGCTGTCGCCACGTTAGGGGCAACTCAGCGCGCGACCGTGGCCAGCACCATGCGCCGCCTGGGTTGGTGAGCATCAGCCCCAAACGCTGGCGCACCACCACGGTCAGCCAAACCGAGGACGCCTATCCGGTCGTCGCCGTCAAACGGCAGTGGGATACCGGGGCTCTGAACCAGGTCTGGTGGGCGATATCACCTACCTGAGGACCTGGGAAAGGTGGCTGTATTTAGCCACCGTGATCGACGCGCACTCGCGCCGCGTGATCGGCTGGGCCATCGCCGACCACATGCGAACCGACCTCATCCAGGACGCCCTGATCATGGCCATGGCGCTCTGCGGTGAGCGGCCCGAGCAGGTGATCTTTCTTTCCGATTGCGGCACCAAATACGCGTCAGCGCAGATCACCGCGTTCGCTAAAGCGCAGCGCATCACCCGGTCGATGGGCTCCACCGGGGTCTGCTGGGACAACGCGATGGCGGAAAGTTTCTTCGCCACGCTCCAGACCGAGTTCTACCACCGACGCGTCTAGCCCAGCAACAACAAGGTATCCCGGGAAGTCGGCGCCTGGATCGAAGACCGCTACAACCGGCGCCGCCGGCATACCTCCCTCGGCCAGATCAGCCCCGTCGACTTCGAACTGTAATACTCAAACCAGAACGCGGTCTTCGCTAAAGCCGCGTAACCCCGTGTCCACTAACCGTGGGCAAGGCCACAAGGCGCTCGCTCAGCGAACCGGACCGGCGATCCGCTCGTCGTGACAAAAACTCGACCGGCTCAGCCTGTCGCTGGAGAACCTCCTCGATCTATCGAACTCCCTCCAGGAGTTCGGAGACACGGGCCCCACGATCTACCGGCGCCGGGCCAAACCATGAGCCTCGGCCGTCCGCTGGAGAAAGAGTCAGCAGCTCATCGACCTTGAGCAGCGACATTCCCGCTGGGGACTACTCCCCGATTCGGCAAATCGGGAGATCGACAAGATCGGCGACTTCGGACAGGCGACGGCGGGGGTCGTATCCGATGTCGCATCGGACGTCGGAAATGCCGTCTCTGATGGCGCCGAAGCAGTAGGCGACTTCGTCGAGGATGCGTGGCCATGGTGACCTTGCCCCGTCGGCCTGAAAGAATAGGACCATGACAGACGCCACCACGTCGATGCCGAGCATCGCCGAAGACGTCCAGCTGATGCTCCAGCAGAGGCCGGGACAGCTCGAACCCGACCAGATCATGCCGGGCGCCGGCGCTTTGATCGAACTCGCGCTCGAAGGACGCATCCGGACAGACCCGAAGGCCGGATTTCTAACCGAGCCCGCTGACAACGCCCGCCTCGTGGTCGTCGACGACTCGCCGACCGGGTCCGCCATGTTGGATGACGCCCTTGCAGCGGTATCTGCTCGGCGACGACCCCCATTCGCCTACAAGGTGCTTCAGCCGGTGACTGTCGCCGTGGTGCCCCACCTCTATGTGGCACGCGTCGAGCGCGGGGTCGTACGCGAAACCGGCGGCTATCCGACCGGACGTGATCGACTCGAGATCGCCGACGAGTCTGTGTTCTTCGAGCGCAAGTCCGTTCTGGCGCGGGCGCGGACCCTGCCAGCAACGGTATCGGATCCCCGAATCGGGGCGGTCATCGACCTGCTGCGTAACAACGGCACGTACCGTGGAGAGTCGGGTCTGCTGTCGATCATCGCCGGGGACTGTTACCCCCCAGCGACGAGGGACGTCATCTCGTCGATACTTCGCGGCGTCCGCCATATGTCCACATCGCAATGAATGCGTGACCGTACGACTTTCCACGGGAGAGGATGAACATGACCGATACCGAAACGATGACCCCCACGTCTTCGTTACCCGCGACGCCGGCGTCCCCGAATGTGGATGACATCGGTTTCTGGGTGCACGAACTGCAGTATCTGTTCAGCATCTCGCCTGCAGACAGCGCGGATCGGCAAGGGCTTCGGTGTTCTCGGTTCTCGGGGTCGGTGTGGGCGTTCTCAACATGGCTACCGGCGTCAACGGGATGTCGGACGGCGACGTCAGCTCAGACGACAGGTGGGCTCTCGCCGATGGTGTCGCGGGAATGATCACGAGCATCGGTTCGTTCTTCCCTCCGCCCGCGGGAGAGGTATTTGCAGGTGTCGGCGCGGCCTATACCGCCGGACGCTGGGGTCGGATCGCGAAGGCCAATGAAGAGGGCGGCGACGTCATCAAAGCCATGATCGGGAGCATCGGCGCGAACCCACGGAAGGGCGCCACCCACACCCGCGCTGACATCCTCGACGAGCTGCTCATCGACGATGTGGCGGCCCTCGGTGCGTCCCAATATCCCGGCGGGTTCCAGTCTCTAGGACCATGCCCCATGTTGCCCCACGTCAATTCGCCCAGGCGACCATCCATACGGGTTTTGTCTAGCAGCCGGGAGACCAGTCCGACAGACCCCCGAACAAGTGTGTGAGTCGCAAAGCTAAGCGGCGGTATCGCGTTGGCGCATTGTGGCCGGTCGTGCGTGTTCCCAGTCTTCCTCGTCAGTCTCAGCGCAGATCGTCGAGACCGGTATCGCTGGCGTAGGCGGTGAGAAATACGCGCGTGGCCTCCGCTGCTTGGGCCCTCATTGCGGTGGTCGTCGGGATGGCCTCGTCGCCCAGGAGCATGGCTTCGTTGACCAGCGCGGCGAGTACCAGCCAATTCAGGGTCGTGGCTGCTACTGCTGGGCTCGGTGTGCTCAGGAGTCCGCGCTGTACGAGCTTGGAGATGACGATGGCCAATGATTGGATCGATCGTTGGGGACCGTTTTCGAATAGGGCTTGGGCCAGTTCGGGGAAGCGGCTGACCTCTCCGCTCACTAGGCGTCGTAGGCGGAGCAGCCTCGGTGTCATGACGATTCGCATCTCGGTGACCTGTCGAACAAGACGGTCGTCTTTACCGTGACCGATTCGAACATGGTGACGCAGACGTTCTCCGCGACGACCAACGCCAGTGGAGTGGCCAGCATCACCGTGCCGCTCGCCTCGAGCGTGTACGCGGTCAAGGCCGAGTTTGCTGGCAACGACTACTACCTGGGATCTGCGACTGCTGCCGACACGCTGGTTACCGTCCAGGCCACCGGGGCCAAGGTGACCGGTGGCGGTTGGACATCCATCTCGACGGGCCGTACGTCATTCGGGTTCAACGTGATCCCCGAAGCCACCGGCTTCAAGGGACAGTTCCAGTTGCGCGCCAAGGCCGACAAGGCCAAGTTCCACGGCAACACCGCGATCAGCCTGGTCGTCTCAGGGAACACGGCGACGTGGACCGGCGGCGGGAAGTGGAACGGCACCGCGGGCTACACCTTCCAGGTGTCGGTCGTGGACAACGGGGCCTCAGGGGGGAAGAAGGGCGACACGATCAAGGTCGTGATCAAGAACCCCTCCGGTACCGTGGTCTTCACCACGGGTTCGACGCCGGTGGCCCTCAGGGGCGGCAACATCACCATCCACTGAACCGAGGAGTTGTGCGGCCAGTTGGGTGCTGGCCGCACAACCTCTGCGCGGGTGACGGCAATGGCTCTGACTGCGGGCTCAGCGCGGCCAGCGACGCGGAACATGGGCGGTTCTGCGCCGACACCGTCTGACCGAAGCGTAGAGACGACCAACGCCACCGCGGTGACCTATACGGGAAGCGCGCGCAGCGCCACAGGGGTGGCGCAATAATCGCTGTCCAATCGTGGCGGGCGCCTGCCGCGGGATCCTCGGCACAACGCGTGTCCAATCTGGTCGTCGGGCTTGGTGACCGCGAGGGATGCTGCGGTTGCATAGTTGGGTGCAGATGACCCGGCACGGGTACGCCTTGTCCGCGCGGACCCGGTCTGGGCATCCTTGGAAGGCAACACGGAAACCTTCAGTTCGGCGAGCAGTCGGGGTAGCGCGGGGGAGTCCCCGGACTCGGCAACGGGGTCAGCGACAAGCCTTAGGAGCGTGGGCCAGTCGTAGCAGTGTCTAAAACGCCGGTCGCGTTCCCGGGCTTTGGTATGGGGTCTGGAAAACTACTTGTGAGCGATTCGGATGGTCTGTTTCCCGCGACGAAGCTTGAGCATGTTGACCTGGTCGTGGATGACGGTGTTGAGGCTGGCGCGAATGTGAATAAACGGTTTTGAGTGTTCGAGCCGGCGGCGGTGATGTTGGTGCCACATCGCTGGTTGAGTGGTTGCCGCAGAATCACCTCTCTCCCTTCATCGCGGATATCGTCGAAACCCAGCTCGACCTGACGAAGGTTTACGCGTCGTATGCAAAGTCGAAGGGACAGCCGCCGCATGACCCCGGGCTGATGGTGCGTGTCCTGCTCTACGGGTATTGCGTCGGGATCCGGTCATCGCGGGAGCTGGCACGGGTCCGCGTGGATATGGTCGCGTTTCGCTGGTTGGCCGCGCAGCAGGCCCCAGATTTTCGTTCCATTGCCCAGTTCCGGAAACGCCACCTCTCCAGCTTGGGGAACGTGTTCTTGCAGGCGTTGGAACTCGGCCGCACTGCCGGGATGGTGTCGCTCGGGCAGGTCGCGTTGGACGGCACGAAGGTGTGCGCGAACGCGTCCCTGCGCAAGGCGATGAGTCACGGTCGGTTGACAGAGAAGCAGAAGGTCCTCGCCGCTGAAGTCTCCGCGCTGCTGGCTGACGCGGACGCGATCGGCGTTGCCGAGAATGCGCGGTTCGGGAAAGACAAACGCGGCGATGAGTTGCCGCCGGAGCTCGCGCGGCGGGAGTCCCGCCTGGTGAAACTTGCCGAGGCGCGCGCTGCATTGGAGGCCGACGCGGCCGCTCTGGCTCGGAAGGACGCGGATAAGAAAGCCCGGGACAAGACTTTAGTGTCGGGCTATTCATGCATGGCTACGACCTATCACAAGGCGAAATAATCCTGCTTAAAGGGTACGTAACCCCGTCGGCGAGGTCCTTACGCGGTTGGCTATTTCGCGAGGAATGCGAGTACGTGCTGGTTCCATTCGTCCTTGTGCGAAACGGTGACCCCGTGCGGGGCGTCTGTGATCACGACGAGTTTGCTGCCGGCAATGGCCTCGTGAGTACGTTTGCCACTCACCTCGAATGGCACGATGGTGTCGGAGTCACCGTGGATGACCAGAGTCGGCACCGTGATTTTCGTAAGGTCGTCGCGGAAGTCGGTAGTGGAGAATGCGGTTACGCAGTCGAGCGTCCCCTTCGGCGATGCCAGTTGAGCGATGTCGAGATTATAGGCAATCTGCTCGGAGCTAACCTTTGGAGTGTTGACCGGGGACGGCTTGCCGGCGGTGAAGAACATCTGCAAAAATTCGTGCAGGAACGCCGGCCGGTCTCCGGTCAAGCCGTCGTGGAACCATTGAGCCAAATCGGCGTCGACGCCCCCGTCAGGGTTGTCATCCGATTTCCAGAGGTAAGGCGGCACGGCGCTGGCGAAGACGAGCTTGGCGATGCGGGCGGTGCCATAGGTACTGACGTATCGAGCGAGCTCTCCACCGCCCATCGAGAATCCGACGAGGGTGACCTCCCGCAGATCGAGGGTATCGATCACGGCCTTCAGGTCGGCGGCGAACGTGTTGTAGTCGTACCCATCCCAAGGCTGTGACGACTGGCCGAACCCGCGACGGTCAAAAGTGATGACCCGGTAGCCGGCCTCGACCAGTGCGGGTACCTGCCCCTCCCAGGACCTACTACTCAGGGGCCAACCGTGGATCAGTACGACGGGCTTACCGGCTCCGACGTCTTCGTAGTGCAGTTCGACGTCGGGACCGTTGTGATCCGGGGCGGTGATGAAGGGCATGGTCTCTCCTCTTAATCGGGGCGGTTCGTTGGAGGCAATCGAAATGTGCTATAGAGACAATAGGGGTTCGCTGGGAGAACGCTGAGCTGATGAGCACAGAGGCAAACCGTGTCACCATCACCGCTCCGCGGAAGGGGCAGCTTAAAACCGTCGGACGCCGAAACGAATTGCCTGGCGAGCCGCAGCCCTCCACGCACGGCGCACTTCCTTGCGGACGCTGCTGAAGTACGTCTTCTCAACCGACGTCAGTGCGAACACTTAGCTCTACTATCCATGGCGTCCTGGATTAAGAAGTGAGGTGTTTTTGAGAAACCCGGTTCAACCCTGTTTCCCAGGATGACAGTCTCGTGTTAGGTGTTGACCATCCGCGTTCACGGGCACCACTAGCGGACTGCAAGGGCGATATATAGAATCTCCCCATGGCAGCTGCTCCAGTGCCTGCCGGTTTGGACGGAAAAGCGTCGGACACCATGTTGGCGCTAGGCCGTTTTTTCACTCGGTGGGACCAAACAGATGATGGGCGCGCAGTGTTCCGTGAAGGCGGGCGCAAGGGCGATGTGTTCTACCGCGACCGGTGGAGCCATGACAAGGTGGTGCGTTCCACCCACGGGGTGAACTGCACGGGGTCGTGTTCGTGGAAGGTTTACGTTCGGGACGGCATTATCACTTGGGAGTCGCAGCAGACGGATTACCCGTCGGTGGGCCCCGACAGTCCGGAGTACGAGCCGCGGGGGTGCCCCCGTGGTGCGGCGTTCAGTTGGTACACCTACTCACCCACGCGGGTGCGGTATCCGTACGCCCGTGGAGTTCTCGTCGAAATGTACCGTGAGGCGAAGGTTCGTCTCCAGGACCCCGTGCTCGCTTGGGCCGACGTTGTGGACGACCCTGAACGACGTCGTTGCTACCAGCAGGCGCGAGGGAAGGGCGGGCTCGTCCGGATTCCGTGGCAGGAGGCGATCGAAATCGCCGCCGCCGCCCACGTCCACACGATCAAGAAGTACGGTCCGGATCGGTGTTCCGGGTTCTCCCCGATCCCGGCCATGTCTATGGTGTCGCACGCGGCGGGTAACCGGTTCATCCAGCTCATCGGCGGGGTGATGACGTCTTTTTACGACTGGTATGCCGACCTTCCCGTGGCCTCTCCGCAGGTGTTCGGCGACCAGACAGACGTGCCTGAATCAGGTGACTGGTGGGATTCCACCTATCTGATGATGTGGGGATCAAACGTTCCCGTGACGCGCACGCCTGACGCGCACTTTATGGCGGAGGTGCGGTATCGCGGCACAAAGGTGGTCGCGATCAGCCCCGACTATGCCGACAATACGAAGTTCGCCGACGAGTGGCTGCCCGCCCAGGCCGGCACTGACGCGGCGCTTGCGATGGCGATGGGGCACGTGATGCTCAAGGAATTCTTCGTCGACCGGCAGGTGCCCTATTTCAGCGGCTATGTGCGCCGCTACACAGATCTGCCCTTCCTTGTCCGGCTCGAGGAGCACGCTGGCGGTGGGCTGGTGCCCACGAAATTTTTGATGGCGGCTGACTTGCCCGACAAGGCGCATATTCCGGATGCTGCGTTTAAAACGGTCTTGCTTGACTCAGCCACTGGCGCTCCCGTGGTGCCCAATGGTTCCATCGGCTACCGGTACGGTGAAGCGGGTAAGGGCAAGTGGAACCTCGACCTCGAGGGTGTCGACCCGGCGTTGAGCCTTCTCGACGAGTCCGTCTCAGGCCAGCCCCCGGAGACCGCTGAGATCCGGATGCCCTGCTTCGAGGCACCCTCCGGGGAGGGGTCGATCGTGACTCGCGGCGTTCCCGTCCGGCGAGTGGCCGGGCACCTGGTAACTACGGTGTTCGACCTGATGCTCGCTCAATACGGGGTTGGGCGTCCAGGACTGCCGGGCGACTGGGCGACCGACTACGACGACGCGTCGACGCCGTACACGCCGGCCTGGCAGGAGGAGATCACGAGCGTGCCGGCCGCCGCGTGCATCCGGGTGGCGCGAGAATTTGCCCGCAACGCTGAGGAATCGAAGGGGCGGTCCATGATCATTATGGGGGCCGGTATCTGCCAGTGGTTCCACGGTGACGCCACCTACCGTGCGGTTCTCTCGCTCGTGATGCTCACCGGATGCATGGGGCGAAACGGCGGCGGATGGGCGCATTACGTCGGCCAAGAGAAAACCCGTCCGATCACGGGATGGATTTCTCTCGCTAACGCTCTGGACTGGAGTCGACCGCCGCGCACCATGATCGGTACCGGGTATTGGTACATGCACACCGACCAATGGCGCTCAGATGGGTACTCGGCCGACTCGCTCAAGTCCCCTCTCGCTGATGGGCACTTCGACGGTATGCACACCGCGGACACGATCGCGCAGTCGAACAGGCTCGGTTGGATGCCGTTCTACCCTCAGTTCGACCGCAACCCGCTCGACCTCGCCGACGAGGCGCAAGCGGCGGTGGATGCGGGGGAGGCGCCCGACGCCCCCACCTGGATCGCCGATGCCCTCAAAAGCAGGCGGCTGACCCCCGCCATCGACGATATCGACGCTCCCGAAAATTGGCCGCGCACCCTGGTGCTCTGGCGCTCCAACCTTTTCGGCTCATCTGCCAAGGGCAATGAGTACTTTTTGCGCAACCTTCTCGGCACTCACAACAACGTGATGGGTGCCGACCACATGAACGCTGCCCGACCGCGTGATGTGAACTGGCACGACGAGGCTCCGGAAGGAAAACTGGACCTGCTCGTCTCAGCTGATTTCCGGATGACGTCAACCACACTGTTGTCGGACATCGTCTTTCCGGCTGCAACTTGGTACGAAAAACACGACCTTTCCTCTACCGACATGCACCCCTTCGTGCACGCCTTCAGCCCCGCAATCGACCCACCGTGGGAGGCGAAAACCGACTTTGACACGTTTCGACTGCTCGCCGAGGAGTTTTCCCGGCAGGCGGTGACGCACCTCGGCACCCGACGGGACCTGGTCAGTGTGCCGCTGCAACACGATACGCCGGGGGAGATAGCGCAGCCGGGTGGAGTGGTGCGCGACTGGCGGAACACCGATATACCGGCGGTCCCCGGTCAGAATATGCCTGTCTTCTCGATCGTCGAACGGGACTACACCGCTATCGCGGAGAAGCTAGCCACGGTTGGACCCCTCGCGGAGGAACGCGGTTTCACCGTGAAGAACATCACCTATCGGATGGGGCACGAGATCGAGCGGCTCGCCCGAAGCAACGGGGTGATGCTCGGTGGCGCGGGGAACGGCCGCCCGGCCATCGATACCGATGCGAAGTTCGCCCAGGCCATCCTGAGCTTTTCCGGCACCACCAATGGCGAACTGGCCGTGCAGGGGTTTCGCGAACTGGAAGAGCAGACCGGCATGAAGCTCGTCGACCTTGCCGAGGGATCCGAAGAGAAGCGGGTGACCTTTGCGCAGACGCAAGCGGGGCCCGTCCCTGTCATCACTTCGCCTGAGTGGTCCGGGTCGGAGACTGGTGGGCGTCGATATTCCCCGTTCACGATCAACGTCGAGCGGCTGAAACCCTGGCACACCCTCACCGGCCGGATGCACTTCTTCCTCGACCACGACTGGATGCGCGACCTCGGGGAGGCCCTCCCGATTTACCGACCACCGCTGGATATGCAGCGCCTGTTTGGCGAACCTCGGTTTGGCCCGAACGGAACCACCGAGATCACAGTGCGCTATCTGACTCCGCACTCGAAGTGGTCGATCCACTCAGAATATCAGGACAACCTTTTTATGCTGTCTCTATCGAGGGGAGGACCGACGGCTTGGATTAGCCCCATGGATGCGGCGGCCATCTCGGTCTCTGACAATGACTGGATCGAGTGTGTCAACTTCAACGGCGTGTACGTGTGCCGCGCCGTGGTCAGTCATCGGATGCCCGCGGGAGTCGTTTACGTTTACCACGCGCAAGAGCGCACAATCGATGTACCCAAGTCGGAGGCGACGGGCCGCCGGGGCGGAATTCACAACTCGCCCACCCGCCTGCTCGTCAAACCCACCCACCTCATTGGCGGGTATGCGCAGCTGTCGTACGCCTTCAACTATCTGGGCCCTACCGGGAACCAGCGTGACATGGTCACCACAATCCGAAAGCGTTCCCAGGAGGTGCGGTACTGATGCGCGTGATGGCTCAAATGGGCATGGTGATGAACCTCGACAAATGCATCGGGTGCCACACCTGCTCGGTGACCTGCAAACAGGCGTGGACGAATCGCGCCGGAACCGAATATGTCTGGTTCAACAACGTGGAAACCCGGCCGGGGCAAGGGTACCCGCGTCGCTACGAGGACCAGGAACAGTGGAAGGGGGGTTGGCAGCTAAACAAGAAGGGCCGACTTGTGCTGAAGGGGGGCGGACGCCTGAAGAAGCTTTTCGGAATCTTCGCAAGCCCCGTGCAGCCCGAGTTGAAGGATTATTACGAGCCCTGGACCTATGACTATAAAACACTGATCGACGCACCGCTGGGAGACGACTTCCCAGTGGCCCGCCCGAAATCCTTGATCACGGGCGAGGACACCAAAATCAGTTGGTCGGCGAACTGGGACGACGACCTCGGCGGCGCCCCTGAGATGGGTCACCTTGACCCCATCGTGGAGAAGGTGCGGAGGGAGTCGGAGGACAAGATTAAGTTCGCCTTTGAACAAACTTTTATGTTTTACCTTCCGCGGATCTGTGAGCACTGCCTCAACCCTTCCTGCATGGCATCGTGTCCATCCGGTGCCATCTACAAGCGCGTGGAAGACGGCATTGTGCTCGTCGATCAGGACAAGTGCCGCGGTTGGCGCCAGTGCATCACCGGCTGCCCGTACAAGAAGATCTACTTCAACCACAAAACCGGCAAAGCCGAGAAGTGCACCTTCTGTTATCCGCGGGTGGAAATTGGCCTCCCCACAGTCTGCTCCGAAACGTGTGTCGGGCGCCTCCGCTATCTCGGCTTGTTCCTCTATGACGCCGACCGCGTCACCGACGCCGCAGCGGTGACGGATGTCACCGACCTGTACGAATCGCAGATGGACGTGCTCCTCGACCCGAACGACCCCGAAGTGGCCGCTGCCGCCCTTGACCAAGGCATTCCCAGCGATTGGCTGGACGCCGCACGGAAATCGCCCGTGTACGCTCTCGCGAAGGTGTACAAGGTGGCGTTACCGCTGCACCCGGAGTATCGCACGATGCCCATGGTCTGGTACGTGCCCCCGCTGTCTCCCATTGTCGATCTCCTGAGCGAACAGGGCCACGATGCCGAAGACAACGGCAACCTCTTTGGCGCCATCGACGCGCTGCGCATTCCCGTCGAGTACCTCGCCGAACTTTTTACCGCTGGCGACACCGACAAGATCACCGAGGTTTTGCGCAAACTCGCGGCGATGCGCGCCTACATGCGCGGCATCACGATGGGACAAAAACCTGACCCGTCGATCCCAGCGGCTGTGGGGATGACGCCAGGCAACATGTATGAAATGTACAGGTTGATGGCGATCGCAAAGTACGACGAGCGCTACGTTATCCCCAAGGCGCACGTCGAGCAGGCGCATGACCTGGAGGAGATGGGCTGCTCGGTCGATTTCGAGGGCGGGCCGGGCATGTACGAAGACTCGCCGTTCGGGGAGGCGAGTGGTCGACCGACGCCCGTCGCCGTGGAGAACTTCTACGCGCTCAAAGATCGGCAGACCTCCGACACTCCCGCCGGCGAGCAGTCGCTCCGGGGCCGCGTAAACCTCCTCAACTGGGACGGCAACGGAAGCCCCGTGGGTTCTTTCTCCGAGAAACGCGACCAGCCGCGCGCTGCACCGCCGTCACCGGCTGATTTGCGCCCACCGACGGATGGCGGTGCGCTGTGAGGCGCGACCGGGCTGCAGCTCATAGCCTGGCGCAGCGGGTCTTCTACCAGGCAGCCTCGTGGTGCCTGTCGTATCCGGACGCTCAACTCGTGGGAAGGTGCGAGTTGATGCGGTCCGCACTGGCCGAACAGGGCCCGGCAGCACCTGATCTCACCGCGGTCATCGCGTACCTTGAGAACACCGCGATCGGCACCCTTCAGCGCTCCTACGTTGAAACGTTCGACCTCAGTAAGCATCATCCGCTCTACCTGTCCTATTGGACGGATGGCGACACCCGGCGCAGGGGCGACGTGCTGGCTGCGTTCAAGCAGGTGTACCGGGGGAGCGACTATCTGACCAATACGCACGGTGAGTTGCCCGACTTCTTGCCGCTGGTGCTCGAGTTCGCGGCTGTGGCCAGCCCAGTAGCAGGCCGGGACCTGCTCATCCAGTACCGGCCCAGCGTCGAAATGCTCCGGCTTTCACTCACGGAGCACGGGTCGCCGTACGCCACCGTGATGGACGGCATTTGCGCCACACTGCCAGGCCCCTCGCCCGCCGACCGGCAGGCCGTGCAAGCCATGGCCGGCGTCGGCCCCCCCGCCGAAAGTGTCGGACTTGAACCGTACGACCCGCGCCTGCTTCCTTTGAACGCGAGCTCGTGATGTGGGACGTGCTGCTCTGGGGAATTCTCCCCTATGTGATGGTGGCGATCCTGATCAGTGGAACTATCTGGCGCTACCGTTACGACCAATTCGGTTGGACCACCCGCTCGTCCCAGCTCTACGAATCCCGGCTCCTGCGCATTGGATCGCCCATATTTCATTTCGGGTTCCTCGCCGTCATCGCCGGGCATTTCTTCGGCCTGGTGATCCCGATGTCCTGGACACTCTTTTTTGGGATGAGCCAGGACTTCTATCACCTCAACGCTCTGCTGGTCGGCGGCGTTGCGGGGGTCTGCACTCTCGGTGGCATTGTGATCCTGATCTATCGGCGCCGCAAAACCGGGCCGGTCTTCATGGCCACGACCACCAACGACAAGATGATGTACATCGTGTTGACCGCCGCGATCGTCCTGGGGCTCTGGACCACCCTCGCTAGCGTTTTCAGCGGCGAGCATGGCCACAACTACCGTGAAACCGTGTCGCCCTGGTTTCGTTCGCTTTTCATTCTGCAACCAGATATCGCGGCCATGGCCGCAGCTCCGTTCTCCTTCCATATTCACACCCTCGTGGGCATGATTTTGTTCGTCGTGTGGCCCTTCACCCGGCTGGTGCACGCCTTCACCGCACCTCTGCACTACCTGTTCCGGCCCTACATCGTCTACCGGTCCAGAGATCAAGAGCCCGGGCAGATTCGGCCGGTGCGCCGCGGGTGGGCGCCCATCGGAACCCAGGATCGCACCCGGGACAAACGCTGATCGGAGGTGCGGGTGATGGGCACACCGATGGGCTCGAAAATGACTGCACGGCGGAAGGCACACCACAGCAAGGGTGTGAACCTCACCCTCGCGACTCTCACCTCCGTCGTGTGCTTCTGGGCGTGGACGAGTGTCTCGCCGCTCGGCATCCGCTATACCGAGTCGATGAATCTCTCGTCGGCCCAGACGTCTGTACTCGTGGCGATGCCCATACTCGTCGGATCGATCGGCCGCATTCCAGTGGGCGTGCTCACCGACCGATTCGGCGGACGCCTCCTATTCACACTGGTACTGCTTGCATCCGTCCCCGCCCTCTTGCTCGTCGCGCTTGCCGGAACCCTCAACGCATTTGCCTTCCTGGTCGTGGCAGCGCTGTTGCTCGGCGTAGCCGGAACCGTGTTCGCCGTGGGAATTCCATTCGTGAGCCAGTGGTACCAACCATCCCGCCGAGGCTTTGCAACCGGCGTCTTCGGGGCAGGGATGGGCGGCACCGCAGTGTCGGCCTTCTTCACTCCACGTTTGGTGGAATGGCTCGGATACGTTCCAACTCACCTCATCATCGCGACGCTCCTCCTCGTCACCGCAATATGCGTATGGACACTTATGGCAGAGGCCCCCGGATTCACGGCCAGCACTGATCCATTCCTTCCCAAGCTCACCGCGGCGGCGCGGCTCAGCGTGACGTGGCAGATGAGTTTTCTCTATGCGCTGGTCTTCGGCGGATTCGTCGCTTTTTCCACCTACCTGCCCACGTATCTCCGCCAGATATACGATTTCGACCTCACTGCCGCGGGGACACGAACGGCTGGGTTTGCGGTTGCCGCCGTTATTCTCCGCCCCATCGGCGGAATTCTTGCCGACCGCATCGGTCCGAAGCCAGTGGTAATCGGGTCGCTGGCGGCGGTGGCCGTTCTCGCTTGGGTGGTGAACCTCCGTCCCGATGGCGAGATCCCCGCCGGCCTCACCTTTGTCGCGATGGCGTCTGCACTCGGTCTCGGTGCTGGGGGAGTGTTCGCCTGGATCGGGAGGAGCGCACCGCCCGCCAGAGTGGGGGCGGTGAGTGGCATCGTCAGCGCTGCCGGTGGGTTAGGCGGATACTTCCCGCCACTGGTGATGGGGGCCACCTACAACGCTGCGGAAAACAGCTACGCGATCGGACTAATTCTCCTCGCTGGTACCGCTCTGGCCGCTCTGATTTTCACGATCCTTTTTGTGAAAAACCGACCGTCTGCCACCACGACTCAGTGACATTTCCAAAGACCTACGCCCGCTCGTTGGTGTCGCCCGTCGCGTTGTTTGACGGTGGCGGGGTCACCGTCGATGACGTCGACCGGGTTTGTTAAAGCCTTGTCGGAAGTTTCCGGTGCGAGGTAGATGGCGTGACGGCGTGGATGGTGTCGTTGGCGAAGTGTGGGTTGGACTGGCCGGCAGCTTCGAGGTGCTGCGGATGCAATCGGTCGTATCGGCTGCGTTCATCCCGATCATTGTCCCGGGTGGAGATGTTTCGGTCTGGCGCTGGGAGCACCGCGAGTTTGAGCTCACCGACGCCGAAGTGTGTGCTGCCCGATAAGGCGTATCGCGATGTGCGATCCGGTGTCCATGTCGACGTTTGTGAGCATGCGGAGCATTTTGAGGTGGGTGTCGGCGAGCAGGTGTGCCTCACCGATGACGAAGGGTATGAGCTAAGTAGGGCATCCGCTCCGCGAGCGATGTTGTGATGCAGCGACGTAAGTGGCGCTTGCAGACTGGCTTCATGACGCTCTGCCAGCGAGCGCCCGGGTCGACCTTTGCACGTCCGATTAGCTCTGGCAACTCGAAGTCCACTGGTGTGACAGGCCCGATCGAGGAGTGGCGCCGGCGGCGGTGCCGCGACAGAAGTCTCGGCCAAGGGTGGTGGCGGTGGTGGAGGTCTTCTATTTCTTCGGACAGATCTCGCCATCGTTAGGCGTTTCCTGGTCGTGGCGACAGTTCTTCGGGAAATGATTTCCACCCCCAATCGACGCCGGCGATGGCGGACGGCCGATGTCGACGAGGCGGACCATGCGGGTGATGGTGAAATTGATCTCTATTACGCCAATCGATTCATACGCCAGGCCCTCGTATTCGATGCTTCCTGGTGGAAGAAGGTCGACGCTTTTTTCAAGCACGCCCTGTCCATCTTCAGATCCGCGTCTTCTTGCCGTAGCCGCTGCAGCTCGGCCCCTTCAGACTCCATCACTTCGGCCCGTCGGGTTTCGTTGCGTGCCTTGAACGCGGTCACCATGCGGCCCAGGGTTGCCTCGTTGACTCCGCTCTCGGGTGACGGTCGCGATCGCTTTGCCGGTGGTGATGATCAGCTTCACGGCCTCGTCTGCTTACTCAAAAGTGAACTCCCGACGTGATCTTTCCACAGTGAACAGTGTGTCCTGTGAGTTGTCGGCCACCAAGGACAGGGCCACTCTTGACATATAGGGCCTGTACGCACAAACTCTATTGAAGAATACTCGTTTATGTTTTCGCTCCGATATGTTTTCGAAACTACCTCCTAGTAAGGGACTTTGATGAATAAGAAAACAGCAGTGTTTTTTGTGCCCGCGTTTGCTATTGGTGTCGCCGTATTGACGAGTGGTCCAGCCTTTGCAGCCACTGGTGACGCGTCCTACCAGGGGACGCTCGATGCGATTAACGGCAGCAACGGCAGCGGCACCATCTCCGTTGAGGTTTCCGGTGACCAGGCCACAGTCACCCAGACCGTCAAGGGTCTGGCCGAGACCTTCGACGGTAAGCCGTACCCGCACGTCCAGCACATCCACATCGGTGCGAAGGGGGAATGTCCCACCACGGCAGCTGACACCGATGGAGATGGTGTGATCAGCACGACCGAAGGTCAGCCGTCCTACGGAGAGATTGGCACAACGTTGTCCACGAGTGGCGACACGAGTCCGGCGGCCGGAACTGATCTAACGCTTGCCGGGATGGGTGCAAACTACGACTACAACCGAACCTTCACTCTGGATTCCGCCACCGCGGCCTCGCTGGAGGCAGGCACGGCGGTTGTGGTGGTCCACGGGCTAGACCCGGCCACGTTGACGAAAGCAGCACAGGACGCAAAGAGTGACTTGGTTCCGAGTCTGCCCCTGGCAGCAACGTCGCCGGCTCTGTGTGGCGCCCTGAGCGCGTCGCAAGCGAACATGCCTGACGGTGGCGTGGAAACCGGCGGTGGCAGCACTTCAAGCGGTGCTGACATGGGCCTTCTCGCCCTCGGTGCCGGGTTCCTGACCGCGGCAGGTGGCGCGGTGATGATTCGTCGGCGTCTTGCCGCACGAGGCTGAGATCGGTTCGATCCCCGGTGATTATCCCGGCTGAAAATCGTCGTCGCGGTAGCCGACTGGCTACCGCGGCGGCGGTTCTGCTCTTCACCGTCGGCTGTACGGCGATCGGTTTCGCCCTGTGGGGCAACCCTCCTCCTCCACGGCCGCCTGCCTCGGCTGCCGTGTCAGCCCCATCGCAGGAGCCCGTCTCCGTTACACCCTCACCGGAGCCCATCTCAGTTCCGCCGACTCCGCGGGTTGACCAGGTTGTCGGCCCGACCTTGACCGACTCCGAGCCCACTCAGATCAACGTCCCCGCGATTGAAGTGGACTCTGTCCTGATGCAATTGGGACAGAATCCTGATGGCACGGTGCAGACGCCGTCGTTGGACGAGGCCACGCCGGCCGGCTGGTACACCGGTTCGCCCACCCCTGGCGCGATCGGACCTTCCGTCATCCTGGGTCACGTCGACTCCAGGGCGCAGGGGCGCGCGGTGTTTTACCGACTTGGCGAGATGCGTCCCGGCGACGAGATTTTGGTTACCCGAGCCGATGCGACAGTGGCGGTATTCGTGGTCGACGGAGTGGAGAAATACCCGAAAGATGACTTTCCGCAGTTCGCCGTCTACGGCAACACCGATCATGCGGGATTACGGCTGATCACCTGTGGTGGAGAGTTCAACGAAACCACTCGTACGTACCCAGATAATGTTGTTGTCTACGCCAGCTTGGTGTCCAGCCATGCGGCGTAGCAGGGCTATGACGCGTACCACCAGGCCCGACTGGCTGCTTGCGATCGCGGTGGCTTCCACGGCTTTGCTGGTTGGATGCGCCACCACCTCCTCTGGCGCCGTGGACACAATGGCCCCCGGAATGTCCATGCCAGGCACGTTACCCTCCCCGATTCCGCAGTCGAGCTCGGCAGGCAGCGCGGACGCAGGACCGTCCGCAGCATCACAGATGATTTGTGGCACCGAAACACGCGACAACATCACACGTGCGCTGGCTCTCGCCGCTTCACCACACTCCGTCGACAGCTGGATCAATCGGCAATACACCTGCACGTACCATTTGACTGATGGAGAATTCGTGATCTCGGTGCAGGAATCCTCGGACGCAGCGTCTGCCCGCAGCTACTTCGACACAATGCAAGGAAACCTTGCCCCAGTCCAACCCATTGAAGGACTCGCGAATCTCGGATTGCCTGCTTACGAAACCAAAGGCGGCGTGGTCGTCTTCCTTAAAGACAACATGACGTTACAAGTTGACGCCAGAAAGTTGACGGATAAGATCGGGCCGCATGGCGTCACCCGCACCGCGTTTTCCTACCAAGTAGCTACTGCCATCCTGGGCTGCTGGACCGCACACTAGTCCGTCCGCGCGTCGAATTAGCCAAGCCCGGGCCGCCTATAACGGGACTCGCGTCCTATGATCCAGCCGGGGGTTGGTGGGGATCTGTCTGGGCACCAGGGACTTTGTCCTTGCGCATGCCAGAGGCGTAACAGTGCGAAGACCATGCCGCTTGGAGAAGGATTGTCGCCCAATGCGCCTTCGTGAATCGCGAAACGGGGTTCCAGAAGATCACGGGTGTACATGGTTGACTGGGCCGTGCCCATTCCTCGTACCCGCTGTTACCGTGATGATGTCCTCATCGACGAGAACTTTGCGCTGGCCGATGTGTCCGAACATTTTGAGTTGCCCAACTCCGTGGTTTGGGCGGACCTCTGTACCCCGGATGGTGCCGACCTCGCACTACTAACTGAGGAGCTGGGTTTGCACGAGTTGGCCGTCGAAGACGCCACGAAACTGCGTCAGCGGCCGAAGCTCGATCACTATCCCGATCACTCGTTCTTGTCTGGTTATGCTGTCGGCTTCGATCCGGCCTCGAAAGCGGTTACCACCGACGAGATTGCCGCTTTCATTACGGCCCGTGCACTGGTTACCGTGCACAAGGAGGAGAGCATCGATTTGGACGCTGTGGTTGCCAGATAGGACTCTTTCCCGGACTTGGCGAAGCATGGTGTCGCCTTCCTGTTGCACGGACTGTTCGACTAACTCGTCGACGGGTACTTCGAGGCGGTAGAGGCCCTCGACGAGGAGATCGAAGAGCTCAAGAACCAGCTGTTCGTGCCCTCGGCCGACCAGGAAGCCCTGCAACGGAGTTCTTTCGCGCTCCGGAAGAGCCTGGTAACGCTTCGGCGGGTGATCCTGCCGATGCGCGAAGTGGTGAACACGCTCCTCCGCCGCGACCTTCACCTTGTGGCCGACGAGATGGGTCCTTACTTTCAGGATGTCTACGACCATGTACTGTGCGCTATGAAATGGACGGAGAGCCTGCGCGACCTCGCCACGAGCATCCTCGAAGCGAATTTGGCCCTCCAGGGAAACCGGCTCAACGTGATCACCAAGAAGGTGACCGGTTATGCCGCCATCATCGCCGTACCGACGGCCGTCACCGGCTTCTACGGCCAAAACGTGCCCTACCCCGGGTTCAGCGAGATTGGAGGCTTCTTCAGCTCGGTAGCGTTGATCGTGGGCTTCTCCACGCAGTTGTTTTTCCTCTTCAAACGCAACGACTGGATCTCGGATCCTGACCCGCACTCACGTGCGGTGCTCTCCCGCCCCATCCTGATCGACGCCCTGATGGCACGCCGTCTTTGGGCTCTGCTCACACACTTTCTCGCACGACTGAACGGTGGGTCACGACCATGGCATTGATTGACAACGGCATCTACGTAGCCGGACACCGCGCCGAGAGCCCCCGCAGGCTTGAGGAAACGTACCAAGCCCTCAGCGAGAACGCTGGCATGGCGTAGATCGGACTCTACAGACCGGACGCCACCGAGATACGGTCGGTTGCCAGCGAATTCGATCTCCGCCCGCCGGCCATCAACGAGCCAAGCTCGAGCGGTACGAATCCACGTTGTTCCTCGTCTTGCGCCCCGCACGATACATCGACGAGAAGGAAGAGGTGGAATTCGGTGAGCTTCACCTCTTCATCGGCGAGGACTTTGTTGTCACCGTTCGCCACGCGGAAGCGACGGCCCTCAGCCGGATCAGACATCGCCTCGAGGCGAATCTCCCGCTTCTTGCGAAGGGTCCACAAGCCGTGCTGTACTCCATCCTCAACGAGGTAGTCGATGAGTATGCACCCGTCATCGCCGGACTCGAGAACGATATCGACGAAATCGAAAACCAACTCTTTGACGGCGACCCCAGCGTCTCCCGACGCATCTATGACCTCTCCCGGGAAGTTATCGAGTTCCAGCGCGCGGTGCACCCCCTCCTTATCGGGATGCTCCAAGCGCTCCTCCGCGGCACGGAAAAATACAGGGTCGAACTGGAGCTCCAACGTTCCTTCCGCGACGTCTTGGACCACGCCATCCGCGTCGTCGATCGAGCGGACTCATTCCGCGCCATCCTACAAAACGCACTAACCGTGCACTCCACCCTGGTGAATCAACGGCAGAATGACGAAATGCGCCACATGTCTGAGACGAGCCTCGCTCAGAACGAACAGGTCAAGAAGATTTCCTCCTTGGCGGCCATCCTCTTCGCCCCAGCCTTCGTTGGCACGGTCTCATGAACTTCGACTTCATGCCCGAACTGCACTGGACCTTCGGATACCCGATCGCACTCGGAGAGATGGTCTTCCTTGGCGTCGCCCTGTACGTGGTCTTCAAGAAAAAAATGGCTGTGACCCGCGCTCGAGGCCGACAGCACTTCGAGCTCAGATCTTTGCCCTGAGCGTGCGGCGCTCGCTCGTGTGTGGCTCACAATAGAGGTGTTGTTCGCATTCGATAGATCTGCTCTCACGGTCTTGTGACCGGCGCGGGCGGGATGGAAGATCACAGTGGATTCATTGGACGTTCCGGTCATCCCGGCGAGCGTTGCCAGTCCCGACCGTTCGGCGGCTCCAATGAGCGGCCTCGCGCGGTGGCTGCTTCGGAACCGCGTGCAGCCCCTCGGGCCAGAGAGCCCCGCAGATACCGCGACGAAGCGTCCCTGGTGGATGGTCATGTGTCTGACGGGCGTCGACTACTTTTCGACGTTGTCGTACCTGCCGAGCATCGCCGTGCTCGCTGCCGGGGCACTGGCGCCGTTGGCGACCCTGTTGATCGTTGCACTGACCCTGCTGGGGATGTTGCCGATGTACCGGCGGGTGGCGAAGGAGAGCCCGCACGGCCAGGGTTCGGTGGCGATGCTCGAGCGGCTCCTCCCGTTCTGGAAGGGCAAGTTCTTCGTGCTGGTACTTCTGGGCTTCGTCGCAACGTCCTGGATCATCACGATCACCCTGTCGTCGGCGGATGCCACGGTCCACCTTCTTGAGAACCCATATGCGCCCAGCTTCCTCGAGGGGCATGCCGTGACGATCACGATCGTCCTGCTCCTCACCCTCGGCGGCGTCTTCCTTCTCGGTTTCAGCGAAGCTGTGGCGGTTGCCATCCCGCTGGTGGCGGTGTATCTCACCCTGAATGCCGTCGTCATCGGCGTCGGCCTCTACGACGTCCTCACGGATCCAGCCGCTCTCGCCGGATGGACAGACGCCCTCACCTCCCGCGGCGGGGGGTTCGGTGATCTTCTCGGTCCCGCCATCATCGCTTTCCCGCTGCTCGTGTTGGGTCTGTCCGGATTCGAGACCGGGGTGAGCATGATGCCCCTGGTTGCCTCGGCAGGGAAAACCACCGAGGAGCGCCTGGCTTCACGCATCCGCAACACCCGCAAGCTCCTGACCGCGGCGGCCCTGATCATGAGCGCCTACCTCCTCTCGAGCACCTTCGTCACCACCCTCCTCATCCCCGAGGAAGCTTTCGAAGACGGCGGCGAAGCCAGCGGCCGCGCACTGGCGTACCTGGCCCACGAACTCGTCGGAAACACCTTCGGCACCGTCTACGACGTCAGCAGCATCCTCATCCTGTGGTTCGCGGGGGCGTCCGCCATGGCCGGCCTGATCAACATCGTCCCGCGCTACCTACCGTCCTACGGCATGGCCCCCGAGTGGAGCCGCGCCGTACGCCCCGTGGTCCTCGTCTACACCGGCATCAGCATCGTGATCACGATTGGCTTCAACGCCGACGTCAACGCGCAGGCCGGCGCCTACGCCACCGGCATCCTGGCCATGATGGTGTCCGGCGCCATCGCCGTCACGATCTCGGCGATCCGACGCCACCAGCGCCGAGCCAGTATCGCATTCACCATCCTGACCCTGATCCTCCTCTATGCCCTCGGCGAGAACATCCTGGAAAAGCCCGACGGCATAGCCATTTCGGCGTTCTTCATTCTGGGCATCATCGTCGTGTCACTCGTCTCCCGGGTTTCACGCACCACCGAACTGCGGGTGGAAACGGTCGAACTGGACGAACAAGCGCGGCGCTTCATCACCGACTCGCTCGTCTTCGATGGCGCGTTGAACCTGATTGCGACAAAGCCCAAACCGGGCAAACAGACCGATTATGCCGGAAAGGAGACGGAGCAGCGGGGGATGAATCCCGTGCCGGGTCGTGCCGACGTACTGTTCCTGGAGATCGAGGTGGTGGATCCGTCTAGTTTCAGCGAGACGCTCCATGTTCGCGGTGAAGAAGTCAACGGGCTTCGGGTGCTGCGAGCCCAGAGCCCCGCGGCTCCGAACGCCATCGCCGCCATCCTCTTGGCATTGCGCGACGCATCCGGAGTGCGACCTCACGCCTACTTTGAATGGTCAGAGGGCAACCCCCTCGGGCATCTCCTGCGCTACCTCCTCCTCGGCCAGGGCGATACCGCACCCGTCGTGCGCGAAATCCTTCGCCAGAGCGAAGCTGATCCGGCACGCCGACCCGGAATCCACGTCGGCGGCGGCTGACGGCGCCCCGTACGGCGACGGTTCAGAGAAATCTGCACGGTCAGGAAATCGTGACTCACGCAGGGCGGTTCGTCTCCCCGTCGAGCCAGAGCGTATCGGATGCGTCGTTGTGGACGGTGCCGGTGCCCACCTGCCTGGTGTCGATTTTGTCGCCGCGCATCGGGCGTGGCCTTCAATGACGGCAGAGGGCTCACCTACTCGGCCTTCGGATACCCGGCGGCGGCACCGTTCACCGGCAACACCCTGCAGTCCTGCTCCGGCACCGCCACGGACGCCCCATTCGCCCAGTTCGAATCGCAGGGCATCCCCTGCGACATGACCGGTGGATCATCCGGCGGCCCGCGGTTCATCGGCAGCGGTTCGGCCGGCTATCAGAACTCGGTCAATAGTTTCGGCTACAACAACGTCGCGAACACCATGCTCGTGCCGTACTGGGGATCGGTGATCGAGAGCGCCTATGCTGCCGCCGCCTGAACCTGACCGGCATGACGAACCCGGCTCCGGAGCCGTCGCGCACGAGAATCTGACCGCGGACCCGTCCGACGCCCCGGATGCGCGCGGCGCGACCACGAGCGATCCGTCTCAACCCGGACGGCACTCGCCTTTCGGATGAAGTACCGGGGCAACCAGAACCGACGGACGTACAGTAGAACCACCTGCGGGACAGCACCGGCAAGTCGGGGGTCCGCCGCATACCGCGGTATGCGGCGGACCCGTGCTGTCATCCGGGGTCGAGGCCACGGGGACAGCCAGGGAGCCGATCGCAACCTCTCAACTTGTTCCGCAGCGGTGACAGGGATCGGGAACCGTCGAGGATCATTGACTGCTGAGGGTCTGGGAATGGCTCGAAGACCGCCCGCTTGATGAGGCGGTGCGCATCGAGGGTCGCAAGGAGCACCCACGAGAGTGGCATCGGCACGAGGAGATCGACAACCGCTTGAGCAAGGATGCGGCCAGGACCCACGCGGAGCTGTCGGTCGAGGGTTATCAGAGCTTTCGTTTGCGACGTGCTGAGGGGTGCCTGGGTGTAGGGAGCGCGGTTCGTGTCGGACCGGAACAGGGATGAGTAGTCCTCGGTGGCCACGGATGCGTGCTTCGCCAGGGTGACCCGCGCGACCGGCTTGTGGCGCATCGACGTCTTCAGGTCCATCTCGTCATAGCTCCCGCCCGGGAATAACTCAAACGACGCCAAGTACCCGAGATGTTGACCATTGCTGGGATGATGCCGAGGAGTGCGAGCACGGCGATGATCTTGCATGAAGAGTGTGATCAGAATCGGCGGGCACGTCAGGAGAAGAAAAACGAGGAAGGCCGTGGTGATCGGGTTGGCGAGATCAGGCTGTCGTCTATCCCGTCAACTGAGCGCCCAACCACGCTGCCAACGAAGGCCGGGGCGGCAGCGGCAACCGTCGGACCCCACCAAGTCTCGGCCCGGTATTCGCTCGTCCGGGCTCGATCGCGATGGACGCAAGGCCCGCACTCAATGTGCATCTTGTGAAGATCCCATGACTTCATCGTGCACCCTCGACCGGGAGATGCGTAATTCCCGTTCCGTGCTGGTCGCTGACGAAAGCGATGGGCAGAGTGCGCAACTTTCGGTGACAGCAACGCCTTGATAGGCAGCTCCCGACGGTGAGACACTGGAGACTGTGAACCTCAACGATGAATTGCAGGCCGTCGAAAAAGTGGTGGATCGACTCACGAAAAGATTCCCAAATGTGCCACGGTCGAGCGTTGAAAGAGCTGTCCGCGAGGAGCATCAGAACTTCTCCGGCCGCCCGATACGTGACTTTGTTCCCGTTCTCGTCGAACACGGGGTCAAGGAACGCTTACGCAAACAGTGAGCCACGGTTCAGCGGGATAGTGCGCGACCACCAGTGGTGCCCGTTGCGCCTTACTGGACATCCCGGATCATGAACACCGGGAAGTCGGCTGTTATGGTTTCGAATGCCGAGATTGGCTCCGACTGATCGACCGGAATGTGCGGTCGGGCGCCGGGTGCTTGCGCCAGGTATGACTTGGTAATCGGTGCGCGGGCATCCGCGCGAACCTCTTCAAGTAGCACCGGTCGCCTGCGCCCCGCGTGGATGACGGCGCTCCCATTCGCGGCCCGCACATTGCGCACCCACCGCGAGCCCTGGCCCAGCATCGAAACCACGTACTCACAACCTTCGTAGCGGGCCACCACGAGCGGCAGGGTGAGCAGGGTGTGCGACTTCGGATTGACGGTCTCGAGGCTTACCGTGCCGTGGCCAACGATACCGAGCGAGAACACCATCGCGCTTATTCGGTTCAGGAAACGCGCCCACCGGTTCGGGCGCCCGCCGGCGTACATGCGCCGTAACGAGTCTCCACGGATCATGTCGGGTCGCCGCTGATCTTGAAGTGGGTGTTGTGCACGAATTTTGGCCTGAGTGGTGTGCCTCTCTCGTTTTCCGACTGACACCATCGTTGCGGCTGTGTCGCTCGGGCGAGCTGACAGTACCATCGCATCATGGCGCGACCATTGCCAGTGAATAGCCGATACCGAAACCGTAGAGGACGGTACACCGTCGCCGATCTTGATGACGTGCACCAATGCCAGGGCGCGACCGCGGCCAAGGGATGTCCTACTTCAGCGAATCGACGATCACCAGCTCGATCAGACAACGAACCCTCACAGCGTTCTCGCGATCGGTGGTAGGTCGATCTGTATGCTTTGCATATGACGGCGCCGCAGATCTATGTCACTTTCCCCGGTACAGCGCGCGAAGCGCTCCGCTTCTACGCGGATGTTTTCAGTGGAGAGCTCACCCTGCATACCTACGAGGATTTCGGTCGCAGCGACGGCCCGCCCCACAACATAGCTCACGGAGTGCTCGAGGGCGTAGTTGTATTGATGGGATCCGATGCAGCCGCAGGTGAAAAAAGTGTTCGGCTTGATGGCGTCAAGCTCTCATTGCTGGGCGCCGCCGAACCGGAAATTCTCCACGAGTGGTTTGACAAACTCGCGATGGGCGGCCAGATCGTTGACTACCTTGCCCCAAAGCCTTGGGGTGCTTCGGATGGCCAAGTCATCGACCGTCATGGACTGCACTGGCTCATCGGATACGAACTCGGGCAATGAGCGGCCCACAACGCTCGATCGTGGAGAGCGACAAGGTCCTCGTGGGGATCGATCTGGATGTCCCTCCCTGTTGAACCCCTCCGACAAGTGTTCTCGATCGCTGCTGATCTCCACCGAGCTTGCCCCCTGTCGCCCTCTTGGAGTGCCTCGAAGCGGATGCCGTGCCCGGCCCGTCCGCGGCGGCCCGACCGGTCCCGACCGGACATGCTCGCCGTCAGAGACCTGATCACCAACGGTGGCCAACAGTAAGTCGTGATCAACGCACCGGCTGTCCGCGAGTGCCCACCCGCATATGGGCGTCGAAGCCGGGCAACTTATTGCATCGGGTGCACCCCGTATTTCGCCTCGAGCGTGGCATCCGTCACAATCTCTGGCCTGGATATGCCGCGACAGGTCTGGCAGCGCATCACGCCGGGTCAGCGAAGTACCGACGACCACGGCGAGAGGCACCCAAAGCCTGAGCGAGGCTGTGAAGTCGCGAAGCCGAGGGGTGCCTGACGGCAGGCTGAGAGCTTAGGGCTGCGAACTCCACACCTAAAGTTCCCTCAAAACAAATCTGCCGAAGTTCACCTGTATCACCCCGTTACGCGGACAACGAGTTGTCCTGACTCGAGCCTGTCGACGTGCACCGGCATCGGTGGCGGCCAAGTACGGATGACTTTGCCAGCTATAACTGAGCATCTGTCCAGAAAGTGAGTGCAAGCTGGAGGTTTCGTCCATGCGGCTTCATCTGGCCGTGAGTCCACCGATCAAGGTGCGCCGAGGATCGTGTAGCCCGGCCGCATCGCATTTGGAAGTCATGCGCTCTGCTTCACCCCGTTCACCTCTGACCGCCCGGCGAGAAATGAACGCCAAACGTAGACGTTCGCGCACCAGATCCGTCGCTGTCGGCACCGGAGCAGCTCTCGGTCTCCTCGGCCTGATCATGGGAATCGGTGCGGTGTCACAGGCATCCGCGGTAAATTCTGCCGGCATCGCCGCGACGACGGAGCTCTCCGAAAGCACCGGTTTGCATCACGAGCAGCTCAGTGTCTACTCCGCCATAGCCACAAAAACCGCCCATGACCGGGCGGAGAGCACCCTCAGTGACGCCGGAACGGTGATCACGGCCATGGCGAACAAGGTGGATCCGACCCCACTGGCGTCATCCGTCGCCGCGCTCGGGGACTACAAGTCGTTGGAGACGGACACCGTCATCGAGCTCACCGAACAGACTCAGGAGGCGGCCGACACGGCCCGTTCGGCTGTGGCCGAGGTAGACCGAGCCGCCGCCGAGGCCGCAGCAGCGGCCGCCGCCGAGGCCGCTCGCGCCCAGGCCGAGGCTGCCGTTCAGGCTCAGGCTCAGGCGGACGCCCGGGCCGCGGCCGCGGATGCGTCGCGCGATTCCGCTCCAGCTGCTGAGTCCCAGCCCGACGCCGGCGGCACCACGCCCGCCGAGGCGAAGGCGACGGCCCGGGCGATGGCAGCCTCCAAGTACGGCTGGGGCGAGTCCGCGTTCTCCTGCCTCGTACAGCTCTGGAACAAGGAATCCGGCTGGTCGTACACGGCCAACAACCCCAGCGGCGCCACCGGAATCCCTCAGGCCCTGCCCGGGAGCAAGATGGCCACGGCGGGATCCGACTGGGCCACGAACGCGACGACGCAGATCTCCTGGGGTCTCGGCTACATCAAGGCCGGGTACGGCACTCCGTGCGGAGCCTGGGCGCATTCCGTGACCAACAACTGGTATTGACCGCACCTGACCTGACCCGACCGGGGCAACGGATTTGGGGGTGAGCCGCAGGTCGAGGTGGAGGGTCATGCTCCTGGCTGCTCCACAGTCGAACGGGTGGAAGGCTCAGTGTGCGTTGAGGCGGGCCCCTGCATCGATCGTCGTGCGCGGTGCGCGAGCCGGGGCCCCCGCACGCCGCTGACTCTGGCGAGCGACCTCACGCAGGTCCCACAGATTCTCCCGGGTGACGGAGACAGTCGGGCATCACCTCCCCATGCCGGACCCCTGCACCGGGGTGCCATCCAGCAGTGACGCATCGGCGAGGATGACCCTGCCGGGGTGCACGGAGAAATACCGGGGGAGCCGGTCGAGTTTGGCGGTCAGGTCGACCAGCAGGTCACACTGATCCGACCATCGCACGTCGGCGGCCAGCTCGGCCTCCCGTCGACGGCGCGGCGGAAGGCGCGCGCGACGATGCGCCATGGCTGTTTGGCGATCGCGTCGATCATCTCGCCCAACAGGCTCAGGGCCAGGCCGGCGTACCGCACGGTGCCCCGGCCGCGGTAGGCGTTCGTCATCGACATCAGGCTGACCCGGTCGGCGCCAAAGAAACCTGTGCGAGTCAGCCGACTGCTCCCGGCCGTCTGCGTGCGATGAAGAACGGTCGCACCGACACCAGGTAGAAGGCGACGAGCGCGGCCAGCAACCCCGATGCGGATGCCCCGACGGCGACGCCCCAGAGCAGCCGGGGCCCGTTGCCGGGCACGATCACGCCGGTGATGTCGGCGTTCACGGGCGGCTCCGTGGGCATCATCGCCGGAGTCGGCGTGCTGGTGTTCTCCGGCTCGTTGGTCGTTCCTGCGCGCTCGCCTGGAGCGGGAGCAGAGGTCGGGGCTGGATCCACGTTCTTGGCAGGTGGGGCTTCCGACGGTGCCCCCGCCGTCGCCGACGGTGGAACGACAGCCGGCGTGGACTGTGGCCCGGCCGAGGGGGCCGGCTCTGCCGGGGGAGTGGTGGCGGGTTCCTCAGGTGCTGGCGAGGGGAACTTGGTCGGAGTGAGAGTGGGAGGGGGCGGCGGAGTCGGTGTCGGTCCGGGGGTGGTTTCACCCTCGGTCAGGGCCACACACCGTGACTCCCCGTCGACATCGACGATCGGCACGGTTTCGCCCGGGCACTCGTCGGCGGAGACGCGCGTCGCACTCGGCATCACGGTGCCGAGCGTCAGCAGGAGAGCGATCCCGGCCGTCAGCCCGGTCGCGGCAATCAGGGTGGTGAGTCGTCGATACACAGCTGATCCAGGTTCCGTTCGATGGTGCCGTGATTGTTCTGGTTGAACCGAGTCTGCCCTCGGTCCCCGGACGCGTCCAGTGCCCGGGACCACCGAAGTGGCATGTGTGCCCGTCAGCTCGAATCGGGTCGCCGCGCCTGAGCCCCGGGCGGCCCTCGACAAAGCCGAGGGTCGGCGGCAGAATCGGACGAGGCGGACCCGCAGGAGGTATTCGCCGGGTGGGAGCCTCATGTTCACGAATCGGAGCGAGGCCGGCCGACTGCTGGCCGAACCACTGATCGAACGACTGACCGAGCTTGAGGCGCACGACCCGGTGGTCTACGCCCTCCCGCGGGGCGGTGTGCCTGTGGCGATCGAGGTCGCTCGGCGCCTGCATGCCCCGCTGGACCTCATCCTGGTGCGCAAGATCGGGGCCCCGGGCTATCCGGAGGTCGCGATGGGGGCGGTCGTCGACGGTGCTAGTCCGCAGGCGATCGTCAATGAGGACGTGCTCGCCGCCACCGGGGGCGACTCGATGGGTTTGGCCCGGGCCCGCCGTCGCGAGCTGGCCGAAATCGCACGACGTCGCACCCTCTACCTCAATGACCGCTCGCAGATCAGTCCGCGGGGCCGTGTCGCCGTCGTCGTGGACGACGGCCTCGCGACGGGAGCCACGGCCAAGGCAGCCCTCGCGGCCCTGAAAGGGCAGGGCGCCGCACTCACGGTGCTCGCGGTCCCGGTCGCACCCGCCGAGCTGCTCGGGGAGATGCGGCAGTATGCGGATGTCATCGTCGTGCTGCACGCCCCGCAGGAGTTGTGGGCAATCGGGCCCTTCTACACCGACTTCCACCAACTCTCAGACAACGAGACCGTCGCCCTGCTGCAGGAGGCGTGGGCTGAGGCCGACGCCACTCCACCGACAGACGGCCGGACGAACTGACGGTCATATGACGGATGCTTTTCCCGCCGGTACGGTCCCGAACCGGCAGAATGGGCAGGTGCACCTTCTGGCGAGTCGAACGGGAAACGGGGAGATCCTCGTGCTGTCACTCGACGCCGAGGGCAACGTCGCGGGGCCAGCACTCCGTTTGCCTTCACACGAATTCCCCGGCTATGTGCTCGGTCAGGAGCGAGACCGGCCCCGTTGGGTGTGGGAGGACACGGCCCGCATCTACCCGCTGCTCCTGGCGGCCGGAATCAGGGTGCACCGCGCCCACGACTTGCGCCTGTGCCACGCGATCCTGCGCCAGTCGTCGCTGACCCAGGCAAGCGCGCTGGCCCGGGCGGAGCCGAGCCGCTGGGATCGGGCGGTGGCCTTCGAACCGGCCGCGTCCGCATCCGGGGTGACACTCTTCGACCTGTTCGACAGCGACGGTGACAGCGCCGCCGGCAGCGACACCGAGACCGCCGCCGACGGCGTGACCGGCCGCGACGCCGGCAGCGCGGCCGCCGGGTTCGGTACGCAGGCGGAATACCGGCGCCAGCTCGACGCGGTCCGCGCCTCTGCGGAGCCCGGCCGCCTCCGCCTGCTGCTCGCCGCGGAATCGGCCGGGGCGCTGATCGCCGCCGAGATGCAGTTCGCCGGCCTGCCGTGGCGCACCGACGTGCACGACGCTCTGCTGACCCGCGAACTCGGCCCCCGCGTCGCCCCGGGCATCCGGCCCGAACGCCTCGAAAACCTCGCTCGGCGCATCCGTGACGCTGTTGGCGAACCCGGTCTCAACCCCGACTCCCAGCCCGATCTGATGCGGGCACTGCAGAAGGTCGGCCTGAAGGTGACGTCCACCCGCGCCTGGGAGCTCAAGGAGCTCACCCACCCTGTGATCGATCCGCTGCTCGAATACAAGAAGCTGGCCCGGCTGCTCAGCGCGAACGGCTGGTATTGGATGGACACCTGGATCGTCGACGGCCGGTTCCATCCCGAGTACATCCCCGGCGGGGTGGTGACGGGCCGCTGGGCCACTCGGGGCGGGGGAGCCCTGCAGCTGCCCAAACAGGTGCGCGGCGCAGTCGTCGCCGATGCGGGCTGGAAGCTCGTGGTCGCGGACGCCGCGCAGCTCGAGCCGCGTATCCTCGCCGCCCTATCGGCCGACACGGCCATGGCCCAGGCCGGCCGAGGGACGGACCTGTACGCCGGGATCGTCGCCGGGGGCGTCGTGGAGACCCGCGACCACGCCAAGGTGGCCATGCTCGGGGCCATGTACGGCGCCACCAGCGGGGAGAGCGGGCGCCTCCTGCCCCGGCTCGCGAAGGCCTTTCCGAGGGCACTGGCCCTCACCGAAACGGCCGCACGCGCCGGGGAACGCGGCGAGAGCGTGACGACACGGCTTGGGCGTTCCTCCCCGCGGCCCGGGGAACGCTGGCTGGCCACCCAGGCCAAGGCCTACGACCCCGGGGCGACGGATGCCGACGAGCGCCGGGCCCGTAGTCAGGCGCGAGACTGGGGCCGCTTCACCCGCAATTTCATCGTTCAGGGCAGCGCCGCGGAATGGGCGCTGTGCTGGATGGCGGAGGTGCGCCGGGAACTGCGAATGCTGCCCCAGGGTGCCCAGGGTTCCCAGTGGGCCCAGGGTGCCTCCGGGTCGGAATTCGACCGGGCCCCGCACCTGGTTTTCTTCCTGCACGACGAGGTCATGGTGCACACGCCCGCCGCGCTGGCAGATACCGTCGAGGAGATCATCCGGCGCGCGGCGGATACCGCCGGCCGGCACTTGTTCGGCGATTTCCCGGTCGATTTCCTGCTCACCGTTGCGACGGTCGACAGCTACGCGCAGGCGAAGTAGGTGCAACCACCGCAGAGGCGACGGCAGCTCCGACGGTGCGTGTCGCCCAAGTCAGGCGACGGATGCCGGTCGTCGTCCGCGCTTCGGCCGCACATCGTTCAGACCGTGCCGAAAACCCGCGGCGTGGCCGTCCTCGAGCAGCGCGTCGACGTCCCGAAGCCAGTCCAGCGCAGCGGCGGACAGCGCGGCCCGGGCGGCGCCCGCCAAGCGCTCCGCGCCCGTGGCCGCGGCGTCCATGGTCGCAGTCTCGGTAGTTGACTGCCACCGCCGGCGGTACCGGGCAACGATGCCGCGCGCATCGATGCCAAGCACCTGAGGATCAGGGAGGGAGATGGCGATCAGGACCCGGTCGACCAGGTCGCTCCACTCGTTGCCGGGAGCGCTCTCGGTATCGGCCAGCCAGTGGAGCGCCTCGGCCTGGCCGAGCGCGGTGATTCGGTACAGCGGTAGGCCGTCTGCGGTGCTGCCGGCCGATTCAACGGCCGCCTGTTTAACCAGCCGCTCAAGAGTGCCGTAGATCTGCCCGACGTTGACCGCCCGCCGACCGGCCGTTCGAGACTCCAGCTCGCCATGAAGCTGGAAGCCATAGGCCGGACCGATCGTGAGGATCGCCAGCAGGCAGCTGCGAACAGACATGGGACCTCCGGTGGCCAAGGTATGACCATACTGAGTATAGCGAACGGAGATCCGGTCCCGGCTCGAGTCTTGTGATCGCAGGGGTCGCTGAGGCATAATTTATGGATGCAGCGCCTGCGCGGTGCGTCGACCGTTGGTCATAGGTTCAAGTTCTCGATAAGTTCACAGCACGCCGCATTGTTTCGTTCAGAGGTCGTTGGGGAAGACGCATCTCACAGAACGGGAGAAACGATGGTGGCTACACACGCTCGGCAGGAAGCGACTGCGCGCGGCTACATTTACGTGCATTCCTCGCCTCGCGCTCTGAGTCCCCATGTGGAGTGGGCGGTGGGTCGCGCCCTGGGCGTGCCCGTCAGTTTCGACTGGTCTGAGCAGCCCGTGCTCCGCGGAGCGCAGCGGGCCGAGTACCAGTGGGAGGGCGCCTGCGGCACGGGGGCGCGGCTCGCGTCGGCGCTCCGCGGTTGGGACCACCTTCGCTTTGAGGTCACCGAGGACGCCGGTTTCGGCGCCGATGGGGCGCGCTGGCTGCACACCCCCGACCTGGGCATCTTCTTCGCCCAGACCGACACGGCCGGTAACGTCGTTATTCCGGAGGACCGGCTGCGCCACGCCATGGACCTGGCCGGGGCAAACGCGCTGGAGCTCCACCGGCAGCTCCGCATTACGCTCGGGCAGGCCTGGGACGACGAGCTCGAACCGTTCCGGCACGCCGGCGATTTCAACTCGGTCGTGTGGTTGCACCAGGTGGGCTGACGTGCAGCGCAAGGTCGCTCCCGAACACGGGATGGCCTCGACCGGTGCCGGTCGGGGCCATCCCGGTGCAGGCAGGTTTTCCGCCGGGTGGAGCTAGACCGACCGGAACGCCACGACGGCGTTGTGACCGCCGAAACCGAACGAGTTGCTGATGGCCAGCAGATCGCCGGAAGGCAACGTGCGCGGCATGGTCACCACGTCGAGCGGGATGCTTGGATCCTGGTTCAGCAGGTTGATGGTCGGCGGGGCCATGCGCTTGGCCAGAGCGAGAACCGTGAACAGGGCCTCAATCGCCCCGGCACCACCGAGGAGGTGACCGGTGGAAGCCTTGGTCGCCGACACCGGGATTCCGTCGAGCAGGTCGCCGAACACGCGGCGCAGTGCGTTGTACTCGGCGATGTCCCCGACCGGAGTGCTGGTCGCGTGCGCGTTGATGTGCGAGACATCCGCCAGGCTCGCGTCGGCATTCCTGATCGCGGTGATCATCGCGCGGGCCGCAGCCGTGCCATCGGGGTCTGGAGCGGTGATGTGGTACGCGTCACTGGTCACGGCACCACCAAGGAGCTCGGCGTAGATGCGCGCGCCGCGGGCCTTGGCGTGTTCTTCCGTCTCGACGACGAGCGCCGCGGCACCCTCACCGAGAACGAAGCCGTCCCGGGTGATGTCGTAGGGGCGCGACGCCGTGGCCGGGTCGTCGTTGCGCTTGGACAAGGCCTGCATGGCAGCGAAGGATGCGATCGGAAGCGGGTGAATTGCGGCCTCGGAGCCACCGGCGATGACGATGTCGGCGAGCCCGGCCTGTAGGCGGTTGTAGGCGTTCACGAGAGACTCGGTGCTCGAGGCGCACGCGGACACAACTGTGGTGATTCCGGCCCGGGCGTGAAGGTCCATTCCGATGGCCGCTCCCGGGCCGTTCGGCATGAGCATGGGCACGGTCATCGGCAGCACGCGGCGCGGACCGCGTTCGCGGAGGGTGTCCCACGCGTCGAGAAGGGTCCAGACTCCACCGATTCCGGTCGCCCAGTCGACGGCCAGCCGTTCGGGGTCTGCTTCGGGGGAGCCGGCATCCGCCCAGGCTTCACGCCCGGCAATCAACGCGAACTGGCTGGAGGGGTCGAGACGCTTCGTCTCGTGGCGGGCCAGAACGTCGACGGATGGAACCCTGGCCTGGGCGGCGAAGGTCACGGGGAGCTGAGTCCGGGCCACCCATTCGTGGTCTAGCGTGCTCGTCCCCGATTCACCGGCGAGCAGGGCCGACCAGCTGTCGGCGGCCGTGCCGCCGAGAGGGGAGGTCGCACCGATGCCGGTGATAACGATTTTTTTGGTCATAACGTTAACTCTCCGTGAGGCGTGCAAACGTGGGCATCACCCACAGATCAGGCCGGTCGGCAGATGCCGACCGGCCTGTTCATTTGTGGACTAGACCTGAGCCTTGACGATGAAGTCGACAGCGTTGCCGACGGACTTGAGGTTCTTGACCTCTTCGTCGGGGATCTTGACGTCGAACTTTTCTTCCGCGTTGACGACGATGGTCATCATCGAGATGGAATCGATGTCCAGATCATCGGTGAATGACTTCCCCATCTCAACTGTGTCGGTCGCGATGCCAGTCTCGTCGTTGATGAGTTCGGCCAGGCCGGCAAGAACTTCTTCGGTGGACAATGCCATGTTATTTCTCCTTGGGGGTGTCTCGTATGACCGAGATTCAGTTTAGAGGGGAGTTGAGTGAAATCTAGGGAAGCACGACGACCTGCGCGCCGAACACCAGTCCTGCTCCAAAGCCGATCTGGAGGGCGAGGCCACCGCTGAGCTCGGGGTGCTCTTCCAGGAGACGGTGGGTGGCCAGCGGGATCGACGCCGACGAGGTGTTCCCGGTGGTGGCGACATCGCGGGCGATGACGACCGAGTCGGGAAGCTTCAGTTGCTTGGCGAACTCGTCGATGATGCGCATATTGGCCTGGTGCGGGATGAAAGCGGCGAGCTGGTCGCTCTCGATTCCCGCGACCTGGAGAGCCTCCTTAGCCACCTTCGCCATGTTCCAGACGGCCCAGCGGAAAACCGTTTGGCCTTCCTGGCGCAGGGTGGGCCATTCGGATTCTCCGCGTCGGTATTCCTGCAGGGTGTGATTCATGGTGATGGCATCGGCCTTGGACCCGTCGGATCCCCACACGGTGGGTGCGATCCCCGGGAAGTCGCTCGGGCCGATGACGACGGCGCCGGCGCCGTCGCCGAGGAGGAACGAGATGCTGCGGTCCGTGGGGTCGACGAGGTCGGATAGCTTCTCGGCGCCGATGACGAGCGCGTAGTGGGCGGTGCCCGTGCGGATCAGGGAATCGGCTTGCGCCACGGCGTAGGTGTATCCGGCGCAGGCGGCGTTGACGTCGTAGGCGGCGGCGGGGTTGGCGCCGACCCGATCGGCGACCACGGCGGCAATGGACGGTGTCTGCCGGCCGTTGCTGATCGTGGCCACAATGACGGCGTCGATCAGGTGTGGCTGGATGCCGGACCTCTCTATGGCTTCGCGGGCGGCATCCGTCGCGAGGTCGACGGCCTGGATGTCCTGGCTCGCTCTTGTGCGGGTGATGATGCCGGTGCGCTGTTGGATCCATTCATCAGACGAATCGATCGGACCGACCAGGTCGTCGTTGGGCACGACTAGGTCCCCGCGGGCGGCGCCGATCGAGAGAATCCGGGTGTACCGGGGACCGTGCGATTGCTGGAGTGTTGGCTTGGACATATTCTCTTTCGGTCAGACTAGGTTCTGCTGGTCGATCAGGTCGAACGCAGCGGGCAGGTCGTCCGGCGTCCTGATCGCTACGCTGGGCACGCCCTTGAGGGCACGTTTGGCGAGGCCGACAAGAGCCCCGGCCGGTGCGACCTCAATGATTCCGGTCACGCCGGCATCCGCGAACGAACGCATGCACATATCCCACCGTACCGGCGAGGACACCTGATCAACCAGCAACTCCACGAACCGGACACCGTTGGACACCGCGCTGCCGTCCCGGTTCGTCCAGATCGAAAGCGTGGGATCGGCGGGCGCGAGCAGCGCGGAGACACGGGTGAGGTGCTTCACCGCCGGGTGCATATACCGCGTGTGGAATGCACCAGCCACCTGCAGCGGAATCACCCGGGTGCGCGGATTGGGGTTCTTGCCGAGAGCGGCCAGAGCCGCGAGGGAGCCGGCGACGACGATCTGTCCGCCACCGTTGAAGTTGGCCGGGGCGAGGTCGAGTTCGTCGAGGCGGGCCAGGAGTTCGGTCTCATCGCCGCCCAGCACGGCGCTCATGCCGGAGGGCTCCAGCGCCGCGGCCTCGGCCATGGCGGTGCCGCGCTCGCGCACGAAACGCACGGCGTCCACCGCGCTGAGGATGCCGGCGCCGGCTGCGGCGGTGATCTCGCCCACCGAGTGACCGGCGATACCGGTGATGCGCTCCCGCCGGCCGTCGGCGAGGAGTGCGTTCAACGTGAGGAGTCCGGCGGCCACGATCAGCGGCTGGGCGATTCGGGTGTCCCGAATGGTGTCGGCGTCGCTCACGGTGCCGTGGCGCATCAGATCAATTCCGCAGGCCGCGGAGATCTCGTCCAGGCCGGCGGCGAAAGTGGGGTTCCGAAGCCAGGGCTCGAGGAAGCCGGGGGTTTGTGAGCCCTGACCGGGGCAGACGACAACAATCATTGATCCAGTCTCCCAACCTCGTTTGTTGCGGGCATGTCGGAGATCCACCAACTATTCGCGGAGTGTTTGTCGAATCTCGTTAGTTCGGCACCTCTGACGCCGCGATTAACGCCGGCGTGTTGAGCCGTCGTGGTCGCTGATCGACCCGATGATCAGGGCGGCCTGCAGGATGAGGGCCTCACGGGCGCCCGTGGCGTCGTAGCCGATGACCTCTGACACCCGCTTCAGGCGGTAGCGCACGGTGTTCGGGTGTACGAACAGTTCCCGGGCGGTGGCTTCCAGGGAGCGACCGTTGTCCAGGTAGCACCAGAGTGTGGTGAGCAGCTCGGTCGAATGCGCCTGCAGCGGGCGGTAGATCCGGTGGATCAGCGTGGCGCGGGCAAGCGGATCGCCGGCCAGCGCCCGCTCGGGGAGCAGATCGTCCGCCTGTACAGGGCGTGGGGCGTTGCGCCAGGAGCGCGCCACGGCGAAGCCGGCCAAGGCGGCCTTAGCGCTCTTGGACGCGTCGACCAGATTCGGCACCTCGTGGCCAAGCACCAGGTGGCCGGCGCCGAAGCTCGGCTCGAGCTGCACCGCGATCTCCATGAAGCTGAGGGCGGAGGCCGTGCCGATCGCGTCATCCGTCTCGGTCGGCGACGGGTGGGCCCGGCCGATGACCAGGACGAGCCGGTTGCCCTGCACCCCGATCAGAACGTCGGCGGCCATGTGGCGGGCCGAGCGACGCAGCTGGTCGACGTCGAGCATCTTGGGTGTCGTGCCCACGAGCACGCAGACCTCGCCGTGCCCGTGCCAGCCGAGGGCCGCGATCCGGCTGGGCAGTTCGTCGTCGTACTCGCCGCTCAGGATCGAGTCGACGACCAGGGCCTCGAGGCGGACATCCCAGAGGCCGCGTGCCTCGGCTGCCCGGGCATAGACATCCGCCGCGCCGAAGGCGATCTCGCGGGAGTACAGCAGGATGGCCTCCCGCAGGATTTCCCCGCCGTCTTTGACCCGCTCCTCCACCACCTCGACGGTGACGCGGATGAGCTGCAGGGTCTGCTGCAGGCTGATTGAGCGCAGCAGTTCTCGCGGAGCGGCACCGAAGACGTCGGCCGCGATCCAGGGGGTGGACCGCGGGTCGTCAAACCACGAGATGAACGACGTGATCCCGGCCTGGGCGACCAGGCCCACGGCGGAACGCCGCCCGGGCGGCATATCGCCGTACCAGGGCAGCGTGTCCTCGAGACGCTTCAGCGTCGCCGTGGAAAGCTCCCCGGATATCGTTCGCAGCCAGGTGAGCGTCTGTTCCTTCGTCTTCGGTGTGGGTGCCACGGGGGCTGTTAGCTCTCGCCCCCGGCGGAACCCGTAGTTCCCGCCGTTACGTCGTGCAACCGGTACTTCGCGATCGCCTGGCCGACGACGCTGCGGTCGACCTCGCCTCGGCGAGCGAGAAGTTCGAGTGCGCGCACCACCATCGACGGTCCGTCGATCCTGAAGTAGCGGCGGGCCGCCGGGCGGGTGTCGGAGAAACCGAACCCGTCGGCGCCGAGGGTCGCGAAGTCGCCGGGCACGAACTGCCGGATCTGATCGGGCACCGCATGCATGAAGTCGGTGACGGCGATGAACGGTCCGGCGGTGCCGGTCAGCTTCTCCGTCACATAGGGGATCTGCGGCGCGTCGTCCGGGTAGAGGAAGTTGTGTTCCTCGACCGCGATGCCATCGCGACGCAGTTCGGCCCAGGAGGTGACCGACCAGACGTCGGCGGACACTCCCCAGTCCTCGGCCAAAAGGGCTTGGGCCTCGAGCGCCCAGGGCACGGAGACGCCGGAGGCCAACAGCTGCGCCTTCGGACCGGACACATCGGACACGCTGACGCGGTGGATGCCGCGCACGATGCCGTCCACGTCCACGTCGTCGGGCTCGCGCGGCTGCACCTGCGGCTCGTTGTAGACCGTGATGTAGTACATGACGTTGGGGTCGGCGTGCGTTCCTCCGTACATCCGCTCGAGTCCCGACCGCACGATGTGCCCGATCTCGTAGCCGTAGGCCGGGTCGTACGAGACCACGGCGGGGTTCGTCGAGGCCAGCAACGGCGAGTGGCCGTCGGCGTGCTGCAGGCCTTCGCCGGTGAGGGTGGTGCGTCCGGCGGTTGCGCCGATCATGAACCCGCGGGTCATCTGATCGCCCGCGGCCCACATGGCGTCGCCCGTGCGCTGGAAGCCGAACATCGAGTAGAAGACGTAGATCGGGATGAGCGGCTCACCCTGCGTTGCGTACGACGTGCCCACGTTGGTGAAAGCAGCCATCGCGCCGGCTTCGTTGATCCCCACGTGCAGGATCTGGCCCTGCGGGCTCTCCTTATACGCCAAAAGCTGCGCGTGGTCGACCGAGGTGTACTGCTGGCCGCTGGGGTTGTAGATCTTGGCGTTCGGGAAGAACGCGTCGATGCCGAAGGTGCGAGCCTCGTCCGGGATGATCGGCACGATGCGGTGTCCGAAGTCCTTGGCGCGCAGCAGTTCCTTGAGCAGCCGTACGAAGGCCATCGTGGTCGCGATCTCCTGCGTGCCGGAACCCTTCTTGGTGGGGGCGTAGGTCGCGTCGCCCGGCAGGGTAATCTGCGTGTACTTGCTGCGACGCTCCGGCACGTACCCGCCGAGCGCGCGGCGGCGCTCATGCAGGTACTGGATCGCCTCATCGTCCTCGTCCGGCTTGAAGTACGGCGGGAGGTAGGGGTTCTCCTCGAGCTGGGCATCCGTGATCGGCATGTGGGTGCTGTCGCGGAACGTCTTGAGGTTGTCGAGGGTGAACTTCTTCATCTGGTGGGTCGCGTTGCGGCCCTCGAAGCTCGGGCCGAGGGCGTAACCCTTGACCGTCTTGGCCAGGATAACGGTCGGCTGGCCCTTGTGCTCGGATGCGGCCTTGAATGCCGCGTAGACCTTGCGGTAGTCGTGGCCACCGCGCTTGAGGTTCCAGATGTCGTCGTCGGTGTAACCCTCGACGAGCTTGAGCGCGCGGGGGTCGCGGCCGAAGAAGTGCTCACGCACGTACGCACCGCTCTCGGCCTTGTAAGTCTGGTAGTCGCCGTCGGGGGTGGCGTTCATCAGGTCGCGCAGGGCGCCATCGGTGTCGCGGGAGAGCAGCTCGTCCCACTCGCGACCCCAGACGACCTTGATGACGTTCCAGCCGGCGCCGCGGAAGAAGCTTTCCAGTTCCTGGATGATCTTGCCGTTGCCGCGTACCGGGCCGTCGAGGCGCTGGAGGTTGCAGTTGACGATGAAATTGAGGTTGTCGAGACCCTCGTTGGCGGCAACCTGCAGCTGCCCGCGGCTCTCGACCTCGTCCATCTCGCCGTCGCCGAGAAACGCCCAGACCTGCTGGTCGCTGGCGTCCTTGATCCCGCGGTTGGTGAGGTACCGGTTGGTTTGCGCCTGGTAGATGGCGTTGATCGGGCCGAGTCCCATGGAGACCGTCGGGAACTGCCAAAATTCCGGCATCAGTCGCGGGTGCGGGTAGGAGGACAGCCCGTTGGGGCCGTGGGACTTCTCCTGGCGGAATCCGTCGAGTTGGTCGGTGCTCAGGCGGCCCTCGAGGAAGGCCCGCGCGTAGGTTCCGGGGGAGGCATGGCCCTGGATGAAGATCTGGTCTCCGCCGCCCGGGTGGTCCTGGCCGCGGAAGAAGTGGTTGAAGCCGACCTCGTAGAGGGCAGCGGAGGATGCATAGGTCGAGATGTGGCCGCCGACGGAGATGCCGGGGCGCTGAGCACGGTGCACGAGAACGGCGGCGTTCCAGCGTATCCAGGCGCGGTAGCGGCGCTCGATGTCTTCGTCGCCAGGGAAGTCGGGTTCATTGCCGGCCGCGATGGTATTGATGTAGTCCGTGGTCGGCACCATGGGCACGCCGAGGTGCAGTTCCTTGGAGCGTTTCAGGAGCGTCAGCATGATCTCCCGACCACGCTGGTGACCGTGGGCCGATACGAGCGCGTCCAGCGATTCCGACCATTCGGCGGTTTCCTCCGGGTCCGCATCCGTGCTGTTGACCGAATACGGGTCCTGGTCGTTGACAGTCACACTCGACCTCTCTCTGTTGGGCAGACCATCGAAGCGAACCTGCCAAGTTAGCGGTGCCGGATGACGGTCGGATCACGACCGATGGCACCACGCAAGCCTACAGATTTTGCCTTCGGTTTGTGCGCGGTCGGTGAGCGCCGTTCGGGCCGGGAATCGAGGGTCCCTTGGGACGCTCATCTTGGTTCCGGCAGAAGGCGGGGCTAGGCTGTGGCGTCGCCTTGCATCGTTCCCGTGGGCGCACGAAAGGAAGCGCTCCATGGCGTTGGAAAATGACACCCAGGCTCCTGATTTCGAGCTCTTCAACCAGTTCGGCGAGCGGGTGCAGCTCAGCGAGTTCCGCGGGAAGAAGTCGGTCGCCCTGGTCTTCTTCCCCCTCGCGTTCTCGGGAATCTGCAGTGGCGAGTTGTGCGAGCTGCGGGACAACCTGTCGTTGTTCGTCGCCAACGAGGTGGAACTGCTCGGCATCTCGGTCGATTCCCGTCACGCCCTGCGTGCCTGGGGGGAACAGGAACGGTACACCTTCGACCTCCTGGCCGACTTCTGGCCGCACGGTGCGGTCGCTAAGGAATACGGGGTGTTCCTCGAGCAAAAGGGCTTTGCGAACCGGGCCACGTTCTTGATCGACCCTGAGGGGATCATCCGGGCCAGCTTCATCACCGCGCCGGGCGAGCCCCGGTCGTTGGAGGCCTACCGGGCTGCGATCGGCGAACTCCAGCCGACTTGAACCCGGCCGCGGTCCACCCGGCGCGCAGAATCTGTATGATGAAATACGGCCTTCACCGGCCGTTGCGTCAGGGGCCTTTAGCTCAGTTGGTAGAGCGCCACGTTTACACCGTGGATGTCATCGGTTCGAGCCCGGTAGGGCCCACACATAAACCCCTGATCACGTCCGTTGCGAACGAGCCCCAGCCGAGTGCCACGACAGCTTCCAGGGAGAACACGTGAATCAGCCACGCATGAACGTCGAATCGTTCAACCTCGATCACCGCACGGTTGTCGCACCCTACGTGCGCCTGGCCGATACCAAGATGCTGCCGCAGGGGGACACCATCGTGAAGTACGACGTGCGCTTCACCCAGCCCAACGTCCTTCACCTGGAGATGCCGGCAGTGCACTCGATCGAGCACCTCTTCGCCGAGCACTCCCGCAACCATTCCACCCGAGTCATCGACTTCTCTCCGATGGGCTGTCAAACCGGTTTCTACCTCATTCTGCAGGGGCAGCCGGAGTACGCCGAGGTCCTCGAGTTGATCGAGGCCACCATGACCGACATCCTCGGCGCCACCGAGGTGCCCGCCGCCAACGAGGTTCAGTGCGGTTGGGGAGCCAACCACTCGTTGGCAGCCGCCCAGGACGCCGTGAAGGTCTTCCTGGCCGCCCGCGGCGCCTGGGCCACCGTCACCGCATGACGACCGTCGACGCGATCATTCTGGTCGCGATGGAGGAGGAGGCTGCTCCGTTCCTGGCGGCGGCCACCGCTTCCGCGCCGCCGGTCGCCATCGGCAGGGCCCGCCGGCACCGCCTCACCTTGGCCGGGCGTGAAGTGCTGCTCGTGCAGAGCGGCATCGGGCTGGTCAACGCGGCCGGTGGGACGACATCCGCACTGCTCTTTGTGCGCGCCGAGGACCCCGAGGCGTCGCCGCTGGTGATCAGCGCGGGTTCGGCCGGCGGGGTGGGCGCCCAGGTGCGGGTGGGCGAGGTGGTCATCGGGAGCGAATACCTCAACAGCGACGCTGACGCACGCGTCTTCGGGTACGCGCTCGGCCAGGTGCCCGGCATGCCGGCTCGCTACGAGGGCGCGACTGAGGCGCTGCGCGGCGCCGAGTCGGCTGCCCGGATGCCCGACGGATCGGCGCTGGTCGTGCGCCGCGGGCTGCTGGTCTCCAACGACGCCTTCGTGAGCGTGGAGCGCGCAGAGAGCCTCCGCGTGCTGTTCCCCGGGGTTCTCGCCACCGACATGGAATCCGTGGGCGCTGCTCAAACCTGCTTCGCTCATGGCGTACCGTTCGTGGCGGTCCGCGGCATCTCCGACCTGTGCGGACCGGTTGACGATCACCTCACCCACATCGACGACGCGGCCGACCGCTCGGCCGCGGTCGTGCTGGAGATGCTGCGCAGGTTCGCCGACTGACTCGGCCTACGCCCCATCCGGCCGTGACCGATCCTCGGTGCGTGCAAAGGTCGGACGCAGGTTCTTCAATAGCTCTACGGAGCCGGGTTCCGCGCGATACGCTGGAAACGGCGTGACTGAGAAAGTCGCTGCCCGCCGCGGAATAATCGTTGCTTTCCCGCGGAGCCGAATGGTCGTGAAGGCACCGTTCACACTCACGCGCGAGCGACTTCGATGCGAGTAATTTCGATCCGAGTAACGGATGCCCTGGGGGGGGTGAACGTCGTCATGTCCCGGTCTGACCGTCAATCGTTCCGCCTCGCCGTCGAGGAGTTGCGCAACGCGCACCTGAACAGCACGCACCTGAACAGCACGCACCTGAACAGCACGCACCTGTGTTCGCCGTTCCTGCGGGTGCTGCCCGTCACCGGCGTGGCGATCTCCACCCTCGGCGCACCGTTCGGCACCGAAACCGTGTGCGCGAGCGACGTCGAAGGCGTGTTCGCGTTCCCGATGGTCGTCGGAACGTCGGAACGTCCGAACGTCGGACATCGGAGCGGTTGACCTGTACTCCCGCCGCCCCCGCACTCCCACGCGCGCACGGTCCGCGAGGTAGCGGACGATGTTGTGGCGCGAAGGGTTGATTTTTACTTCAGAATTAGACGGGTGCTGGGATGGAATTATGGTGACCAGAACACGTGAAGGTCAGTTGGTTGAGACCTTCGTCATGCTGGCCGACCCGCTTGTCGTCGGGTACGACGTCGTCGACCTGCTGCACACACTCGTAGAGACCTGCGCCACACTCTTCGGGGCGTCCGCGGTCGGGATCATCCTCTCCGCTTACAACGACAACGACAACGACAACGATCTCGAGGTCGTGGCCTCAACCGACGAACGAAGTCGCCTGATTGAGATACTGCAGCTGCGGGCCGGCAATGGGCCGTGCGTCGAGTGCTACACGACCGGCTACCCGTGGCCATTCCCGACCTCGATGTCCTCGCCCCGGCATGGCCACGGTTCCGGGCGGGAGCGCTCGAACTTGGCTTCAAGTCGATGCATTCGGTCCCCCTGCGGCTGCGAGCGACGACCATCGGATCGCTCAATGTCTTCTGGGATCGCCTCGGCGGTCTGGGAGCGGAGGACCTGCGCACGGTCCAGGCGCTGGCCGACACCGCCACCATCGGCATTCTTCAGGAACGCGCCATCAGGGAGAGCGGCGTGGCTCGGGCGTAGCTGCAACGCGCGCTCAGTAGCCGCGTTCTGATCGAGCAGGCCGAGGGCGTCGTCGCTTTCACCCACACCGTCGACATGGAAGAGGCCTTCGCGATCCTGCGTCAATATGCCCGCGACAACGGCCAGTGGCTGGTCGAGGTTGCCGAACAGGTTGTGAACCGAACCCTCGACCTGTAAACCCCGCACGGTCTAGTATCAGAATATGCCCCAGACCTTGGCTGCACATGTCCATTTCGTGAACAATCAGGGGTCTACCATGAAGCGTCTATTTCACCCCGGCGGATCGGTCATCACGGGCGATGACCTTGCGGATGCCGTCATGCACTATGCCGAGGCGTTGAGTCTCCGTCCCCAGGTCGATGTCGTCGACATCCCGATCGTCAAAGAGACGGGCCTGCTGGGTCGCATCCAGATCCTGATCGGCGGATCCGGCCAATTGGTCTGCGTTACTGCCGGTTCCGCACGGTCAGAGCTGTTGGAGCCGGAGACGGTGGACACTCTCCGCCATAAGGCCCTGGTCGGCATGGCCTCGGGCCGAGCCTCGTGGACGGGCGACGGGCTGGATTCGCCACAGTTCGACGAGTTCGACTACTGACGTCCTGACCGACGCCGGGACTTTCGGCCCTGTTCTGTCGGATCGGCGCGCGACATCGTAGACCCCGTTCTGCCCGCTGTGACGGGGAGCGGAGGAGGTCGTCGTGGACAACCGTGTTGTAGTGGGCGTCAGCGGTCGGCCGCCGGCTCGGGCTGCGCTCCGGTGGGCGCTCGACTATGCGCGTCCCCGGAGCCTGGAGATCGAGTTGGTGCACGTCGTCGACGCGACCTTCGGCACGACCCCAGCCGGGTTTCTGCACTCGGCCCGCGAGCAGGCCGAACTGCTGCTCGCCCGTGAGGGTGAGGAGGCCCGCAGTGTCGCTCCTGACCTGACTTTTCGCACGACGGTCCTCGAGGGCTCGCCCACCGGGGCCCTCACCGACTGGGCCGTCGGCGCGCAACTCCTCGTCGTGGGCTCGCATGCCCTGGGCCGGTTTCGGGACTATGTCTTCAGCACCCAAGCCGCGCAGATCGCGGCTTACGCCGCCGGTTCCGTCGTCGCCGTGCCCGAGCGGGAGGAACAGCGCGGCACCGGCGTCGTCGTCGGGGTGGACGGTTCCGAGGCATCCCTCGCCGCTGTGACATTCGCCGCGGATCAGGCGGACCGCCTGGGCGAGCGGTTGACGGCGCTGTACTGCTGGAGTGCGCCGGCCCCTTGGACCGAAGAGCGCGCCATGATCGACTGGCCGATGGTGCCCGATGAGGCGGACCGCCTGGTCCTCTCCGTAGCGGTGGTGGGACTGGCCGAACGCTATCCGGACCTGGTGCTCGACCTGCGGCTCGACCTCGGGTTGCCGGTGGACGCACTTGTGTCGGCGGCGACCGGTGCGCGGCTTCTCGTTGTGGGCAGCCACGGTCGCCACGGGTTCGCTCGCTTCTGGCTGGGTTCGGTCAGTCATGTGATCGTTTTGACCATGCCCTGCCCAGTCGCTGTGATCAGGGTCGCCGGCACCGAGACCGGACCGATCAGCGAACCCGTCTAAGTTGTCCACAGCGCTCGCATCGGAGCGTGCGAATCGGAGGGTGTCAGTCGGACCGGGCGATCAGCACAGGCACGTTGATGTTCATCAGGACGTCGTGGGTGACTGAATCGATCACCGACTGGGTCACGGGCCTCGGATGTGAAACTCTGAGCACGGTATGGCAGCCTCGCTGCCGACATCGAGCAGAGCCTCGGCCGGCGGCCGGTGCACCAGCCGGGGATTCACGAACGCGCCGGGGGTCGCGGCAGTCGCGAGCTCCGGGCTCCGCACGCAAAGTCGAGGGCGCATGCACGAGGATGAGTTCGTGGCCAAGGCGGCGCGCCTCCTGGGCGCCGGGAATGACGGCCGAGGTGGATCCCTCGAAACGGTCGACATCCACGACGACTCCGCTTCGGCTGTCTGAGGTCGATTCCGGCACCGCGGCGACGGTGCAGCCGGCCGCCGCGGCGATCTGAACGCTGCGCGAGCCGAGCACGCGTCCGCTCAGGGAACCGGTCTTGTGGGTTCCGACGACCAAAACATCGTCGGATGTCGGCACCGCGGCGAGCGTCCAGGCGGGAGACCCGCGCAGGACGAGCGCGCCGATGTCCAGCCCGGGATGCGTCTTCGCCGCGGTGATCTCCTGCGTGAGCAGACTGCTCGCCCGGCGCTCGGCCTCCCTTGCGTCGTCGGGACCCAGCAGCCCCCACTCATCGTCGACGACGTGCACCAGGACCACGGGCGACCCGTCGAATCCGATGTAGGAGGTGTTCACCGCTTCTTCACACCTTCCGTGGAGTCCGGTCGGGACTCGGCGTGTTCACCGGCCGGGCGGGGGACCACAGCGACCGGGCACGGCAGGTTCATCAGCACGTCGTGGCTGACCGAACCGAGAAAGAGGCTGCCGACGGCACCCCGGCCGTGTGTGCCGACGACGACGAGGGACGCCGTTTGGGAGGCATTCACGAGCACGGATGCCGCGGTGCCCTGTTTCAGAACCTCGGCGATATGCAGCGCCGGATGCGCGTCGCGAACCCTCCTCGTTGCCCCCGACTGGATGCGCGCGTGGGCGTCCCGTATCTCCTCGTAGGGCAGGACGGCACCGTATTCGACGGCCACGGTCGCGGGAATGGTCCAGGCGTGGACGATATCGAGAGGGAGTTTGTAACGCTCGGCTTCGCGGGCCGCGAAGTCAACGGCGACCAGGGCCGTGACGTCGTTCTCCATGCCCACGACGATGTGGCCGCCACGTGCCTGCCAGTTGACGGGGACGACGACGACGGGGCATCGGGCGTGGGCCGCGAGGCGAAGGGGAAGGGTGCCGAAGACCGTCCCGGCGAGAACACCGGTCTTGTTCGTGCCGATGACCAGAAGGTCGGCGGTCGCCGATGCCCGCGCCAGCTCATCGACCGGGACGCCATGGCGGATGTAGCTCGTCTTCCGGCAGGAGGGTGCCACCTGTTCGACCCGTCGAAGGGCTTCCGCGAGCGGGCGCTCGTAGGCAGGCTGACTGGAATAGTCCGATCCCTCAGCGGGGTACCAGCCCAGCTCCACCACCGTGGTGAGTTCGAGTTGCACGGGCGTGCCCTGCATCCGTTCGAGCGTCACGACCCGGTCGAGGGCCCACTCCAGGGCCGCCTTGCTCGCGGCCCCACCGTCAATGGCGACGATCACTTTTTCAACCATGGGTGTGACTCCTGCTCTGGGGTGGAATCGCACCGAACAGACCGCCCCACGTTATGATCGCAGTGCCTGCCGGACCGGGACAGGGCCGAAGGTCCCGTGCGGGTAGTATCCCCGCTACCAGACGAGAGGCGGTCCTCGGTCATGCCCCACGAAACTATCCCGGTCACCCTGAACGAACGTCCCGAGGCTCGCTCGGAGACAGTGATCGACCTGCCGGCGCACCTGCCCCTCCCGCGCCGGTCGCGGTGGGTGGCCGCATCCGCCGATTTCATCGAGGGTTTGCGGGGTGAGCGAACGGGTGACCCGCTGATGTTGCTGGCAGACATCTTCGCGTCGGCTGCGGATGCGGACCTAGTCTGCGTCATCGGGCCGCCTGGTGTTGATTCGGGCGTGGGGGACGGTTTTGTCGTCCACGCGGCTCATGGCAGCGCCACTCGACCGTTGGACGGCCTGGCCTTCCCCGTGGCGGGGAGCCTCTGCGGCCGGGCGATGGCCACCGGCCGGCCGGTCCTCGTCGGCCGGGAAGAGCGCGAGGCTGCGGGCCCCGAGTCGCTCCTGATACTCGGGTCGACCCTGGTGGTCCCGCTGGGCAAAGCCGGGGAAACCGGCCCGCCCGCAGTGGTGCTCACGGCCTCCCGGCCCAGCGGGGCGCCCCCGTTTACTGCCGTGGACCTCGATTCGGCCGTCGATTTCGCCCGACTGGCATATGCGGGCCGCCACCTCGAGCGGAGCAGCACGGACCGGGCGCGTCTGGCGGTGCTCACCGATCGCGACCGGATCGCACGTGAGCTGCACGACCGGGTCATTCAGCGGGTCTTCGCTGTCGGGCTCGCCGTGCGCGCCCTCGGCGGGATGACCGCCGACCCGGTGTTCAGGCGGCGGCTGGCCGACCAGGTGGGAGCGCTCGACGCGGTCATCGCCGACCTCCGCACCGCGATCTTCGGGTTGTCGACGCAGGCGGACCCCGACCGGCACGGGCTTCGCCGCAGCATCGTCGACCTGCTCGACGAGGTCGGACCTCTCTTTGCGCACCCGCCGCGGGTGGTGTTCTCCGGGGCGATCGATCTGCTCGTTTCCACCTCGCTGGCTGATGATGTCGTGGCGGTCGTGCGCGAGGGGCTGACCAACGTGGTCCGGCACTCCGGAACCCGGGAGGCTGAAGTGCGCGTCTCGGTCGCAGCGCACATCCTCACGGTCGAGATCGGCGACACCGGCGTCGGTCTGACCGGCGCAAGTCGGCGCAGCGGCGTCGCTAATCTGGCGGTCAGAGCCGAACGCTGGCAGGGGATGGTGTCGCTGCGCGACCGGGCGCCGCGCGGTGCCGAACTGCGTTGGACGGCGCGCGTGAGCGACGCTTCCGCAGAGACTTCCCGATGACGCGCGTGTTCGTGGTCGACGACCACGACGTCGTCCGTATCGGCCTGGCTGCCCTGATCAACGCCGAAGCTGACCTGGAAGTGGTGGGGGAGGCGGCAACGAGGCGGCAGGCCGTGGCGAGGGTCGCCGCCACCCGGCCGGACGTCGTGGTCCTTGACGTGAGGCTGCCCGACGGAAGCGGCATCGACGCCTGCCGGGACATCCGGGGGAGGGATCCCGGCATCCGGTGCCTGATGCTCACGGCGTTCGACGACGACATGGCCAGCCGCGCCGCCGTCCTGGCTGGGGCGTCCGGCTATGTCTTGAAGGACATCCGCGGTGATCGCCTGGTGCAGGGAATCCGGCGTGTGGCAGGGGGGGAGTCGCTGCTCACCCCGCTGCTGGCCGGCCGGGTGGCAACCTCGTTGGGGCTGGACCGAGGCGACCCTGCCGCCCGCGCGCTGACGACGCGGGAACGGCAAGTCCTCGATCTGATCTCCCGGGGCCTCACCAACCGCCAGATCGGCGAGCACCTTGACCTGGCGGAGAAGACGGTGAAGAACTATGTGTCGGGGGTGCTCAGCAAACTCGGCATGGAGCGCCGCACCCAGGCCGCCGTCTTCGGGGTGGAGTTGCAGCGCCAGGAGGGTTCGTCCAATGTTCGAATTCACCCGGCCGCTCCCGGTACGCTGGCCGGATGAAGCCGTTTCGCACTAACCGGGTTGTGCCCGGACCCGGCCAGGAATCGGTCTGGGATTACCCGCGACCGCCTCGCGTGGAGACGAGTGCCGACCGGGTCGTCGTCACCCTCGGTGGCCTGGTCCTGGTCGACACCGACGATGCCGTCCGGGTGCTCGAGACCAGCCATCCGCCGGTCTACTACCTGCCGCGCTCCGCGTTCCGGGCGGGGAGCCTCGAACCGGTGACCGGCCGATCGTACTGCGAGTACAAGGGCGAGGCGTCGTACCTGAGCGTGGTCACCCCGGGGCGTGTGGAGGAGGCGGCCGGGTGGTACTACCCGTCGCCGACGCGGGGCTTCGAGGATCTGGCGAACCGCGTCGCGCTGTACCCCGGACGGATGGACCTCGTTACCGTGAACGGGGAAGCGGTGCTGCCTCAGCCGGGCGACTTCTACGGCGGCTGGATCACCTCCCGGGTCGTCGGACCGTTCAAGGGGGCTCCCGGCACTCTCGGATGGTGACGCCGCCGCGAACCGTCACGAGCCGGCTCGGCGTGGCCCCCATCTTTCTGGCTGCGCTGCTCTGGGGAACGACGGGCACGGCCGCGCACTTCCTGCCCGTCAGCGCCAGCCCGCTGGCGACCAAGGGCAGTCACACGGCTCTGGACACTGTGCACACTGGTGGCTCTGCTCGGCACGATTCTGCTGATCACCGGCCGGCAGTCGGACCAGGCCGCCGGGTCCGCTCCTCTGGGCGTTCTGCTCGGGCTGCTCGCGCGATCGGGCCCATGTTCGTCGCCTATCTGCTCTTCGGCCGCGGCCCGCGCACGGTCTGCGGCAGCACGGCGACCAGCCTCACTCTGGTCGAACCTCTCGTGGCTACGCTGCTGGCGGTCCTGATCGTCGGCGAGCGGTTGCCACCGTCCGGCTGGGCCGGGCTCGGGCTGGTTCTGGTGGCGGTGACCGCGCTTGCAGTTCCTCGGAATTCCGGTCAACCGTCGTCAGGAGGGCGCACCGCCTCGTCACCGGTAGGCTGACGAGGTGCCCGTCTCACTCGCCGATGTCAGTCGGATCATCCATGAACTGTGGCCGTTGTCCGGTGCCGAAGTCTGGGACGCCCCGGGTCTGGTCTGCGGCAACCCCGGCCAGCCCGTCGAATCGATCCACCTGGCCGTGGACGCCGTCTCCGCGACCGTGGACGAGGCGGTCGGACATGACGCAGACCTGCTCCTGGTGCACCATCCGCTCCTGCTGCGCGGCGTCACGTCGGTCGCCGAAGACCGTTACAAGGGCGCCCTGATCGGTCGTCTGATCCGAGCGAATTGCGCTCTCCTTGCGGCCCACACCAACGCGGATGTCGTCGTAGACGGCGTCTCGGACATCCTCGCCACCCGACTCGGCCTCATTGACGCAACCCCCATCACGGCGGGCGCCGCGGCGGGAACGGGAATCGGCCGGGTCGGCCGGCTCGCGCACCCGACCACCCTGGGCCAACTGGCCCACCGGCTCGCCCAGCTCCTGCCGGCGACCGCCACCGGCGTCCGGGTCTCGGGGGAGTACGGCAGTGTCGTCAAAACCGTCTCGCTCTGCGGTGGTGCAGGCGATTCCCTTCTCCCTCATCCCGCCGTGCAGGCGTCCGACGTCTATATCACCTCCGACCTCCGTCACCACCCGGCGTCGGAGGCCCGTGAGCAGTCCGGGCTGTCGGGGGGCACCCCTGCCCTGATCGACGTGTCGCACTGGGCCAGTGAATGGCTCTGGATCGAGCCGGCCGCCGAACAGCTGCGGGCTCTTCTGCCCGGTGTGCGCATCACCAGCAGTTCCCTGCGCACGGATCCCTGGGACTTCGCGATCGTGCAGTAGCCTGCCGATGAAGTTCGGATCCACCCCCAACGCTCGTTCATATTTCTATTCGCAAAGGTCAGGACATCGTGAAGGCATCCCCAGTAGAACAGAAAGAGCTTCTCCGGCTTCAGGCTCTCGACATCCGGCTGCAGCAGGTCGAGCATCAGACGAAGGCCCTGCCCCAGCACGCCGAGATCCGGGAACTCACCACGCTGTTCGACACCACCCGGATGGCCTTCGGCACCCGCGCCGGCGAACGTGATGACGTGCGCACCGAGCTGGCGCGGATCGAATCCGACGTCGAAGTGGTCGAGAAGCGCATCGCGCGGGACACCGACCGGGTTCAGCACACTTCCTCGGTGAAAGACGTGCAGGCTTTGGAGACGGAGCTTGCGGCGCTGCGCAAGCGCCTCCTGGCGCTCGAGGAGATCGAGATCGCGGTGATGGAACGGCTCGAGGAGAGCGATGCGACCGTCTCCGCGGTGGAGGCGGAGCGGGACGCGATCGCGCTCCGGATCCACGACGCCGAGCAGGCGCGCAACGAAAGCCTCGCCGATCTGAACCGGCAGCTCGGCGAACTCCGCCGGGACCGGGCCGCCGTCGCCGGCAGCGTCGCCGAGGACCTCGCCACGCTGTACGAGAAGCGCTTCGTGACGGGGCGGGGCAACGCCGCTGCCCTGTTGCGGGCGCGCACCTGCAGCGGCTGCACGATGACGCTCACCGGCAGCGACCTCGATGCCGTGCGTTCCTCGCCGGCCGACGAGGTCCTGTTCTGCCCGGACTGCGGGGCGATCCTGGTTCGCACGGAGGAGTCCGGGATCTAGGTGGAGCCGGGCCCCGCCGGCGGCCTGTATTCTGGACTGTGGAATGGGTCGGCAAGACGGTCGCGTCATCCGCTACCTTCGGGTCAGCGGATGCCGAGGAACGTCCGGGCTCCGCAGAGCAGGATGGTGGGTAACGCCCACCCGGGGTAACCCGCGAGACAGTGCCACAGAAAGTAGACCGCCTCCGGTTTCGGCCGGTGGTAAGGGTGAAACGGTGGTGTAAGAGACCACCAGAGGCCAGGGTGACCTGGTCGGCTAGGTAAACCTCGTCCGGAGCAAGGTCAGACAGGAAACGCCAAGGCGGCTCGCCGAGTTTCCGGGTAGACCGCTAGAGGGCTGCGGCAACGTAGTCCCGAGATAGATGGCCGTCCAGGGTGCTACGGCATCGGGACAGAACCCGGCGTAATAGCCGGCCCATTCCACCTTCCGGCCGCCGGGTTCTGCGCCCGGGTGCTCTGCCGCCCCGGGCAGGTCAGTCCTGATGCTTGACGGCGAGTGCGGCGGCCCCGAGGATTCCCGCGTTGTTGCGATGCACGGCCGGGATGACGGCTGTCTTCAGTCGCAGAAGGGGCAGGAAGTCCTGGTGGTGCTTGGACACGCCGCCGCCGACGATGAAGAGGTCCGGCGAGAACAGTGCTTCCAAGGTCGAGTAGTACTTCTGCAGCCGACCGGCCCATTTTTCCCAGCTCAGGTTCTCCCGCTCCTTGGCGGAGTACGCGGCCTTGGTTTCGTAGTCGACGCCCTCGATCTGCAGATGGCCGAGTTCGGTGTTCGGCACCAGCAAACCGTCGTTGAGCAGTGCGGTTCCGATTCCGGTGCCGAGGGTCGTCATGATGACCACTCCCTTCACCCCCTTCGCCGCGCCGAACTGCGCCTCCGCGTAGCCGGCGGAATCCGCGTCGTTCACGAAGTGAATGGGCTGGCCGAGACCCTTCTGGAAGAGATTCTCGGCGGAGAGGCCGATCCACTTGTCCGAGACGTTGGCGGCCGACATGGTGTGGCCGTTCTTGACGACGGCGGGGAAGCAGATGCCCACCGGCAGCGCGCCGGCACCCTCCTCGGCGGAAACGGTTGTCAGGAGGGTCCTGGTCGTTTCGATGATGTCGGCTGGTCGGCCGCCTTTAGGCGTGGGAAGCTTCACACGATCGGACAGGAGCTTGCCGGTGGACAGATCGACCACCGCTCCCTTGATCCCGGTGCCGCCAATGTCAATGCCGATGGCCATGGTTGAACTCATAGTCAAAACCTACCGGTTGTCAGGAGAGGGTGAGGATCTCGGCGCCGCGGTCGGTCACCACGAGGGTGTGCTCGAACTGGGCGGTGATGCTCTTGTCCCGGGTCGTCACGGTCCAGTCATCCGCCCACATGTCCCAGTCGGTCCCGCCCAGGGTGAGCATCGGTTCGATCGTGAAGACCATGCCGACCTCCATCACGGTGTCGTAGACGGGAGCGGAGTCGTAGTGCGGGATGATCAGGCCGGAGTGGAAGGCCTCGCCGACGCCGTGTCCGGTGAAGTCCCGAACGACCCCATAGCCGAACCTCTTGGCGTAGGACTCGATGGCGCGGCCGATCACGTTCACCTGGCGTCCGGGAGCGACGGCCCTGATACCGCGGGCGAGAGCCTCCCGGGTGCGTTCGACGAGAAGCCTGACCTCGTCCCGTGCCTCGCCGACAATGAAGGTGGCGTTCGTGTCGCCGTGCACACCGTTTTTGTAGGCGGTGATGTCTATGTTGACGATGTCGCCGTTCTCAAGAACGGTGTCGTCCGGGATGCCGTGGCAGATGACCTCGTTCACGGAACTGCACAGTGATTTGGGGAACCCCCGATAGCCGAGCGTCGACGGGTAGGCGTCACGCTCGATCATGAACTCGTGGCCGATCCGGTCGAGTTCCTCTGTCGTCACGCCGGGGCGGATGGCCTGTGCGACCGCTTCGATGGCCCCGGCCGCAATCCGGCCTGATTCCCGGATCAGCTCGATGCGCTCGGAGGAGTACAGATTCGATCCTGTGTAGGGCGAGGGCATTCCCTTGCCGACGTACTCCGGGCGCACGATGTGGCGGGGAACGGAGCGGAGCGGAGAAACCGCGCCCGGGAGGAGGTGACCAACAGAATCCTTAGGCATAGGATCAAGCTTATGTCCGAAGGCACCGATCGACAGTTCTGGTACAACATGCGCACGGGCGCGGTCGAACAGGGGATGCAGTCCCCCTCCGCGGACCGCGTCGGGCCGTTCGCCACCCGGGAGGAGGCCGTCCACGCGCTGGAGAAGCTGCGCGCGAACAGCGCCAAATGGGCCGCGGAAGAGGCCGAGAACGATCGCTAGTCCCGCGAGCGGCGAGTTTTACTCGTAGCTGTGTTCCGGCCCGGGGTACGCGCCGGAGTCGACGTCGTCCTTGAACCGGTGCACAGCATCCGTCAGCACGCCGCGCAGGTTGGCGTACTGCCGAACGAATCGGGGCACCCGACCCTCGGTCATGCCGGCGAAATCCGTCCATACCAACAGCTGGCCGTCTACGTCGGGCCCAGCACCCACCCCGATCGTGGGGATGTCGAGCCGTGCGGTGACCAGTGCCGCGACCGTCGCCGGGACCATCTCGAGCACGACCGCGAAGGCGCCGGCGTCCTGCACCGCGAGGGCGTCTTCGATCAGCTGATCCGCGGCCTCGCCGCGGCCCTGGATCATGTGTCCGCCCAGCCCGTGCTCGCTCTGAGGGGTGAAGCCGACATGCCCCATCACGGGGATCCCCGATGACACGATGCGCTTGATCTGCTTGTGGCTGCGAACCCCGCCCTCAAGCTTGACCGCGTGGGCCTGCGCTTCCTTCATGAAACGCACGGCGGTGTGCAGGGCCTCGCTCTGGCCGGTCTCGTACGAACCGAAGGGCATGTCCGCGACGACGAGTGCGCGGGTCACGGCGCGCGCGACGGCCCGGGTGAGCGGGATGAGTTCGTCGACCGTCACCGGAAGGGTGGTCTCGTAGCCGAACACGTTGTTACCGGCCGAATCGCCCACGAGCAGGAAGTCGATGCCGGCCTGGTCGAAGATCTGGGCCGTGAGCATGTCGTAGCTGGTGAGCCCCGTTATCGGGATGCCCTGCTGCTTGGCGTTGTGAAAATGGCGCGTGCGCACCCGTTTGGGTCCGGACTGCACGGAAACGAAGGGATTCAGCTCGCTGACGGGCTGGGGTTCATCCGGAACGGTCGACTCTGGCATGCCTCAAGTGTAGTCAAGGCGCGTTCAGGCCGATCGGCGGCCGGTTTCGCCCGAGAGCCGGCGCCAGACAGTAGCCTAGGGAGCGACAAGAAAGGGCGTGAATGGACAAGCAGCGCGACTTCGTTCTTCGGACCATCGAGGAGCGGGGAATCAAGTTCATCCGACTCTGGTTCACGGATGTCGTCGGCACCCTCAAATCGGTGGCCATCGCACCCGCAGAGGTCGAGGGCGCATTCGCCGAGGGTCTCGGTTTCGACGGTTCGGCGATCGAGGGTCTCACCCGGTCGTTCGAGGCGGATGTGCTCGCGCACCCGGACCCGACCACGTTCCAGATCCTGCCCTGGCGCGGTGAGATCGACCCGACCGCCCGCATGTTCTGCGACATCATGACGCCGGACGGTCAGCCGGCCGTCGCCGATCCGCGAAATGTGCTTAAGCGCACGCTGGCCAAGGCAGCCGACCGCGGTTTCACGTTCTACACCCACCCCGAAATTGAGTTCTACCTGCTCAAGTCGTCCAAGTATGGCAAGAACGGCCCCGTGCCGGTGGACCACGCCGGCTACTTCGACAACGTTCCCGGCGGCACAGCCCACGACTTCCGCCGCCGGTCGGTGCGGATGCTCGAAGACCTTGGCATTTCTGTGGAATTCAGCCACCACGAGGCAGGTCCCGGTCAGAACGAGATCGACCTGCGCTACGCGGATGCGCTGACCACGGCGGATAACATCATGACCTTCCGCACGGTCATCAAGGAAGTGGCCATCGAGCAGGGCGTCTACGCGACGTTCATGCCGAAGCCGATGTCGGAGCACCCCGGGTCAGGAATGCACACGCACCTGTCATTGTTCGAGGGCGACACCAACGCGTTCTTCGAGGCGGGCGCGCAATACCAGCTCTCCAAGACCGGCCGCCAGTTCATCGCCGGGCTGCTCAAGCATGCCCCGGAGATCACCGCCGTCACGAACCAGTTCGTGAACTCCTACAAGCGCCTGTGGGGTGGAGACGAAGCCCCCAGCTTTGTGTGCTGGGGTCACAACAACCGGTCCGCCCTGATCCGGGTGCCACTCTACAAGCCTAATAAGGGGCAGAGCGCCCGCGTCGAGTACCGGGCCATCGACTCGGCAGCGAATCCGTACCTCGCGTACTCCCTCATGCTGGCCGCCGGGCTCAAGGGAATCGAAGAGGGCTACGAGCTTCCCCCCGAGGCCGAGGACAATGTGTGGGGCCTGAGCGACACCGAGCGGCGCGCCCTGGGCTACCGGCAGCTTCCAGCGAGCCTGGACCACGCGATCCAGTACATGGAGGAGTCCGAGTTGGTCGCCGAGACGCTGGGCGAGCACGTGTTCAACTATGTGCTGCTCAACAAGCGCCAGGAGTGGAAGGAGTACCGCTCGCAGGTCACTCCCTTCGAGCTCGACAAGAACCTCGAGATGCTCTAACAGCGGGAGACGAGACCCGATGGCACGGGAACAGCTGACCCTGACCGAGCTCGCCCGGGTAGGCTTCGTCGAGCTACGAGAGGTGCGTTTTCGGCTGGATGAGGTCGGTGACCTGGGCGGACCCGAATCGGCCGCACTGCTGCCGCTGCTCGGCAAGACTGCCAACCCGGATGCCGCCCTCGCGGCCCTCGTTTCGCTGCTGCGCCAGGCACCGCACGAGGTGCGGGCGTTGTTGCTGCACCCGGAGCAGACCCAGCGGCTGCTGCGGGTCGTCGGCGCGTCGAGCGGACTGACCGAGTTCTTCCTGCGTCATCCGGAGGAATTGACGGTTCTCGCCCAGCCGCTCACGACCCTTCCCGACCTGCCGGAACTGATCGAGGACCTGCTGGATGCGGTCGGTACCCGGGACGGGTTCGCCAGCCTCGTCGACGATGAGGGCTGGGTCGCCCTGCGGGTGCGCTACCGGCGCCGCCTGGCGCAGCTGGCCGCCTACGACCTCGAGCAGGCCGACCCGGTCGCGGGCCTGGACGCCGTCGCCCGCACGCTCGCCGACCTGGCGGCCGCCGCGCTGGAGGCCTCCTTGGCCGTCGCGCGGAGCATGTCCACCGGTTTGGTCGCGGGGCGAGGCGTATTCCCGGAGGAAGAGGTGCGCGCCACCCGGCTCGCGGTGATCGGCATGGGCAAGGCCGGCGCCGGCGAACTGAACTACGTCAGTGATGTCGACGTGATCTTCGTCGCCGAGGGTGACCCGGCCGCCGGCCTGGAAGCGCCGCGCGCGGTCGATATCGCCACCCGGCTCGCGATCCTGCTGATGCGGGGCCTGAATCAGCCCGCCGTCGAACCCGAGCTCTGGGAAGTGGACCCGAACCTCCGTCCCGAGGGCAAGTCCGGCGCCCTGGTGCGATCCCTCGAGTCTCACCTGGCCTACTACGACCGTTGGGCGAAGAGCTGGGAGTTCCAGGCGCTGCTGAAGGCCAGACCGCTGGCGGGCGACCTCGAGCTCGGTGGCCGGTATGTGGCGGCGGTGTCCCCGAAGGTGTGGACCAGTGCCAGCCGGGAGAATTTCGTCGAGTCCGTGCAGCGGATGCGCGAGCGCGTCACCAAGAACATTCCGGAGGACGAAGTCGCCGTGCAGCTGAAGCTCGGCCCCGGCGGCCTCCGCGACATCGAGTTCACCGTGCAGCTTCTGCAGCTCGTGCACGGTCAGGCGGATCCGGCGGTTCGGCAGGCCGGCACCCTGCCAGCGCTGACCGCGCTGGCCGAGAGCGGATATGTCGGGCGCGCTGAAGCGGCCGAGTTCGCTCAGGAGTACCGCATCCTGAGGCTGATGGAGCACCGCCTGCAGCTGGAGAAGCTCCGGCGCACCCACCTTGTCCCGCGCGACGAGTCGAGCCTGCGCGTCCTCGCCCGGGCGACCGGGCTCGCCCCGAACGCCGCCCAGCTGAGCGTCCGGTGGCTGAACACCAAGCACCGGGTGCGCGGCCTGCATGAGCGCCTGTTCTACCGCCCTCTCCTGTCGGCGGTGGCCGCGCTTCCCGCGGGCGGGCTGGGCCTCACCAGCGCCCAGGCCGAGGCCCGGCTGGCCGCCATCGGATTCCGCAATACCAAGGGCGCCCTCGGTCACATCGCGGCCCTCACCGGCGGGGTGTCCCGACGGGCGACGATTCAGCGCAATCTACTGCCTGTGCTGCTGCAATGGTTCTCCGAGGGAGCCGACCCCGACTACGGGCTGCTCGCGTTCCGGCGCCTGAGCGACAGTCTCGGTACGACCTACTGGTTCCTGCGCATGCTCCGCGACTCATCCGGGGCCGCCGAGCGACTCACCCGGGTGCTGTCCTCATCCCGTTTCGTCGGCGAGCTCCTGGAGACGATTCCCGAATCCGTGGCCTGGCTGGAAGACGAGGACGACCTGCGGCCCCGCAGCGCGGCCACCCTCCGTGAGGAGGCCCGCGCCGTGCTGGCACGGCACGAGAGCCCGGATGCGGCCGCCTCGATCCTGCGCACGGCCCGGCGCCGCGAAATGCTGCGGCTGGCGTTCTCGGCGATCCTGGGCCAGGTCAGCATCGACGAGCTGGCGACGGGGCTCACCCACGTCACCGCCACCATCATCGAGGGGGTGCTCGCCGCCATCCGTGGCACCACGCTCGACGGGGCCGAAGACGGTCAGGACGCCGACGGGATCGAATTCGCCGTGATCGGCATGGGCCGGTTCGGCGGCTCGGAACTGGGGTTCGGCTCGGATGCCGACGTGATGTACGTCTTTCGCCCGGGCACCCTCACCGGCGAGGCAGCCCACGACCGGGCGAAGTTCATCGTCAAGGAATTGTCGCGGCTCACCGATGACAACCGCTTGCCTCTGGACCTGGACATCGGGCTGCGCCCTGAGGGGAAGAACGGTTCCGTTGCCAGGTCCCTCGAGTCCTACGAGGCCTACTATCGGCGTTGGTCGCTCACCTGGGAGGCACAGGCGCTGTTGCGGGGGAGAGGAGTCGCCGGCGACGCCCGGCTCCTGGCCGACTTCGAGGCCGTCGCCGACGAGGTGCGGTATCCGTCATCGATCAGCGAACAGGCGATCCGTGAGGTCAAGCGGATCAAGGCCAGAGTCGAAAACGAACGGCTGCCGCAGGGCGCCGATCCCAACCGGCACCTCAAGCTCGGCCGAGGGTCGTTGAGCGACGTGGAGTGGTTCGTGCAGCTGCTTCAGCTGAAGCATGCGGCCGACATCGCCGAGCTGCGCACCTCGTCGACGCTCGGCGCCCTTCGCGCGGCCGTCGCCGCGGGCCTGGTCAACGAGACGGATGCCGAAACTCTCACCGCCGCGTGGCTCTTCGCGTCCCGCTGCCGGTCCGCGATCACCCTCTGGACCAACAAGACCGCGGATGTCCTCCCGACCGACCGCGTGCAGCTCGAGGGCGTCGCCCGGGTGATGGAATACCCGCCGGGCTCTGCCAACCAGCTCGAGGAGGAATACCTCTCGGTGACCCGCCGCGCCCGCGCGGTGTTCGAGCGCCTGTTCTACGGGCCGGTGGAGCGCGCCGGCCCCTTCGGCGGGTAGGTCCGGTACAGGCAGGAGGACCGCATCCCCGAGGGGATGAGGTCCTCCTGCCTATACCCAGCCGGTTGCCGGGGCTACGGTCTAGACGCCGTAGTAGAGCTCGAACTCGAACGGGTGCGGACGCTGCGCGAGCGGCTTGATTTCCATCTCACGCTTGTAGTCGATCCAGGTTTCGATCAGTTCGGGCGTGAAGACGTTACCGGCAAGCAGGAAGTCGTGGTCGTTCTCGAGGGCTACGAGGGCCTCGCCGAGCGATGCGGGAACCTGCGGGATGTTCTTGGCCTCTTCGGGCGGAAGCTCGTAGAGGTCCTTGTCGACCGGCTCGTGCGGTTCGATCCGGTTCTTGATGCCGTCCAGTCCGGCCATCAGCTGGGCGGCGAAGGCGAGGTACGGGTTGCCCGAGGCATCGGGAGCGCGGAACTCGATGCGCTTCGCCTTCGGGTTTGTGCCCGTGATCGGGATCCGGATGGACGCCGAGCGGTTGCCCGCCGAGTAGACGAGGTTGACGGGAGCTTCGAACCCCGGCACCAGACGGTGGTAGGAGTTGACGCTCGGGTTTGTGAAGGCGAGTACGGCCGGTGCGTGCTTGAGCAGACCACCGATGTACCAGCGGGCGACGTCGGACAGTCCGCCGTAGCCGGACTCGTCGTAGAAAAGGGGCTTGCCGTCGGCCCACAGTGACTGGTGCGTGTGCATGCCGGAGCCGTTGTCGCCGAACAGAGGCTTCGGCATGAAGGTGGCCGTCTTTCCCCACTCGGCCGAGGTGTTCTTGACGATGTACTTGAACTTGAGCAGATCGTCGGCTGCGTGCACCATGGTGTCGAAGCGGTAGTTGATCTCGCCCTGGCCGCCGGTGCCGACCTCGTGGTGGCTGCGTTCCAGGATGAGTCCGGCGTCAATCAGCTTGAGGCAGATGTCGTCGCGCAGGTCGGCGTGCTGGTCGACCGGGCTGACGGGGAAGTAGCCGCCCTTGAAAGGCGTCTTGTTGGCGAGGTTCCCGCCAACCTCTTCCTTGCCCGAGTTCCAGGCACCCTCGCTGGAGTCCACGGAGTAGAAGCTGGAGTGCTGGTTCACTTCGTAGCGAACATCGTCGAAGATGTAGAACTCGGCCTCCGGAGCGAAGAATGCGGTGTCCGCGATCCCGGTCGAAGCCAGGTACTTCTCGGCCTTCTTGGCAACCTGACGCGGGTCCTTCGAATAGATCTCGCCGTTGCGCGGGTTGTAGATGTCGAAAAGCATGATGAGGGTGCGCTCGGTGCGGAACGCGTCGATGTAGGCCGTGGTCACGTCCGGGATCAGCTGCATGTCGGATTCGTGGATCGACGCGAAACCGCGGATCGACGAACCGTCGAACATCTGCCCGACCGTGAAGAACTCCTCATCGACGGTCGACGCGGGGATGTTGAAGTGCTGCTGAACACCCGGCAAATCGGTGAAACGGATGTCAAGGAACTTGACGTCCGTGTCTTTGATGAACTTGAGCACTTCTGACGAATCGCGGAACATGCGGTTTTTTCTCCAAACGACGTGGGCATAGAACGTGTAAGTCGCGCGCTGCGGCTCTTTTGAGGCTACTGGGATGCCATTACCCGGCAGTGACGCTTATGTTTCACACATGTTACAGCGGGGCCCGCTCGGTAGACTCAGCCCGTGTCTGCCGCAGCCTCGAATTCGACCACTTTTGGACAACTTCCACCGAGCCGTTGGCCGGGGGAACGCCTCGGCCTGCCGAACGAGGGAACCCGTTCCGTGGGGCGCGTCGGCCGCAGGATCGGCGCCCTCGCGTTGGACTGGGCCCTGGCCTACGGGGCGGCGGCACTGTTCTTCAGCACGAGCGGCGTGGTCAACGGCTTCGCTGTGACCGCCATTTTCGTGGGGCTCCAGATCGTGTTTATCCCGACCATTGGCGGCAGCATCGGCCACCGTCTGGTCGGGCTCCGGGTCGTTCCGCTCCAGCCGGGTTGGGTCGGGTTGTGGCGCCCCGTCGTGCGGTCCCTGCTGCTCGGGCTGGCGGCCCCCGCTCTGGTCTGGGACTCGGACCAGCGCGGTTTCCACGACAAGGTCGCGGGAACGGTGCTCATCCGCTCCTAGCCTGAGCCGCGAGGGGAAGAGCCTAGTTTCCGCGCTGCGGACGCGCCTTCATCGGGTCGACGCCCTTGGGGATCGGCAGTTTCTTGGTCATGGAATTCAACCGGTTGTTCACGGCGAGCACCTCGGCCTTGGTCAGGGTGGGCTTGATCCGGGTGAGGCGCCGGGCCAGTTTGTGCAGCGGCACGGCATCGGCGTCGGGGCCGACGCTGATGATGGTGACGGCGATGCTGCCGCCGAGCCTGGTCACCATCCGGCGCTCTTCCTCGAGCATGCGGGTCGTTCGGGTGCGCGGCCCTTCACTGATCAGCACCACGCCGCCGCGGCCGACAGCCCGGTACACGGCATCCTGAGTCTTGCCGTTGACGGCGACGGGCATCTCACTTCCCACCCAACCGCGCTTCAGCGAACCGCGCAGCACCGCGCCGACGGCGCCGGGCTGGCCCTCGATCTGCGTGTATGCGGCTTTCTCGGCCCGCTGGCCCAGGATGATGAGCATGGCGAGGATTCCGGTGAGCACACCCGAAATCGTCCACAAGACGATATTCAGGATGCTTCCGGGGGACAGAATAAGGGCAAGTCCCAGCGCGACCGCGACGGGCACCACAAAGCCGAGAACCATGAACAACACGATCTTCTTGTCGTAGCGACGTGTCATCTGGAACACCTGCCACATTTGCTTCATGCGGCCGGGCTTCTTGGGGGGGCGGGGAGTCTTGTCCTTGCTGCGTGCCATGGTTCCAAGACTACCCAGTCACCCGAATGTCTCGTGACCGATTTTTGATCAGGAGACCGCCTGCGCGAACCCGAGGGATGCGTCCGCCAGGTGGCGCAGTTGCGGCGGAACCTCGCGACCGGTCGCCAGCATGGACTGGGCCCAGAGCCGGCCGGCCCGATAGGACGAGCGCACAAGCGGGCCGGAGAGCACACCAAGGAAACCGATGGCCTCGGCTTCCTCCTTGAGTTCGACGAACTCCTCCGGCTTCACCCAGCGGGCCACGGGCAGATGACGCGCGCTCGGCCGCAGATACTGGGTGATCGTGATGATGTCGGTCCCGGCGTCATGCAGGTCCTGGAGGGCCTGGCTGACCTCCGCGCGCTCCTCGCCCATGCCCAGGATCAGATTCGATTTCGTGATAAGTCCCGCATCGCGGCCCTGGGTGAGGACGTCCAGGGACCGTTCGTAGCGGAATGCCGGCCGGATTCGCTTGAAGATTCTCGGGACGGTCTCCACATTGTGGCCGAAGACCTCGGGCTGGGCGGAGAAGACCTCGCCGAGGTGGTCCGGGTTGCCGGAGAAGTCCGGGACCAGAATCTCGACGCCGGTTCCGGGACTCTGCTGATGGATCTGCCGGATGGTCTCCGCGTAGAGCCAGGAGCCCTCGTCGGGCAGGTCGTCGCGGGCGACGCCCGTCACCGTGGCGTAGCGCAGATTCATCTTGACGACGGATTCCGCGACGCGGCGCGGCTCATCCGTGTCGTACTCGGCAGGTTTGCCGGTATCGATCTGGCAGAAGTCGCACCGCCTCGTGCACTGTGACCCGCCGATCAGGAAGGTCGCCTCGCGGTCTTCCCAGCATTCGAAGATGTTAGGGCAGCCGGCCTCCTGGCACACGGTGTGCAGGTTTTCGCCCTTCACCAGGTTTTGGAGCTTGCGGTACTCCGGTCCCATCTTCGCCACCGTCTTGATCCAGGCGGGCTTACGTTCGATCGGCGTTTCCATATTGCGGATCTCAAGGCGGAGCATCTTGCGTCCCTCGGGCGCCGCGCTCACGCGGACACCGCCCAGACGGTCTCGAACTGGGCCGTGATGGGGGCGATGAGGTCGGCCGGTTTCACGTCGTGGCCGACCATTCTCGAGATGGTGGTGACGCCGGCGTCCTTGATCCCGCAGGCGATGATGTGGTCGTAGGGTTCGAGCGAGTTGTTGCAGTTGAGGGCGAAGCCGTGCATGGTCACTCCTTCCGCGACGCGGATTCCGATGGCGGCGATTTTGTCTTCCCGGCCCTCCGGGCCGACCCAGACTCCTGAACGGCCCGAGATTCGGCAGCCGACGATGTCGAAGCCCAGGAGGGCGTCGATGAGGATCCCCTCGAGGAGGCGCACGTAGCCGACGACGTCGACGGGCTCCCGGAGGCGAATAACCGGATACCCGACCAGCTGCCCGGGGCCGTGCCAGGTGATCTTCCCACCGCGGTCCGCGTCGATGACGGGGGTTCCGTTTCGGGGACGCTCCTCAGGAGCTGTGCGCTTCCCGGCGGTATACACACTCGGATGTTCGAGAAAGATGACGGTGTCCGGCCTCTCCCCGGAGACGACGGAACGGTGGACTGCGCGTTGGAGCTCAAGGCCCTCAACATACGGCACGGAGTTGGCGCTTAGCCCCGCGACGACAAAGTCGAGCATGCACTCATCCTAAACCCCGGCGCTCCTCCCCACGGGGTTGGCGGCCCGGTTGTCCCCGAACCGAGTCTGGGTCGGCCGGGAGGGGAGCGGCGAGGCCAGCATGTCCGGTATGAGAACTCGCGGTCGACGCGTCCGCAATCCGGGGCCCGCGTCCCCGCCGCACTCGACCGGCTCGGTACCCGGCGGCGGCCCCACATTGGTCGCAGGCTACCGCGCTCTGCGGCGCTTGGCGTCAACCGACCGGGCCGACCTGTATGTGGGCGTGGCGCCGTCCCCGTCGACCTCGACCGGGGATGAGGCGCGGGGGTGGGAGCAGGGTGGCTCCGCGACGTCCGTCGTGCTCAAGGTCTTCCATCCGGGAATGGATGACCTCTCGATCGAACGGGAGGTCCAAGCCCTGACCACCCTGACGGTCGGACGGCTAACCACGCTCGTCGATGTCGGCACCCTGGCCGATGGCCGCACCTGCCTCGTACTGGAACAGCTCACGGGCGGGTCGCTGAGCGGCTTTCTGGAGGGCCGCAGCCACTTGCTTCCCGGGGAGGCGGTCACGATCCTGGCGCCGATCGCGGCCGCATTGGCGGAGCTGCAGGCCATCGGCCTGATCCATCCGGCCGTCAGCCTCGCGAGCATTCTCTTCGACTCCAGCGGGCGCCCGGTTCTGACCGGGCTGGGAGAGCTCCGGGCGCTGCCCGAGGCCGGTCGCGGGCGGTCCGAGGCGCTCGCCCTGGTGCACGGCCGGCTCGCGCAGGTCATCCGGACGGTGCTCGACCACGTCGATCCCGTCGTGCCGGTCCCGACGGTCCTCCGCGACCTGGAACGGTGGTGTGCGGTGCCGGCCGCTGGCTCGGCGGCCCGCACCTGGGGCGAGGTCGAGCATCTCCTGTTCGCCTGGGCCGAGGCCAGGCCGGTGAGGCTGGGTCGGAGCCCCGAGGCCGTCAGCGGGCCGCAACCGGCCGTCGACTGGCTCCGGAGACCTCTGATTGACGATTTCGTCGGACGTGCTCCCACGGAGAAGGTCCGCCTTGCCGCAGAGGATCCCCGGGCCAAACGGATGCTCGGCAGCCGGGTCTCGCGTGCTCGCACGGCGGTTGGCCGGCTGTGGGAAGGTCACCCGGCCGGTGGGCTGAAGTCGCTGCTGGGCCGGCGGTTCCGCCTCCGCCGTGGGCCGCTGCTCCTCGTGGCCCTCGTGGCCCTGTTGAGTACGGGACTGGCGGTGATGGCGCTGGCCGCGGGTGGATCCGCACACACCGACGGAGCGCGGCCGGAGGGCTCCTCAAAGCCGGCCGAGTCGACCACCGCTGACGGCGACGAAGTAGGCGGCGACGGGTCTCCCCGAGAGGAAGCCGTGGTGACCGGTGACGACCCGGTGGTCGCGCTTCCGGCCCTGCTGCGGGTCCGCAGCCGGTGCCTTGCGGAGGTTTCGGTGGTCTGCCTCGATGCCGTGCACCAGGCGCAATCGGCGGCTCTGGCGGCCGACAGCTACACCCTGCGCATGATGCAACAGGGCGGCGAGGTCGCTGAATTCGAGGATTGGTCGTCGTGGGCGGCGGTTCTGGTGGAGCGAATGGGGGATGTCGCGCTCGTGTCGCTTCAGGCCCCGGATGCAGAACGACAGCCGGCCTCGGTCCTTGTGGTCAAGGGCGAGGCCGGCTGGCGAATCAGGGATATTTTCGACTACTAGTCAAGGTCCGGTCTCACGGACGACATCGACTAGATGCCGAGGTTTGCTTCGAAGGCACCTGCCTCGAGACGCTGCTTCATGGTGACGAGGAAGCGTGAAGCATCCGCGCCGTCAATGATGCGGTGATCATAGGACAGAGCCAGGAACACGGTCGAGCGGATCGCGATCGCGTCGAGGCCACCCTGGCTGACGACGATGGGCTTCTTGTAGACAACCCCGGTGCCGAGGATGGCGCTCTGCGGCAGGAAGACGACCGGGGTGTCGAAGAGCGCACCGCGCGAACCGGTGTTGGTCAGCGTGAACGTTCCACCAGACAGTTCGTCGGGCTTGAGCTTGTTGTCGCGGGTGCGCTGAGCGAGATCGGCGATCTGAGCGGCGAATCCGGCCAGATCGAGTTCGCCCGCGTTGCGCACGACCGGGGTCAGCAGGCCGCGTTCGGTATCGACCGCAATGCTGATGTTCTCCTGGCTCGGGTACACGATCGTGTCGCCGTTAATGGTGGCGTTGATGATTGGGTTGGCCTGAAGTGCCTCGGCTGCAGCGAGAGCGAAGAACGGCAGAAAGGACAGCTTGTTACCCGTCTTGGCGTGAAAATCGGCCTTGACCTGGTCGCGAAGAATCGCGACCCGGGTCACGTCGACCTCGACCACCGTGGTCAGCTGAGCCGATGACTGCATCGAGATGACGGCGCGTTCGGCGACGACCTTGCGCAGACGCGACATGGGCTGGGTGGTCCCGCGCAGGGCGGAAACCTCCACGGCCGGAGCTGTTGCTGCAGCCGTCCCGACGGGAGCGCTGGCCTGGGCGAGCGCGATGTCCTCCTTGCGGATGCGTCCACCGACACCGGTTCCGACCACGCGAGACAGATCGACGCCGGCCTCGTTCGCGAGTTTGCGGACGATGGGGGTGACGTAGCCGGATGTTCCCGCGTGCGATCCGCGGGAGACGGCCGGCTCCGGCGCGACCACGGGGGCAGCGGCAGGTGCTGGGGCGGCGACGGGGGCAGCGACAGGAGCCGCAGCAGCAACGGGTGCCGCGACCGGTGTGGGCGCGAACACCGGTGCGGGTGCCGCGACCGGTTCGGGAGCGGCGACCGGTGCGGGTGCCGCGACCGGTGCGGGTGCCGCGACCGGTGCGGGTGCCGCGACCGGTGC
>NZ_SOGO01000023.1:0-45618 GCF_004403415.1 Cryobacterium sandaracinum
GGGGCACGGTCGCCGTAGGAGGGTCGGTCGTTGCCGTAGGACGGACGGTCCGTGCGCGGACGGTCGTTGTTGTACGCCGGACGATCCGTACGCGGGGCGCGGTCGCCGTAGGAGGGTCGGTCGTTGCCGTAGGACGGACGGTCCGTGCGCGGACGGTCGTTGTTGTACGCCGGACGATCCGTACGCGGGGCACGGTCGCCGTAGGACGGACGGTCGTTGCCGTAGGACGGACGGTCCGTGCGCGGACGGTCGTTGTTGTACGCCGGACGATCCGTACGCGGGGCGCGATCGCCGTAGGACGGACGGTCAGTGTTGTACGCGGGACGGTCGCCGCGGGGACGGTCGCTGTTGTACGAGGGACGGTCTCCGCGCGGGGCACCACCAGAAGAGGGACGGTCGCTGCGGTTCGGGCGGTCGCCGTAGGCGGGGCGCTCGGAGCGCTGGCCGTAGGCCGGGCGGTCGTTGCCGGCAGGGCGGCCGTTACCGTAGGCCGGCCGGTCATTGCCTGCGGGGCGGCCGGCGGCACGGTCGGCCCGCTCGCCGGCGTTCCACCGGGCTTTCTTGGGTGCACCCTCGGCGGCGTTGTGGCTGCGGTGTCCGGGGCTCTTGCTGCCGCCCTTGGACGGTCCACCCTTGGCGGAGTACTTGGGATCGAAGTTCTTAGGCATGAAAAATGTTCCTGGGTTGTATTGGGTACATGGCAGAACAACGCCGCACACGCGACGCAACCTGAGAACCCGGGCAGTCTATGGCCGGGGCCGTTCACATACAGTGATTTTTCACCAGCGGATTACTGGGAAACCGGCCCATCCTGACTTACAAACCCATCCGCGCACACAAAGAAACACACGGTGTCAAGAGCCGACCTATCTACGTTACCTGATCGATGCCGCAATGTCACGGATCACCTTCACCGCTTACTCTGTTCACATGCTGACGACCATCAACATTGAGTCCCCGCGGCAGCCGGAGATCGCCGCGTTGCTGCGACTGAGCGGCGATTACGCCCACTCGCTGTACCCACCGGAGAGCAACTTTCTGCTCGACGTCGACGAGCTCGAGCAGCCGGGTGTCGCCGTGTACGTCGTGCGGGATGCGACGGCCCGCGCCGTGGGGATCGCCGCGCTGGTTGGTGGGGCCGGTACGACCAGCGCGGCGGAGCTGAAGCGCATGTTCGTGCACCCCGACGCCCGGGGCCGCGGCGTGGCCGCCCGCCTGCTGGCGGGGATCGAGACGGATGCCGCGGCCCGCGGCATCCGAGAAATCGTGCTGGAGACCGGACCGGAGAGCTATGCCGCGCTCTCCTTCTATCGGAGCGTCGGCTACCGGGAGGTTCCCCTATTCGGTCAGTACGTGGGCGAAGCCTTCAGCGTCTGCTTTGCCAAGACGATCCCGGGAACCCTGCCATGACCCGGGATCGGGCAGCCGCCGGCACTTTGGCGCAGGTGAGTGTGCATCGCGCACGGAGGACGGTGTCCTGGCTGGGAGTGGCCGCGACCAGCCCGAGAATCGTGCAGGCGGTCAAGGCCGCCATCGCCGTCGCCATCGCCTGGTCGATCGCGCCGTTGCTGCCTGGTGTGGCGGATGACTACCCCTACTACGCCCCGCTGGGCGCGCTAGTGAGCATGTACCCGACGCTGATGAGTTCGGTGCGGAACGCCCTGCAGACCCTGGGCGGCCTCACCGTCGGAATCCTGCTCGCGGGGGCGGTCATCGTTTTGAGCGAGCCGAACGTTCTCACAATCTCGCTCGCGGTCGGCGTCGGCGCCGCGATCTCGGCCACCGGCTGGTTCGGCGCCAGCCGGGAGTACATTCCGGTGACGGCGCTGTTCGTGCTGATCGTCGGCGGGCCGAATGCCGACGGTTATTCCATCGGGTATCTGGTGCAGATGACGCTGGGAATCGCGATCGGCCTCGCCGTGAACCTCCTCTTCTTTCCGCCGTTGGCCTTCGAAGCCGTCGGCCAGCAGCTGATCCGCTTTCGCCGCGCCCTGGCCGACCAGCTCTCGGAGGTGGCCGACGCCCTGGCCGACAGCTGGCCGCCTGAACGGGACGGTTGGGCCTTCCGCAGTCAGGAACTCGTGGCGGTCGGCCGCGCGGTGCGCGTGGCGGTCAGTCACGCCGATGACAGTCGCAAGGGCAACCCGCGCGCCCGCGTGCATCAGCGGGATCTTCGCTCGGACTACGACGAGCTGTCGGCCCTTGAGGACGTGACCTTCCACGTGCGCGACTTGACGGAGGTGCTGGCCGCGGCGGTCTGGGGGCAGCCGGTCCAGCTCGAGTTGCACCCCGAGTTGCGGCCGGCGCTCGGCCGGACCTTACACGCCGCGGCCGCCGTGCTGCGGGACTGGGACACGGATGATGACGAGCAGGCGGCATTCGCCGAGGCGGGTGCCGCTCTGACGGACCTGATGACCGAGCTGGACGAGCGGCGAAACTCTGCCCCGGTGATGTCGCTGGGGGTCGCGGCGACGGTCGCGATGGACGTCACCCGCATTCTCACCGCCCTTCGGCCGCATATCCTGCCGGAGGCCGACGAGGGCGACCAGGCCGACGCCGCCCCGGACCCGACGCCGACGCGCTAATCCAGGCGAGGACGCCCCGCCCCGCCTTCGGACGGGATTCGGTGCGGCGCGAGAAACGAATTAGTCTCGTTGCACTACCCCGCAGCTCGGAGCACACGTGAACACCGGCCCACGCCATCCCCGATTCGGCTCGCATCGCATCCGTTTTCTGACGATTGCCGGCGCGGTGAGCATCGCCGTGGCTGCGACGGCCCTCCTCGGCGGCTTCCGCCCCCAGCTGTATTCCGTGACGCCCGACGAACCCGGCGACCAGCGCAGCGAGCTCGTCACGACCCAGATCGTCGGCATCCGAACATTCGAGCGGCCAGGTGGCATCACGGTCGACGAAAATGTTGAGTACGGCACCCAGGCGGACGGTGCCGTGCTCACTCTCGACGTGTGCTCGCCGGCGATCACCCCCGCTGCGGAAACGACCCTCGAGGCGGCGCCGCCTGTCGTGCTGTCATCGGAGGACGCGGCGGCCGCGCTGCGTCCGGCCGTCATTTCCATCCACGGCGGCAGTTGGGCTCGAGGCGACAAGGGCAACAGCGACTGGCGCGCAGTCTGCGCCTGGCTCGCCTCCGAGGGATTCGTCGCCTACTCGGTGAACTACCGGATGGTACCGGATGCCGTGTTCCCCGCCGCGCTCGACGACGTCGCCCTGGCCGTGGAGTGGGTCCGCGACCCCGTCAATGCGCAGACCCACGGCATCGACCCCGACCGGATCGGCGTGTTCGGCGGCTCGGCCGGCGGCAACCTCGCCGCACTGCTCGGCACCCGCGGTTCCGAGTCGCTGACCACGGGGGCCCGGGTCGCCGCGGTCGCCGAACTCTCCGCGCCGCTCGAGCTCAGCCACAAGGCGCTCGTCACGGGCCGGGCCCCCGCGGGGCTGCAGAACATTGTGCGCGACTACGTCGGCTGCGAAACCCTGCGCGACTGCGCCAATGCCACAGCCGCGTCGCCGGCGAGCACCCTTGACCGCAGCGATCCGCCCGTATTCCTCGGCTCGTCGACCGACGAGTACATTCCGCTGTCGCAGGCCACCGGGTATGCGGCGGCACTCGAACGCTCGGGCGTCGCCCACGAGCTCGTGACGGTGCCGGGAACGCTGCACTCGATCGGCATCCTCGACGCAACCATGCGCGAGAAGGTGGCTGCCTTCCTGCACACGACGCTCGGTGAGTAGCCGCGAGGCCGTCTGGCGGCGGCGGGCCGGCGATGCGGCGCGTCCTCGCGGCGCAGGGTAGGGAAGCGGGCACATGTTCTAACGTGCGCCCGCCTCCACAGGGTGCGCCGCGAGCGTTGTGGAGGCCGCGAGCCACGGCAGGCAGCGCGGAGGCGGGGAGCCGAGGGCAGGCAACACATGTGCCGCAGGACTACGTGCCGCGGATGCGCCGGGAGAGCTGCGCGGCGGTGCCGCCGAGCTGCGCGGCGAGCGCCGGCCAGTCCACCTCGGCGATGCGCTCGCGTGGGAAGGTGACGGCGATGCCCGCGGCGGGCCAGCCCGCGTGGTCGCGCACGGCCACGGCGACGGATGCCATCCCCTCCGTGATCTCCCCGTCCTCCAGGGCATACCCGTCTCGGCGCACCTGTTCAAGCAGGGTGCGCAGCTCCGCCGTGGTGCGTGGTCCCCGGCCGTGGCGCGTGGCGAAGGCGGCGGCGTTGGGGTACAGCGCCCGCAGCTGGGCTGCCGGCAGCGCGGCGAGGAGCGCACGCCCGCTCGCGGTGAGGTGGCTCGGGAGGCGCACGCCGACATCCGTCACCAGCGACGGGCGACGGGGGGCGCGCTCCTCGACGAGGTAGATCACGTCGCGCCCGTGCAGCACGACGAGGTGGGCGCTCTCACCGAGCCGGTCGACCAGCGCAGCGACGAGCGGACGGCCAAGGTGTGAGAGGGGCTGCTGCCGGGAGAAGCCCGAGCTCAGCTCGAAGGCGGCCAGGCCGAGGCCGTATCGCTGTTCCTCGGGCAGGTGCACCACGAAGCCCTGATCGGCGAGCACCGCGAGCAGGTCGTAAACGCTCGAGCGGGGCAGGCCGAGGGCCGTGGCGATCTGGGACGCCGGCACCGGGCCACGCTGCGTGGCCAGATGGGAGAGGATGCGCAGCGTGCTTTGCGCCGCCGGAACCTTCGACGGGGTCATGCGCCTGCCTCCCGTGAACGGTGTGCGTGAACGGCACCGCTGAATGTCCGGTATCCCGGACAGCATCCACTCTAATCCCGTCGTGCAGGCGGTCCGGCTGGTGTCGAATCGGAGTATGAACCTCGCTAGCGCATCCGTCACCGTGGGTACCGGCCCGATCTCGTTCGCCGACGTCACCGCGGTGGCCCGCCACGATGCGCCCGTCCTGCTGCCCGCGGCGGCGCGTGAGGGCGTCGCCTCGACCCGCCGCATCATCGAGGGACTCGCGCAGGACGTGCACCCGCACTACGGGATTTCTACCGGATTCGGGGCTCTTGCGACGACGTTCATCGAGAGCGACCGCCGCGCCCAGCTGCAGGCGAGCCTGGTGCGCTCGCACGCCGCGGGCAGCGGTCCCGAAGTCGAGCGCGAGGTCGTGCGCGCGCTGATGCTGCTACGCCTGTCGACTCTGATGACCGGGCGCACCGGCGTGCGGCCCGTGGTCGCCGAGACCTACGCGGCCCTGCTCAACGCCGGGATCACCCCCGTCGTACACGAATACGGCTCGCTCGGCTGCTCGGGCGACCTCGCACCGCTCGCGCACTGCGCGCTCGCGGTGATGGGCGAGGGGCTGGTGCGGGATGCGTCCGGCACCCTGATGGACGGCGGTCTGGCCCTGGCCGCGGCCGGCATCACCCCGGTCGTGCTGGCCGAAAAGGAGGGGCTCGCCCTGATCAACGGCACCGACGGCATGCTCGGGATGCTCGTGCTCGCCCTCGCCGACCTGTCCCGCCTGCTCACGACCGCCGACATCGCTGCGGCCATGAGTGTCGAGGCCCTCCTCGGCACGGATGCCGCCTTCGCCGCCGACCTGCAGGCCCTCCGCCCCCAGCTCGGCCAGGCCACGAGCGCGGCCAATCTGCGCGCGCTGCTGGCCGGTTCCCCGCTGCTCGCCAGCCACTCCGGTCCCGACGACCCCACCGTGCAGGACGCCTACTCCATCCGCTGCGCCCCGCAGGTGCACGGCGCCGCCCGGGACACGATGGACCACGCCGCCCTGATCGCCGGCCGCGAGTTGGCCAGCGCGGTTGACAATCCCGTGGTCACCCTTGACGGCCGGGTGCAGTCCAACGGCAACTTCCACGGCGCCCCGGTGGGCTACGTGCTCGACTTCCTCGCGATCGCCGCCGCGGACGTCGCGAGCATGAGTGAGCGGCGCACCGACCGCCACCTCGACGCGAACCGCAACAAGGGACTGCCGCCGTTCCTGGCGCACGAGGTCGGCGTCGACTCGGGGCTGATGATCGCCCAGTACACCGCCGCCGGGATCGTGTCGGTTTTGAAGCGGCTGGCGGTGCCGGCATCCGTCGACTCGATCCCGTCGTCGGCCATGCAGGAGGACCATGTGTCGATGGGCTGGGCGGCCGCCCGCAAGCTGCGGCACTCGATCGACGGCCTCGGCCGGGTGCTCGCGATCGAGGTGATGACGGCGTCGCGGTCGCTCGACCTGCGCGCGCCGCTCACTCCCGGCGCGGCCACCGGCGCGGTGCGGGCCCTCGTACGCACGGTGGCCGACGGCCCCGGCCACGACCGGTTTCTCTCCCCCGAGATCGAGGCGATCGTGGGCCTCGTGGCGTCGGGCGCGGTGCGGGATGCCGCGGCGGGCGTGGTCGGGCCGCTGGCCTGAGGCCCCGCAGGCGTCGCAGGGCAGCACGGCATCCGGGCTGCGTCAATCGCTTGTCGGCCCCTCAGGCCCATGTCATGATGTGACCCGCTAACCCGTTGCAACCGCCCCGGGATTGCCCGTCGATACCCTGAATCGATGCCCTGAAACAGTGAACTGCGGAGACTCATGAACCTCTCCCCCCGATCTCGTCTCCGCCTTTCCCTGCCCCCGGTCCCGCCGCGGTACCTCGCGACGCCGCTCGCCGCCACCGTCATCGTCGCCCTCACGATTTTCGGGACACCCACACGGTCCCTCGCCGACGACGCCCCTATTGCTGCAACGGAGGATCCGGCTGCCGCGGTGCCCGCTGTCCCTGAGACATGTCCCACGCTCCTCCCGACGAATGCCCCGCCGGCCGCGGATCCGGTCGACTCGGCCGCCGCGCCCTGCCCCATCAATGCGCCGACTTCTTCCTCGGTGCCGACGCTCACCCCGACACCCGTCCCCGAGCCCGAGCCCGAGCCCGAGCCCGATCCAACAATCACCCCTACCCCCACGCTCGAACCGGCACCGGCTCCAGCCCCCACCACGGAGCCGACGGGTGAGCCGACCCCGACACCAACACCCACCACTCCCCCAGCGTCGGGCGAAGAGCCGTCCGCACCCACGGAGCCTGAACCGGCCGCCGAGCCGACTGCACAGGTACCGGCACCGGCACCGGCACCGGCAGAGCTGACCGCGGATGCCGGATCAGCCTCAGCCGATCGAGCTGCAGCAGCAGTAGAAGCGCAGGCCGCCGCCTTCTCAGCCCAGCAAGCGGCCGCGGCCGCCCGCACGGCCGAGGCCCAGGCATCCGCCGCCCGGGCAGCAGCAGCAGACGCCCGAACGGCCGCCGCCGCCACTCAGGCCGCCTACGACGCAGCGAAACTGGCCTACGCCGGGGCCAAGGCCGACTATGACGCCACTGTCGTTCAGGCCGATCTGGTGCGCGACCACGGCGCCGACGCCGCCGCCAGGGCCGAGGCATCCCGGCGGGCGCTGGCGACGCTCGTTCGCGCCACCCTGCAGCGATCGGGGCCCGAGGCCGTGGACGTGCTGCTCGCGGGCAGCAGCGACGGTAATGATTTGCTCACCCGGCTCGCCACGCTCGAAAGCCTGGACCGGCTCACGAACAGCCTCGACGAGGTGCAGGCCCAGGTCGACGCCGACACGAAACGTGAGAATGCGCTGCAGGACCAGGACGCCGCACTTCGGGCAGCGATCGAGGCCATCCCGCTCGCCGACACCCGCCTCGCCATGGAGGGCGCCCAGCAGGAGCTCGATGCGGCCTCCGCTAAGGTCGCCGATCTCGCGGCGAGCACGCCGGTCGCCCTGGTTCTGACACCGCTGCCCAACCTGGTTCCCGCGGCCGGCACCGACGACTTCGGCGGCCGGCTCCGAGGCCAGCCGAGCAGTGCGGGCTGGGCCGCGCCGGCGGTCGGCTCCCTGACGGATGCCTTCGGTCCCCGGCACGATAAACCGCTGCCAGAGGTGAACGACTTCCACGGCGGCACCGACATCGGCGCGGCGTGCGGGGCGGCCGTCTATGCGGCGAGCGCGGGGGTCGTGGCCACGGCAGCACCTCTGGGCACCTACGGCAACTGGATCCTGATCAACCACAGCAACGGTATCGCCACCGGCTACGCCCATCTTGCCGAAGGCCAGACCCTCGTGAGCGTCGGCGAGACGGTCATCGCCGGGCAGGTCATCGCGAGCGTCGGCAGCACCGGGGCCTCCACCGGCTGCCACCTGCACTTCGAGGTGCGAACGGACGGCACCGCCGTCGACCCGCAGCCGTTCCTGGTGCAGCGCGGCGTGCAGTTCGGCTGAGTGCCTCGTGAGCGCGCCAAACTGGGGTCGTTTACGCCCGACGCGGCCGCGCGTGCCGTGCAGATAAACGCCGACCCAAACCACTCCATGATCAACTTGGCAGCACATGGCGGAGCACGACGACTGCGACTCGACCGAGCATTGACGAGGCCATGGTCGACGTCCGCCAAATGTTCCTCGACTGGCTCACCAGCGACCTCGCCACTGTCGAGGTCGTCGGAACTAAACCCATACCGTGGTGCGCCCATTGGTGGCTCCACCCGGGAGAAGTCGCCCGGTTCAAGGCCCTCTGGCACGCCATCATTCAAGCCGACGCCAGCGTCATGGACGGCGACCCTGAGCAAGGACACCTCTACCGCCGCAAGGGCACAACCGCCAGGATCGTGCCCGCGTTGATGCCGCCTAACGGCGTGGAACTCTAGCGGGACGCACCGCAGCGACAGTCTCGATACTTAGGTTGTTGCATCCCTGAGATTCCGGGTCAGGTGCCCGATCATTTGTCGACGAGGGTGTTTTCGAAGCTATAGAAGTCGGGCCCCGTAGCAGTGCTGCCCGAACTCAACTGCACGGGCGGAGTTCTCAAACGCTGTCCGCGTCATGGTCAACACCACTGCGCCCTTGGGCAGGAAAAGGAGCAGCGCGCTCTCGGATGCGTTCGCTGCGATGCGCTGCTTCGCGACTGACATAGTCACGCCGCGCGAGCCGGGCGAATGCCTGGCCGACCCGTCCAGGTCCCGCAGAGAACCGCGGTCGTGGCTCGTGCGCCAGCGACCGAAAGGCCTGGGAGCTAATGGCCCCATCGATCCTTCGCGCATGCACCCCGGGCCGTGAAATCAAATTCAGGGGCATCAGTTCCCCAGCACTGGCATCTGCCGTGTAAGTCGCAGCCCTTAGGATTCTTGACACAGAGGTGCACAGCACCCGCGCCACCGATCAGAGACGAAATATGAAACTCCTTGCTCCTTCACTTCGCCTGACCATCGTGCTCCTCGGCATAGCGGCGATCGTGTCGACATTCTTCGACACAGCCACCCACGCCACGATCAACCCCTTCAACTTTTTTGGGTTTTTCACGATGCAGAGCAACATCATTGTGGTCATTGTGCTGGCAGTCTCCGCCTTCGTTTCCTTCTCCGGGAGACACCAATCCCTACGTTTGGTATTAGCGCGCGGGTGTGCCACAACCTACATAGTTATCACCGGATTCGTTTACAACTTGCTGCTCGCCGGGCTCGAAGGAGGCGTCTCTCTGGCCTGGGCCAACACCGTGCTGCACGTCGTCCTGCCCCTCTACGCAGCCCTCGATTGGCTGATCTTCAACGACCGCAGCCCACTCCGATGGAACGAACTATGGATTGCCCTCATCTACCCCATCGTGTGGATCATGGTCGTGCTCCTCCGCGGGGCAACCGACGGATGGGTGCCTTACCCCTTCTTGAACCCGGCACAGGGATACGGCATCGTCGCGCTCTATGCCCTTGCTATCGCTGTTGCCACCGTCATTTTCGCCGCCGTCATCTGGACCTTAAGTCGGTTGAACCCCCTTCGCAGCCCCGCGCTGGCAGAGATACGGTAGCCGAACCCCTTACGGTGTTCGGAACCGAGGCGTCCGGTGGCATGACCAATAGCCGTGCGTCGTAGGCTCCCCAACCGCTGATTTCGCCGAGGAGGAGGACCACTTCATCTTGGGTGAGGCCACTGATCGGCCAGTCGTCGTCGGCCGAGAGGAGTTGGCCAATATGGCCTGCGACTTCCGCGGTAGTCAGCAGAAATGTGGAAAGTCCATTTCGCTTCCACCGGCGTTGTAAATTCCGGTGAGGCGTCGGTGTCCGGCACTGATATCTTCTCGAATCACGACTCAACCGGTCAGGAGACAGCCCCAGACCGGCAGCGAGTGCTAGTGTCGCGATGACCTCAACCTGTATCGCACGTAGATCACTTGGTCATAATCAAGTTTCACCACATGTCACGAGCCTCGGCATTTCAGCAGTGGAGAACCTATGTGCAGCACAATGTCAACGGACGCCAGCTATCGAAGCGGACCAGTGCAGTGACGCCGAAGTCTGAGGCATCCGATCAACAGACGCTGATGCTCAGCATGGCTTCCGGTAATCAGGCCGCGTTCGGCCTGATCTACGATCACTTGAGTGTCACGACGTTTGCGATCTGCAACCACCATCTAAAGACCCCGGCCGCGGTCGACGAGGCCATGCTCGGCCTGTGGCTGTACGTCTGGCAAAATGCGACGATGTTGTCGGGACTGGACGGGTCGCCTTGGTCCATCATTATTAGGACAGCGGAACACCACGCCGAGTTTCACGCTCAGACCGAGTGCCTGGCCCGAGAAACGGATACCACTCTGCTCGGATGAGTCCCGGTCCCCGGATGGCTCATCAGCACGCCAGTGACGAGGACAACGTCGCATGTAAGTGCGATAATTTCGTCCCCGTCACTGCCCTTGACCGAGTCGTAGGCGCCGGGTACACACCGGTCAGATCAGACGGACGTCACCCCGGAAAGATCGTATTCGGGATCTTCGCGGCCTGGCCGAATCGGAGCGACCACCCATTTCGGAGCACACCGTTACCGGGCTCGCAGTGGCGCGAGCGAGAGGCAGGCCCGGTGGGGGTCACGTCCCGCTGAGTGGTGGAATTTCTCAACACCGTGCAGGTCAGTAGTTCTAGCTTAGGCGGCGGCGAGTTCGGGGAGTATCACCGCCTCGTCGATGACCTCGATGGGGTTGTTCATGGTGGCCAGCTTGAGCATTGATGCTTCGGAGAAGTAGCGTCTTTCGCCGGCTTCCCACTCGTCGTGCTGCTCGATCAACACCGACCCGGCCAGGCGCAGGAGGGCTGCCGCGTTGGGGAACACGCCGACGACGTCGGTGCGGCGTTTGATCTCTTTGTTGACCTGTTCGAGCGGGTTCGTGGACCAGATCTGGCGCCAGTGCCGCCTCGGGAAGCCGGCGAAGGCGAGGAGGTCGGGTTGCGCGTCGACGAGCATCGCGGCGACCTTCGGGTGCGAGCGGGAGAGCATCGTGGTCACCTCGCGGAACTGTTTCTCGATATGTTCGCGGTCGGGTTGGGCGAAGATGGTGCGGATGATCGAGGCGACCATCTCCTGCGATCCCTTCGGCACCACGGCGAGGACGTTGCGCATGAAATGCACCCGGCAGCGCTGCCAGCCGGCGCCCTGGAACACGGTCCCGATGGCCTTCTTCAGGCCGGTGTGAGCGTCAGACATGACCAGCTTGACCCCGTCGAGACCGCGAGTCTTCAACGACCGCAGGAAGCTGGTCCAGAAGCCCTCGTTCTCGCTGTCACCAACGTCGAAACCCAGGACTTCACGGCGTCCGTCGGCCGCGACGCCGACCGCGACGACGATGGCTTGGGACACGATCCGGTGGCCGACGCGGGCTTTGCAGTAGGTTGCGTCGAGGAAGACGTAGGGGAAGTCCTGCGCGGCGAGGGTGCGGTCGCGGAACTGGGCGACCTCGGCGTCCAGGCCTGCGCAGATCCGGGACACTTCCGACTTGGAGATCCCGGTGTCAGCACCGAGCGCTTTGACGAGGTCGTCGATCTTCCGGGTCGATACACCGTGGACGTAGGCCTCCATCACGACAGCGAACAACGCCTGGTCGACCCGACGGCGACGCTCCAGGAGCGCGGGGAAGAACGACCCGGCGCGCAGCTTCGGGATCTTCAGATCGAGGCCCCCGGCCGTGGTCGTCAGGGTGCGCGCTCGGGTGCCGTTGCGGCGGGTGGTGCGGTCGCCGGAGCGTTCAAACGGGGCTGCACCGATGAACGCGGTCGCCTCCGCATCGATCAATTCTTGATACAAGGTTTCGGTCGCGACGCGGATGCGGTCGGTGACATCGGTGAGTTTGAGTTCTCCCAGCAGGTCGAGCAGGGCAGACTGGTCTAGAGCCATCGTGTGGTGTCCTTTGTGAGTTCTTTGATCGGTACTCACTGACCATCCCACGGTGGCTCTTCACGTTGACGAAGCAACACTCAAGAGCGGGAAACCACACCACTCACGGGGACGTAACCCCGGTGGGTACCATTTCAAGTTCAAGATGACGCCGGGCCAAGATTCTCCAGGCCATAGCTGCGACGGGGCAGAGAAACGACGGTGGGCTCACCCGGGGAATACGGGCAGCGTCGAAGCGCACTTCGGAGTGTCGCTCAAGTCAAATACTGGCCGCGTCCTGAGTTAACGAGACATTTGCATCGCCGCCTGGTTTCGCTGGCTCCTATTGGCATCCAAAAAAATTTGCCGCCGCGCGCCGCTACTTAGTCACGGTCACTTGCTTGAGAAATCATTCGGGTCCAGTCCGGCAATACGACGTGCATGGTCCTGGAGAGCTGCCTCGCTCAGGGTGTAACCAGTATTTGCGAATCTTTCACGCAACGCGTCGAGAACTTGGGGCTTGCTGTGGCCAGCGAGGTCTGCCTCCTCCTGTGCGAGAATCCCCGCGACCTTGTCGTCATCCGATTGAGAGTGCTGGGCCTCAATCGGTTCATTCTGGGTGCTGCCATTGCCATTCATGCTGATCCTCTAATCTCCGAGTTTTGTCGGTAGCGGCGAACGATAAGCGTGACGGCGCGGCGCGCGATCCTCCGAGGAGTCTCTCGGTTCTGGCGCTGCCGTTCGGGCGCGATGATGATCAACCTCGAAAGGCGACTTTGATGTCTTCGCCCGCCTGCTTCAGGTCGGCTTTTGTTTGATCGGCCCTGCCTTCGGCTTGGAGTTTGTCGTTGTCCGTGGCATCACCCGCCGCTTCTTTAGCCATACCGATGACTTTTTCTCCGTCATTCTTGAATTTGTCAGTGCCGCTCAAGTTTTCATTCCTTTCGTTTCCGCAATAATCATATGCATCAACTCGTATGTACACACCTGCGGGGAGTGCACCCGGGGGGGGGGGGCTAGCATGCGAAGCGCATTTTCAGGAAAGCCATCTAGACCGCCAACGCCTGCGTTACCAAGGGCGGAACACGAATGGATACCGCCGATGTGTTGTGGATCGTCGCCGTGATCNTCGTCGCCGTGATCGTTGTTGTTTTGATGGTCGTCAGCTTGGTTTTCTACGTCGTGCGCCGTTGTGATCAGGAGCTCCGCAAGCGTGACAAGTTGGATCTGCGCCGCGCAAATGCGATAGAAGGCAGACGTGGTCGAACTTGAAGCCCGTGAACACGCAGCACCTGCACCCCGCGCCCGCGCCCGGACAGCCCTCGGCGTGAACGCGGCTCTGAGGTCTATCGGGCGTGGGGGCCGCTGACTCCTAGCCTCAATCCACCGGTGTGCCTCTGAGCGAGTCCTGATTTCGGTTTGGCGGGCTTGGGGAGATTCAAGTGCGGGTGAGGTCTGGGTCCCGCGGCCCGGGGTGATCCCTGGCACTCCAGTTGATGCCGATGCTGGCTGGTTGGTTGGTCCGATTAGGCGGGTTGTCGTGGGCGGAAGTTCTGGTCGAACAGGGCCGTCCAGGGTTTCTCACAGTGCCAGTGCTCGGGCAGGTGCAGCGTAGTGCGCCGCGGGGAGGAGGAGATCCAGGCGGGGACGCTGACCAGCTTCCGGGGGATCGGTGCGGTGGTCGCTCGTGCGAGACCCTTTTCAGCGATCGTTGCGTCGGCGGGGCAGTCCCAAACGCCACGACGCACAGGACGAACCACGCTGCGTCGGCGCTAACACGCCTATATACAGGTGCGCCAAAACGCTGCTTGTGAGACTTGTCGGAACCCCGTTTTCATGTTCCACCGAGCCGGATTCACCGAAATCGTCGCACCTCCCGAACCCGCCCCATGATGAAACAGGCGCTCATGCAGCGGCGCGCTTGGTGAACTCCGCACCTTTCTATTACGTCATACCTTCTTCAGTGGATCATTTCCCCAGTTCATCAGCGAGTATCGCCATCGTGAGTGCTCGATATCAGAATCCGGTCCCTGTGCCTTGTGCCGCTTCACGTAGCTGACCACCTTATGCATGTGTTCGACATCGGACGCAGTCAGATCGGCTTTCTTCGTTCCAAGAATTGTCACGATCCTGCGACCGGACTTGTGCCCGATGGACTCTCCGCTGCCATCGATTTTTTGTCCGACCTCCTTGGATTCGTCCGTGTCGAGCCACGATTCGATCTCACTGGCGGTCATCGTGACCGCGTCTTTCCAGTCATCCCAGATCTCATCGACATCGTTCTGCTTATCTGCCATAAATCCATCATTGCGGTGATGATGCGCGGCAACAAGGGTCGTTCAGGCTTTGCGTGTGATCTCAACTTTCACGAAGTAGGGTCGAGCCACACATTCAATCTCTGAACCCGTCTGCACGAATGTTGGCGAGTAGGGCTTGCGTCAATTCCTCAAACGGTTCGATCCGTTCGAGGAAGAACTCTCAGCCCCCGTTACCCAAAGTCGTAGCTCCGTACGAGATATTAGGTGAACGAGCGTTCCAACTATTCTCGACGCCGATCTCGCTTGCCGCTTTGCCGGATTCGTCCCGGTCTATATTGATCAGGGACAATGGCACCCACGGCGAATCTCCGTCGGCGGTGCCAAACCACTGCCATTGCTCGTCCGGGTAATGGACACCGGAATCTAGGTTGAGCACGTAAGTCTGCGTCGCACGATTTAGGACTGCGTGTGTGACTGGCTCTCCCAGTGGGTGCCAGCCCTTGCTGGCGGAGAGCCGAACTGCCGAGGATTTGCCGTCCAGGACGTGCGGCGTTGATGTTTGCTGTTCGCCGGGGCTGCAGGCGGGGCATTCATAACCTCTGCCAACAAGTGATGCTGCCTCGCTTGCGTCGAATCGCTGTTTGATGCGGTGCGCGCATCTAGGGTGGACGGCATGGGGCGGATACGGGCATTTCGATGGATTGGCGCGATCGGGATTCCGGTCGCTTTGTTGGGCGGATGCGCGTTTGCGTCCAATCCTGTTTCGTCGCCACCAACGCCCACCTCAAGCTCGCCGATTACATCCGCCCCCGCCGAAACGCCTGAGCTGAGCGAGTTCGAGCAGCAACTGCCTCTCAGCGGGGAGTTCGTCTCGCAGGCAGCAGAAACCACCGGCACCGTCGATATCCAGCGCCGGGAGGGCGGTTCGGTTTGGATCGTGCTCGAGAACTTCCGGACCGGAGACGAGACGGACCTTCGTCTGTACCTGAAGCAGGACGCACTGGTTCAGGATGCAGAGGGCCACTGGGGCTCCTCCGAGGACGGTTACGAGATTGCCTCGATTGATCCAGGAGCATCGACCCAGGAGATTGAGGTCCCCGGCGCGTGGGACATGCCGGCAATGTACACACTCACGGTCGGGGCCTATCTCCCGCCCGATTACCCGGCACTTGGCTCTGCCGCACTCGGCTGAAACCGACCCGCTGGAAGCGGCGCTGGATCTGATGCCGCGTGGAGTCATGCGGTGCCCGAATCGTCAATCACGTGGCCGTGGGCTGGACAGCAGAAATTACTGAAGTGTCTCGTTACCTGAGCGTGAACGGGACGTTCGATGTCTCGGGCCGTGTTCGTTGGAAGGTCTTTGGTGAATTAGGCCATCCTGAATGCATGGCGCACAGAAACTGGTTGTCGATGTGGGTGGCTGTAGTGGTTCTGGCTTCCCTCAGCGCCTGTTCTTATGTTCCGCCGGTCGAGGCCGCGATCGAGCTCAGAAGGGCGGTGTTGGTCCCGTACCCGAGGCCGACCGTGTAAACGATGGTATCGCTTGCCGCGGCTCGAGTTCGAAGTCTGTGGTCATCGATTGATACACCGATGCTGAATGGTCGAAGTCCACAACAGCAGCCTGATCCCCGGTTCGCAGAGAATCGACGAAGGACTTCGAGGCCGTCTTGCAGGCCCCACCAGGGTCATTCCACGACATCGATCCCGAGGAGTCGAGTGTGAGGACTACGTCGATATTCGCTGACGCATTGCCTCCGCGTGGGGTCGCTATCTCGCTGGCCCGGATGGCGTCGAACTCGTCGACATCGACAATGACAAATTGTGAAGTCGAAGTGGCTGGACCAGCAGTCGCCAACGTCTGAGAGAAGCGGGAGCCCGAAACTGCTTTGCCTTCGGGGTTCCCGGCTCCAGCGCCAGAGGGGCATCGATCTCGATCGGCGGGGCTCGCTGGCCCGGCACTTCATTGAGGCGCTCGTCGTCAGAGACGCTTAGGCTCACGGACAGCACGGCCTTGCCGAGTCCGCGGGCTTCACATGTTGCAGCGGATTCGACGGCAAGGACATTCTTCGAAAAAGCTGTCGTCACCGTCAGCGATGCCGTTTGCGTTCGAGCGGCGGTCGTCAGGGCGACAGCGGGTCACACTACTCAGAGTCCCGTGAATTCGCAGAAGTGAGCTGTTCTAAACCTTCAGCCACCTGAGTCCACCGCAGGGCACTCGCTCACTGCTGGCGCAGAAGAGCAAGGAATTCGTCGGCCATTGCGAGCTGATCCCGCAGACCCTGGCGCCGCTCCTCGGCCTGTGCGATGAAGGACTCCAGGTCTGACCTCACGGCGGCAATGTCGGCACCCTCGATGGCGCCGTCCAGTGTGTCGATGGTCTTGAGGAGCGACATCATTTCTTCAAGCGAGAAGCCCAGCGGCTTCATGCGCCGGATCAGGATCAACCGGGCCAGATCTTCGTCCGTGTAGAGGCGGAAGCCGCCATCGGTCCGGCCTGAGGCCCTGAGCAAACCGATTTCGTCGTAGTGGCGGATGGTTCGCAGTGACAGTCCGGTGCGTTCGGCCAGTTCGCCGATATGCATAGTTGCCGTTGGCTCAGTCGATGACATGGCGGGACCTCTCATGCGTGGACTCGAACATAACCCTAACGTTAGGGTAGAGTTGTGATCGTCGGCTGACAATGTGTGACAGCCCACCATCCATCCTCGCCGTATCGGCGGATGATTGTGCGCACCGGGCGCACCCCTTCCCCTTCCCCTTCCCCTTCCCCTTCGCCCTATTCTGGCCCGCCACCGCGAGCCCCGTCCCTGGAGGCCCCATGGCACTCGCTCAAAAATCCCCCACGCCCGACCGTTACAAAGCCGAACCATCGGTGATGACAGCACTTCGAACTCCGCGGCTCCTCACCCGAGAAGTTCTCGCCGGCCTCGTCGTCGCGATGGCGCTGATCCCGGAAGCGATCTCGTTCTCCATCATCGCTGGCGTCGACCCACGGGTTGGACTGTTTTCGTCCTTCGTGATGGCCGTATCCATTGCGTTCCTCGGCGGCCGCCCCGCGATGATCACCGCCGCAACGGGAGCCATCGCCCTAGTGATCGCCCCGGTAGCACGCGAGTACGGCATGGATTATTTCATCGCCACGGTCATCCTGGCCGGGCTCCTGCAGGTGATCCTGGGCGTGCTGGGTGTGGCCAAGCTCATGCGTTTCATCCCGCGCAGCGTCATGGTCGGATTCGTGAACGCCTTGGCCATCCTCATCTTCATCGCACAGTTGCCGCATTTGCTCGGGGTGCCGTTCATGGTGTACCCGCTGGTGGCGATCGGAATCATCATCATGGTCATCATGCCCCGGTTCACCAAGATTATCCCCGCCCCGTTGGTCGCCATCGTGGTGCTGACCATCGCAACCGTCACCATCGCAATCAACGTGCCCACCGTCGGCGACCAGGGCGAACTGCCCAAGAGCCTCCCCGAACTCTTCATCCCAAACGTTCCCCTCAACGCAGAGACGCTCACGATCATCGCCCCCTACGCGCTGGCCATGGCCATGGTCGGCATCCTCGAGTCCCTAATGACGGCCAAACTCGTCGACGAGGTCACCGACACCCACTCCCACAAGACCCGCGAAACCTGGGGTCAAGGCGTCTCCAACATGCTCTCCGGCTTCTTCGGCGGCATGGGCGGGTGCGCCATGATCGGCCAGACCATGATCAATGTGAAGGCCTCCGGCGCCCGAACCCGCATCTCCACGTTCCTTGCCGGCGTATTCCTGCTGATCCTGGTCGTCGCTCTCGGCGATGTCGTCGCCATCATCCCCATGGCCGCCCTGGTGGCCGTGATGATCATCGTCTCGGTGCTGACCTTCGACTGGCACAGCATCCGTCTGTCCACACTTCAGAGGATGCCAAAAAGCGAAACTACGGTCATGGTCGCCACAGTCGCCGTGGTCGTAATTACCCACAACCTCGCCATCGGCGTAGTCGTCGGGGTTCTCGTGGCAATGGTCGCCTTCGCCCGCCGGGTGGCGCACCTCGTAGACGTTGAACGCAGCTTGTCCAATGATGAGTCTGTCCCGACTGCGTACTACACCGTGACCGGCGCGCTCTTTTTCGCGTCAAGCAACGACCTCACCACCCAGTTCGAGTACGCAGAAGACCCGGACCGCATCGTCATCGACATGGCCGCCTCCCACATCTGGGACGCCTCCACCGTCGCAGCCCTCGACTCCATCACGAACAAATATGAACGTCTCGGCAAACGCGCCGTGATCGTGGGTATGAACGATGCCAGCACCAATATCCACGCCCGCCTCGCCGGCAACCTCGGCGGAGGTCACTGACCCGACCGGCTGAGCAGCATCCCTCGTCGACTCCCCGCCGCGGCGTAGACAAGTTCGCGAGAGGTGGAGGAGTCGGCGAGGACGTGAGCGGTGTTCGCGGTCATGCCTTGGACCCGGTGAATGGGAACGGGTCCCCCATCCGCCCCTTGCCATAGAGTGACACTTGAGTTTTACTGGATGACATCAGCATCCGCACGAGAACCGGGAGAGCACCCATGGCCGAGTCGTCCACCCGAACCGTGGAACGAGCCCTCGACCTGCTCGCCGTGATCTGCGACGCCGACGGGCTCACGCTCTCGGAGAGCTCACGCGCCGTCGCCCTCGCACCGAGCACCGCCCTGCGCCTGCTGCGCACGCTCGAGACCCGCGGCTTCGTGCACAAGACCGACGACGGCGCCTACCTGCCGGGCAGCCGCATCATCCAGCTCGGCGCGCAGTCGCTCAGCAGCGAGTCGCTGGTCACCCTCTCCCGCCCGGCCATGGAGCGGCTCGTCGCCGAGACCGGCGAGTCCGTCTACCTCAGCGTCGAGGGCCACAACGCCACCGGGCTCTACATCGCCATCGTCGAGGGCACCCACTCGGTGCGGCACACGAGCTGGGTCGGCCGCACCGTGCCGCTCGAACGCTCCGCGGCCGGGCAGGTGCTCACCGGGCATACCCCGGAGACCGGCTACGTGGTCGTCGAACGCGGCGTCGAAACGGATGTCACGGCCCTGGCCGCGCCGATCCGTTCGGAGGCCAGAACAATCGCCGCCCTGAGCCTGGTCATCCCGAGCTACCGGGTGGAGACCGCGGACATCCGTCGCTACGGCCCGCTGCTGGTTCAGGCTGCCGGGCATGTGTCCGCCGGTCTCAGCCGTGCCGTCCCCAACCTCCCTACGGACTGATCGACCCCGAATCGCCCGAACCCCCGAACCCCTTAGGAGACAGTGATGTCCGAATCCCGCCCCGTGCGCGCCGCCCGCGGCACCAAGTTGACCGCGAAGAGCTGGCAGACCGAGGGCCCGCTGCGGATGCTGATGAACAATCTCGACCCCGAGGTGGCCGAGCACCCGGAGAACCTGGTGGTCTACGGCGGCACGGGCAAGGCCGCCCGCAACTGGGAGGCCTATGACGCCATCGTTCGCACGCTCACCACGCTGGAAAAGGACGAGACGCTGCTGGTGCAGTCCGGCAAGCCGGTCGGCGTGTTCCGCACGCATGAGTGGGCGCCGCGGGTGCTGATCGCCAACTCCAACCTGGTCGGCGATTGGGCGACCTGGCCGGAGTTCCGCCGCCTCGAGGCCCTCGGCCTGACGATGTACGGCCAGATGACGGCGGGTTCGTGGATCTACATCGGCACCCAGGGCATCCTGCAGGGCACGTATGAGACCTTCGCCGCCGTGGCCGCAAAGATCGCCGCCCGTGAGGGCGGGCCTCACAAACACAGTGGCGGCACCCTGGCCGGCACGCTCACCCTCACCGGTGGGGCCGGCGGCATGGGCGGCGCGCAACCACTGGCCGTGACCATGAACGGCGGCGCCGTGCTGATCGTCGACGTCGACGAGTCCCGGCTACTGCGCCGGGTCGAGCATGGCTATCTCGACGAACTGGCACCCACCCTCGACGACGCCATCGCCCGGGTACTCGCGGCGAAGAACGAGAAGCGCGCCCTCTCCGTGGGCGTGGTCGGCAACGCGGCGACCGTGTTCGCCGAGCTGCTGGAGCGGCGGGTGCCGATCGACATCGTCACCGACCAGACCAGCGCGCACGACCCGCTGGCCTACCTGCCGGAGGGTGTCACTGCGGAGGAGTGGCACGACTACGCGGCCGCGAAGCCCGAGGAGTTCACCGAGCGCGCCCGGGCATCCATGGCCAAACAGGTCACCGCGATGGTGGGCTTCCAGGATGCCGGTGCCGAGGTCTTCGACTACGGCAACTCGATCCGGGCGGAGGCGGAGCTCGGCGGCTGCGCGCGGGCGTTCGATTTTCCCGGGTTCGTGCCCGCATACATCCGCCCGCTGTTCGCCGAGGGCAAAGGCCCGTTCCGCTGGGTGGCGCTCTCGGGCGACCCGGCCGACATCGCGGCGACCGACCGGGCCATCGTGGAGCTGTTCCCCGAGGACGAGCACCTGCGCCGCTGGATCACGAAGGCGCAGAACACCGTGCACTTCGAGGGCCTGCCCGCCCGGATCTGCTGGCTCGGCTACCAGGAACGGCACCGGGCCGGCCTGAAGTTCAACGAGATGGTGGCGTCGGGCGAGCTGAGCGCGCCGATCGTGATCGGCCGCGACCACCTCGACTCCGGCTCGGTCGCCTCGCCCTACCGGGAGACCGAGGCCATGCTGGACGGGTCGGATGCGATCGCCGACTGGCCGCTGCTGAACGCGCTGCTGAACACGGCGTCGGGCGCCACCTGGGTGTCGATCCACCACGGCGGCGGCGTCGGGATCGGCCGCAGCATCCACGCCGGCCAGGTGATCGTGGCCGACGGCACCCCCCTGGCCGCCGAGAAGATCGCCCGGGTGCTCACCAACGACCCCGGCACCGGCGTGATGCGGCACGTCGACGCCGGGTATCAGCGGGCCGAGGAGGTGGCCCGGGAGCGCGGCCTGCGCGTGCCGATGTGGGAGTCGGAGTGAGTGGGGTGTGCGCATGAGCGAGCTCGCCCACGGAATGCTCGCCGGACTCGCCGAGATCGCCGACACCGGGCGGGACTCCCGCCGCGGCGGCTACTCCCGGCACCTCTGGCAGGGTGCCGACCTCGAGCTGCGGACCTGGTTCGCCCTGCGCGCCGAGCGCCTCGGGCTCAACGTCGAGACCGACCGTAACGGCAACCTCTGGGCCTGGTGGGGAGAGCCGGGGCCGGATGCCGTGGTCACGGGCAGCCACCTGGATTCCGTTCCCGGCGGCGGCGCCTACGACGGCCCCCTCGGCGTGGTCAGTGCGCTCGAGGCCGTGGCGCGGCTGCGGGCATCCGGGTTCACGCCGTCCCGCCCCTGCGCTGTGCTCGTCTGCGCCGAGGAGGAGGGCTCCCGATTCGGGATCGCCTGCCTAGGCTCCCGGCTGCTGACCGGCGGCATCGACGCCGACCGGGCCCGCGCACTCATCGACGCCGACGGGATCACCCTGGCCCAGGCTGCCCGCCGCGCCGGGCTCGACCCTGCGCACCTCGGCGCCGACCGGGACGCCCTGGCCCGAATCGGCCTCTTCATCGAGCTGCACGTGGAGCAGGGCCGCGGCCTGGTCGACCTCGGCCGGCCCGTGGCGGTGGCGTCGTCGATCCTCGCGCACGGGCGCTGGCGCCTCACCGTGACCGGCCAGGGCAACCACGCCGGCGCCACCCCGATGGAAGACCGCCGCGACCCGCTCGTGGCCGCCGCCCGCGCGATCGTCGCCGTGCAGGATGCCGCCGAGAACCACCCCGGCGCGCGCGCCACGGTCGGCCGTTTGGAGGTGGTGCCGGGCGGGACCAACGTGATCGCGTCATCCGTGCACGCCTGGCTCGACGCCCGCGCGCCCACCGACGCCGAGACCCGCGACCTAGTCGCCGCAATCGAGGCGGCCGTCGGCGAGGCCGCCCTGGTGAACGGATGCTCCGTGGCCGTCACCGAGGAGTCCTGGACCGGAACGGTGACGTTCGACCCCGAGCTCGTGGGACGATTCCGGTCGGTGCTCGGCGGTGACGCCCTCGTTCCGGCCCTGCCGACGGGCGCCGGGCACGATGCAGGCGTGCTCGCAGCGAGCGTGCCGAGCGCCATGCTCTTCGTGCGCAATCCCACTGGCGTCTCGCACTCCCCCGAGGAATTCGCCGAGGTGGGCGACTGCGTCGCCGGGATCGACGCCCTGGAGACCCTGCTGCGGAGCGTGCTGTGAGCGCGCGGGGGGTCGAGGCTGGGGCTGGACAGTCGGGGACACCGGTGGCCGCCTACTGGTGCGAACTGGCGCTGGTCGACGGGGCTGCCCTGCCCGGCGTGCGGCTGGAGGTGGGCACGGACGGGCGCCTTCAGGCTGTCACACCGCGCTCCGAGCCGCGGCCCGGCGACGTGCGGCTCGGCACCGTGCTGCCGGGGCTGGCCAACGCGCACTCGCACGCCTTCCACCGGGCGTTGCGGGGCCGCACCCACGACGCCGGCGGCGACTTCTGGCAGTGGCGGGAGGCCATGTACCAGGTGGCCGCCGGCCTCGACCCCAAGCGGTACTTCCTGCTGGCACGGGCGGTGTTCGCCGAGATGCTGGCCTCCGGTTTCACGGCAGTCGGCGAGTTCCACTATCTGCATCACCGGCCGGGCGGCTCCCGCTACCCCGCCGAACACGCCATGGAACTGGCGTTGGCGGCCGCGGCACGGGAGGTGGGCATCCGTCTGGTGCTGCTCGACACGCTCTACCTCGACGGCGGGATCGGGATGCCCCTCGCCCCCGCGCAGCGCGCCTTCGGCGACGGATCGGCGGCCGCCTGGCTGGCCCGGTGGCACTCGCTGCGCGCAGCGCTCGGCCGTGCTGCCACGGCCGATGACGGCGACGGCTCCCCTGCTGACAGCCAGGCCGACATCCAGGCCGGCACGGATGCCCGCATCACCCTGGGCGCGGCGATCCATTCGGTGCGGGCGGTGTCCCCGACCGCGATCCGGGAGGCGCTCGCCGGGTTGCCCGATGCCGTTCCACTGCACATCCACCTGTCGGAGCAGCCTCAGGAGAACGCGGACTGCCGGGCCGCCTACGGCCGGACCCCAACCGAGGTGCTGGCCGGGATCGGGGCGCTCGCTCCGCGGCTGAGCGTCGTGCACGCCACGCACCTCACCGACGAGGATGTGGCGCTGATCGGGACATCCGGGGCCTCGGTTGTGATCTGCCCGACCACGGAAGCAGACCTCGGCGACGGGATCGGGCCGGCCCTGGCGTTGCAGCGGGCCGGCGCGCGGATAGCCCTCGGCTCGGACCAGAACGCCGTCATCGACCCGCTGCTCGAGATGCGCGGCCTGGAGGCCGGCGAGCGCCTGGCATCGGGCCGGCGCGGCCGGTTCACGCCCGCCGAACTGCTCGTGGCCGCTTCGGACCACGGCTATGCCGCGCTCGGACTCGGCCGGCAGCGCCTCATCCCCGGTGACCTGTGCGACCTCGTGGAGGTGGCGAGCGACAGCATCCGCACAGCCGGATCGTTGCCGGAGCAGCTGCCGCTGACCGCAACGGCCGCCGACGTGCGCCGGGTGATCGTGGGCGGACGCGTCGTCGCCGACTCCGGGGTGCTGGTGGGTGGCGCGGGCGGGCCTGGCGGGCGCCCGCCGAGCACGCTGCAACCCGAGCTGCGACCCGAGCTGCGACCCGAGCTCCTGCTGCGCGACGCCCTCGCCGCGCTCGACGGCACCGCCGCGCTCGCGTCAGGAGAACGACCATGACCCCCGAACCGACCGAGCTGATCACCGGTATCCGGGAACTGACCACGCAGGCGGACGGCGCCCCGCGCCTCGCCGACGCCGCCCTCGTGATCGAGGGCGGCCGCATCGCGTGGATCGGACCGGCGTCCGCGGCACCGGCGGCCGATGTCCGCACGGATGCCGGCGGCCGGGCCGCTCTGCCCGGCTGGGTCGACAGCCACACCCACCTGGTGTTCGCGGGCGACCGGGCCGCGGAATTCGAGGCCCGGATGGGCGGGCAGCCCTACGCGGCGGGGGGAATCCTGACCACCGTGGCTGCCACTCGCGCCGCAACCGAGGCGCAGCTCACGGCCACGGCGGCCCGGCTGCGGCGAGAGGCGGAGGCGCAGGGCACCACGTTCCTCGAGAGCAAGACCGGCTACGGCCTCGACCTGGCGAGCGAGGCGCGGTCGGCTCGGGTGGCGGCATCCGTCGCCGATGTCGTCACATTCCTCGGCGCGCATATCGTGCCGCCGGGCATCGACCGGCGCGACTACCTGGACCTGGTCACCGGGCCGATGCTCGCCCTGGTGGCTCCGCACGCACAGTTCGTCGACGTGTTCTGCGAGGTCGGGGCGTTCGATGTGGCGGAGAGCCGGGAGGTGCTGCTGGCCGGCCGCGCCGCCGGCCTCGGCCTGCGCCTGCACGGCAACCAGCTGGGATTCAGCGGCGGGGTGCGCCTCGCGGTGGAGCTCGGCGCGGCGAGCGTCGACCACTGCAACCACCTCGAGCCGGCGGACCTCGACGCCCTCGCCGCCTCAGCCACCGTGGCCACCCTCCTGCCCGCCTGCGACCTCTCCACGCGGCAGCCGTTCCCGCCGGCCCGGCGGCTGCTCGACGCCGGCGCGAGCATCGCCCTGGCCACCAACTGCAATCCGGGCAGCTCCTACACGACGTCGATGGCGTTCTGCGTGGCCACCGCGGTGCTACAAATGGGTCTGACGATCGAGGAGGCGGTGTGGGCGGCGACCCGCGGCGGAGCCCGGGCTCTCGGCCGCGACACGGGAACGGACGCGGTCGGAGCCCTGCGCGTGGGCGGGCGGGCCGACCTGCAGGTGCTTGACGCGCCATCCGTCGCTCATCTCGCCTACCGCCCCGGCGTGCCGCTGACCTGGGCGGTCTGGCGGCAGGGTGTGCGGGCCGGCCGCCGCGGCCCATCACCGCTCCCGGCCTGACCGGGGGATTCCCGCCTCGCGCCCTCACTGTCCCCTCTCCCTCGCCGTCCCCCTCCAACCCACCCCGTCGTGCATGACTCCTGCACATTGCTCAATCACTCATCGGGCACCCCCGGAATTCCGCGGATGTCCGGCGCCGGTCCCGAGAAATCGCAGGAGTTATGCACGCGAGGCATTGAAGACCACCTCCCGGGCCAGGACACTCCGTCGCCGGACAGCCAGCCAGCCGACGTCCAGGCAGCTCGCCGGCCGGCCAGGAGCCCACCCGCCCGTGGCCAACTCAGGAGAATGGCTGGCTTCGTCACCACGCCCCCTGCAATTCCGCGGCACCGCGACCCGATGAGCAGCCGACTCGCCGGATCTCCTGAGTTAGCCACACGCCGGAGGAGCCGACGCAGCGGCGCGGCCCGGGTGGAGTCCTCGAACGGCTTTAGAATGACCGGCATGGACGTTTATACCTGGCTCAACCTGGCGCTCGTGCTGCTGTTCGTGCTCATCGGCGGCGTGTTCGCAGCGACCGAGTTGGCGTTGGTGTCCCTGCGCGAGAGCCAGCTGCGCGCGCTGGAACGCGAAAGCACCCGTGGCAAAACGGTCGCCCACCTGGCCCGGGACCCGAACCGGTTTCTGGCGGCCGTGCAGATCGGCGTCACCGTCGCCGGATTCCTGTCCGCCGCCTACGGTGCCTCCACGCTGGCGCCCGACCTCGCCCCACTGCTGGTGGTACTCGGGCTGTCGAAAGGCGCCGCGGACACGCTTGCCTTGGTCGGTCTGACGCTCCTCGTCGCCTACCTCTCCCTGGTGTTGGGGGAACTCGTGCCGAAGCGATTCGCGCTGCAGAAGGCCAGCAGCTTCGCGCTCGCGCTCGCGCCACCGCTCCAGGTCTTCGCGACCCTGATGCGCCCCGTGATCTGGCTGCTGTCCGTCTCGACGAACGCCGTTGTGCGGCTCCTGGGCGGAGACCCGCACGCCCGGAGCGAGCTCGTGTCTGATGAGGAGTTGCGCGACCTCGTCGACGCACACGAGGGCCTCGAGGTCGAGGAACGGCACATCCTGAGTGAAGTGCTCGACGCCACCAACCGGCTGGTCAAGGAGGTGATGCGCCATCGCGGAGACGTCGACTTCCTGGTCGGCACGCAGACGATTCCCGCCGCCCTGGAGGAGATCCGGTCGCTGCCGCACTCGCGCTACCCGGTGATCGGCCGCTCAATCGACGAGGTGCTGGGCTTCGTACACGTGCGCGATCTCCTGGACCCCGACGCCCACCCCGGCGCGACGACCGTAGCCGAGGTGGTGCGGGCCATCGTCTTCCTTCCCGGCACCAATCGCATCCTGCCGGCCATGACCCAGCTGCGCCGTGCCGGCGTGCACATCGCGATCGTCGTCGACGAATACGGCGGCACCGACGGTATCGTGACTCTCGAGGATCTCGTTGAGGAGCTCGTGGGCGAGATCCACGACGAATACGACCTGCCTGTGCCCGAGGGACACTCCGACGAGAACGGCCAGGCCCGGCTGGCGGATGGCGGCCTGAATATCGAAGACTTCACGGATGCCACAGGAGTCGAACTCGAGGACGGCCCCTATGAGACCGCGGCCGGCTTCGTGACCTACCGGCTCGGACGCATGCCCCAGGTGGGCGACACCGTCTCGGCCGGGGACTACCAGTTGCGGGTCGCCGCTCTCGACGGGCTGCGCGTCAGCGTCATCGAGGTCGGTGCTGGCTGAGCGAGGACTCCGCGTGACCACTGCGCCTGGCCACACCGCCTGACCGCTCATGGGGCCGCTTCCCTTCAGGAAAGAGCGGCGCGCCGGCTTTCCAGCCGCAGTTCGAGTTCGCTCATCACCAGAGCGGCAAGGTCGGTGAGGGTGCGGAGCTCGGGCGCGGTGATGGCGCGCGGTCGGAAGTCGATAACGCACAGGGTGCCGAGGTTGTAACCGTTCCGGGTCGTCAGGGGTACTCCGGCATAAAACTGCAGGCCGAATTCCTCGGCCACGAGTGGGTTTGCGAGCGCGCGCGGGTCGGTGCGGGCATCCTCTACCACCCAGGGTCCCTCGGACATGATGGCCGAGGCACAGAGGCCCGGATCGCGGGGGATCTCCTCGAGGTCGAGGCCGTGATGCGATTTGAACCAGATACGGTCGGTGTCGACGATACTGACGATCGCGATCGGCACATCGCACAACCGGGCGGCGAGCGCGGCAATCCGGTCGAAGGCGCCGTCGGCGGGAGTGTCGAGAATGTCGAGGCGCGCGACCTCGTGCAGCCGTGCGGGTTCGTCGCTGACGAGGTGATCCACGGCACTACGATGGCGGCCGGTTTCCGCGATAACAGCCTGGTGCAGAGCGAGCACCACCTCCGCGGTCGGCGGGCGCTGCTCCGGCTTGCGGGCCAGCATGGTCGACAGAAGGTGCCGCCACTCCGGGGCGAGTTCCTGCGGGATGGCAGGGTCGCGCTGGAGTCTGGCCAGGGCCGACGGGATCGGCTCCCCGGGGAACGCCGTCTCACCGGTGAAGCATTCCAGGAGCACGAGCCCCAACGCATAGATGTCGCTCGCCGGGCCGAGGTTCTCTCCCCGGGCCTGCTCCGGACTGAGATAGGCGGCCGTGCCCGTCGTCATCCCCTGGGTGGTCACCCGCGCGCTGTCCGGGAACAGGGCGATGCCGAAATCGGTCAGCCGCGCGCGCGCTCGGGAATCCGAGCTGTATTCCGCGAGGAGGATGTTCGCCGGTTTGATATCACGGTGGATGACGCCGCGCCCGTGGATGTAGTCGAGCCCCTCCGCCAGGTCGTAACCGATCTGGGCGATGTGCCGCGTCGACATCGGATCCCGGTCGAGTCGCTGACGCAGGTTGACGCCGTCCACGAGCTCCATCACAAGGAAGATCTGCGGGTGGTCCGCCTCGGTCCGGTCCACACCGACGTCGAACAGGGTGACAATGCTGTGGTGGTTCAGGCTTGCCAGCACGTTGATCTCGGCTTGCTGGCGCTGAATATTGGGCACGTCGGTGGCGCGAAGTTCGAAGATCTTGATCGCCACGTCCCGACCCAGACGCTCGTCGGTGGCCCGGTAGACCGAGGCCATTCCGCCGCGGCCGATCAGGTCCTTAACCCGGTAGCGTGCCTCCAGGAACTTCGGAAATTGCGTGGTCATCAGACCCCCCTTTGGAAATGAGTCTAGGTCAGCTTCGCGGGGGATGTTACACATCTTTGGCCCGCGCCCGTGTCCCTGGGCGACAACGCCCAGGCAGTGTGAAACTGGGGCTATGACGGTGATGCGGGGTCGAGGGCGGTCAATGGCAGTCGGACTGGGGTGCGCGGCGGCGTTGGTGCTGGCCGGATGCGCGGGGCCGGGTTCACCCCCGACCGGCGATGTCTCGCCGCCCGGTTCGACCCCGACGGCAGCTTCGACCCCGACCTCCCCAGCCACGCAGTCCTCGACACCCGCTCCCGCCGATTCGGCCTCCGCCGGCACCTGCGGTCCGAACCAACTGGCGCTGTCGCTGCAGTCGAGGCCTCAGGACAGCGGCATGGGCAACTTCTACTGGGACCTGCGCCTCACGAACACCGGCCCGGCGGCGTGCACGGTCGAGGGCTACCCGGTGACGACTCTGGTCGGCGCGGCCCCGAATGTGCCGGTCGGGTCCGCTTCCGACACCGAGCCGGGACGCTGGTACCCGGTGGCGGTCCTCGCGTTGGCGCCCGGGACATCCGCGTACAGCCTGCTGCACCTCGGCCAAGCCGGCGCGTACGGCTGTCCCCTCGTGCCGGTCGGCGCCCTCGACGTGACGCTGCCCGGCTGGGACACCGCGAGCCGGGTGGCCACGCCGAACCCGATCGAGGGCTGTGACGACGACAGCACCGTGCTCGTGCGCACCGGCCCGCTGGCCCCGGCCCCGGTCAGCTTCTAGAGCCGGGCCGGCTTCGGCCGCACGGTGGCCAACTCAGGAGATCCGGGGCAGGCCGCGGCATCCGTTGCCTGATTCCGGGGGCAGGGGCTGCAGCCGACACAGGTTTCCTGAGTTAGCCGCAGCGTTGCGTGCACAACCCCGGCGAATGCGCGCCGCTCGGCCCGGCGGATGCGCGGAAACATACGGCCGTTCGCCGCGCGGCTCACACTGTGCAGAAGTCAGGCACGGGACACGTCGGAGATGGCGCCGGCGGATGCGCGCAGCTCGCGCCGCTCGGCCCGGCGCTCCCGGCCGCCCTCGACCAGGAAGTACAGCACGGGCAGCACCACCAGGGTCAGCACGGTCGAGGAGACCAGCCCGCCGATGACAACGAGGGCCAGCGGCTGCGAGATGAAACCACCCGTTCCGGTGAGGCCGACCGCCATCGGCAGCAGCGCGAATATCGTGGCGAGCGCGGTCATCAGGATCGGGCGCAGACGACGGGACGCACCGTTGACCAGCGCCTCCCGCACCGACTGCCCGCGACGCCGGTACTGGTTGACCAGGTCGATCAGCACGATGGCGTTGGTCACGACGATGCCGATCAGCATCAGCACGCCGATCAGCGAGGGCACACCCAGCGGGATGCCGGTGATCACCTGCAGGGCGATCGCGCCGGTCGCCGCGAACGGCACCGACACCAGCAGCAGCAGTGGCTGCAGCAGCGACCGGAAGGTCGCCACCATCACGATGTAGACGATCAGGATGGCGATCAGCAGCGCGAGCCCGAGCTGCGCGAACGCCTCGGTCTGGTCGGCGGTGACCCCGCCGAGGGTCGCCGTCGCGCCCTCCGGCAAAGCGGTGTCGGCCAGGGCTGCCGTCATCTGCGCGTTGGCCGCACCCAGGTCGTCGATACTGGGGGTGGCGGACACGGTCGCCGTGCGCAGCCCCTTCGTCGTGGTGAGGGTGGACGGACCCTCGACCTGCTCGACCGTGGCCAGGGTGTCCAGGGCAACCGGTCCGGCCAGGGTCGGGATACTCAGGGCCGCGAGCTCGGCCGTCGTCGTCGGCGGAGCCTCGGACTGCAGGTAGACCGACAGGGTCGTCTCGTCGATCACGATGGATCCGATCACGCTCGGCTGCATGGCCTGCGACGCCAGTGCGCCCAGGGCGAGCTCGCTCAGGCCCACGGCACCCGCGGCATCCCGGTCGACGGTCACCGCGATGTAGGGGCGTGAGGCCGCCAGATTGCTTGAGCTCTCCTTGATCGCGTCGAGGTCCTCCACGGAGGCGAGCACCGCGTCGGTGGCCCTCTGCAGGTCGGCGTTCGTGGCCGCGGTCACATCCACGGCGATATCGGATGTCCCGCCGAACCCTCCGCCGGACGAGATCGAGAATTCTCCGCTTCCGTTCAGGGCCGTGAGCTGGTCTCGCACGACATCCTGAACCTCGTCGGGGTTGGCCTCCCCGTCGGTGGTGATCGAGTAGGTCACGGTGTTTGACGACACGCCGCCGCCGAATGCGGCCAGGGCGTTGCCGCCACCGATGGAGACCTGCACGATTTCGACGCCGTCGGTGCCGCGAAGGGACTTCTCGGCGGCCGTGGAGGCGTCGTCCTGAGCTGCGAGGCTGGTGCCCACCGGCAGTGTCTGGGTGACTTGGAAGGTGGTCTGCCCGGTCGAGCCGAGGAAGTTGATCTTCATATAGGGAACCAGGGCCACCGTGCCGCCCAGAACGAGCACCGCGACCAGGAGTGTCGCGACGGCGTGGTTCAGGGTCCAGCGGATGACCGGGAGGTAGCCGGTCTGAAGGCGGCTCGGGCGCTCCTCGGGCGGGGCGTCCGCGCTGCCGTTGTGGCGGGTGCGGCGCGAGGTCGTGGGCTCGACGCTGACGATGGGCGAGCCTGTCGAGACCTCCGCAGTAAGGGCCAGGGGGGTTTCGACGAGCTCAACCACCGGGGCGGGCGCGACCGCCCTGGCCGGCCGCAGGAACCAGTATGCGAGCACGGGCACGATGGTCAGAGACACCAGCAGCGACGCGAGCAGGGCGATCGAGACGGTTAGCGCGAACGGCCGGAACAGTTCCCCGGTCGAGCCGCCGACGAACGCGATCGGCAGGAACACGGTGACGGTGGTGATGGTGGATGCCGTGATCGCCCCGGCCACCTCGCGCACCGCGCGCACGATGGTCGCGGCGCGGTCGGCGCCCTCGACCAGGTTGCGGGTGATGTTCTCGATCACCACGATGGAGTCGTCTACGACGCGCCCGATCGCGATGGTGAGGGCGCCGAGGGTGAGGATGTTCAGCGAATAGCCCACGCCCTGCAGGCCGATGAAGGTGATCAGCACCGAGGTCGGGATCGAGATCGCCGTGACCAGGGTCGCCCGCACCGAGAGCAGGAACACGAGGATCACGAGAACGGCGAAGATCAGTCCGAGCAGGCCCTCTTCGGTGAGCGCGTCGATCGATTCCTGGATGAACGGAGCCTGGTCGAAGACGACCGTGAAGGTCGCGCCGGGGACCGCCGCCTCCAGCTGGGGCAGGATCGCGCGCACGGCCTCGGACACGTCGACCGTGTTCGCTGCGGGCACCTTGGTGACCGCGATGGTCAGGGCCGGCTGCCCGTCGACACGGGAGATGCTCGCGACCGGGTTCTCGCCGAGGGCGACGTTGGCGACGTCGCCGATGGTGGTCAGACCCGCGCCGGGCACCGGGGCGAGGATCGGAAGCGCCGCGATGTCCTCGGCCTCGCCGAGCTTCGAGCCGGTCTGCACCGAGAGGGTGGTGTCGTCTTCGGTCAGCGAACCGGCCGGGATCAGCGACCCGTTCTGTTCCAGCGCACTGCGGATGCCCTGGCTGGTCAGGCCGCGTTCGGCCAGCTTCGCGGCATCCGGCGTGATGGTCACGCGGCGGCCGACGTCGCCGACCAGGGCTGCCTCGCGCACGCCCTGCACATCACGGATGTCGCCCAGTACGCTGCGCTTGAGGTCGTCGGCGAGGGTGTCGCGGTCGCCGCCGGACACGGCGAGGGAGAGCACCGGGAAGTCGTCGATGCTGCCGGAGAGCACCTGCGGGTCGAGGTTCTCAGGCATGGTCGACTTGATGCGGTTGATGGCCTGGCTGATGCGCGATTCGGCCTTGACCAGGTCGGTGCCGTAGGTGAACGTGGCGCTGACCAGCGACGCGTTGGTGCTGCTGGTCGTCGAGGTGGATTCGAGCCCGGGGATGCCCTGGATCGCCGTCTCGATCGGCGTCGACACGTCGTCGTTGACGACCTCGGGCGAGGCGCCCGGGTAGCTCGTCGAGACCACCAGTTGCGGCAGCTGCAGGGAAGGGATCAGCTCCTGCTTGAGGCTGGTCAGGGCGAGGCTGCCGAAAACGGCGACGACGATGGTGATCAGCGCGATCAGCGCCCGGTTCTTCATGCTCAAGACAGCGAGAAAATGCACCCGTTCAGTATCTCATTGCAGGGTGTGCAGACTTCCCTGCCCGGGGCATCCGTCGGGCCGAGGCAGGCGGAGGGGCGTACCCTCGGCCGCAAGACGCACCATCAACCCGAACGACAAGGAGCAATTATGTCTGTGGCACGCGTAACAACACTCAGCATCCGGTCCGACAGATCCTTCGAGGATGCCGTCGCCGTCGGCATCGCCCGGGCGAGCAAGACCCTGCGCGGGGTCTCCGGCGCCTGGGTCAAGGAACAGAAGGTGGAGGTGACAGACGGTGAGATTACCTCGTACGACGTCGTGATCGAAGTCACCTTCGTTCTCGACGACTAGGCACGGTCTGCGCACGAGCGGCCGGCCCGACAGGTCGCCGGCGGCGCGGAAGGCGGCATCCGCGACGCCGGGCCGGGTCGGCCTGGCAACTTGATAACGGGCCGATAGTGCAATTGGATGTACTTCCATGACCCGTCGCCTCGTCCAGCTCCTCATCGGCCTCTTCCTCTACGGCTTGGGGATCGCGCTGATTGTGCGCGGCGAGATCGGCGTGGCCCCGTGGGACGTCCTCACCCAGGGCATATCCGGCCGCACCGGCCTCGGTTTTGGGTTGGTCACCATCCTGATCAGCGGCGTCGTGCTGCTGCTCTGGATCCCGCTGCGCCAGAAGCCGGGCGTGGGCACCGTGCTGAACGCCCTGCTCGTCGGGCCGGCGGCGGATGTCGGCCTCTGGCTGATCCCGACGGGGCAGGATTTGTGGGTGCGCATCCTGCTGTTCGCGGCCGGGCTTCTGGTGCTGGCGATCGCTACCGGCCTCTATATCGGCGCGCATTTCGGCCCCGGCCCGCGCGACGGGCTGATGACGGGCCTGCACCAGCGCACCGGCTGGCGCATCTGGATCGTGCGCACGGGCATCGAGGTGACCGTGCTCAGCATCGGCTGGGCGCTCGGCGGCAACGTGGGCATCGGCACGGTGCTCTTCGCCGTGCTCGTCGGCCCGCTCTGCCACTGGACGATCCCGTTCTTCGCGATCACCCTGCCCCAGAACGACGACGCCCGGCTCGAGGAGACCCTCGAGGGTTCCGTGCCGCCCTCCGAGCCCTCGATCGACAGCCCCGCGAACTGACTCCGGCGCCGAATCGGGCTTCCACCCGCCAATACATTGTTGAACAATCTGTGGAAGTGGTGCATCCTTAACCAAACTTCCACGGACGGAGACCCGGATGTCCAGCATCGATTCAGACAGCATCGATCTAAACAGTGATGTCCGGGAATCCTTCGGCAACTGGTCCTTCGGCGACGACGCAGCGATCATCTCCTCCGTCTCCAGCGTGAACGTGGCCTGCGCCTTCCACGCCGGGGATCCGAGCACGATCCGCGCCACCTGCACCGCCGCCGCCGCAGCCGGCGTGACGGTCGGCGCGCACCCGGGCTACCGGGACCTGGCCGGCTTCGGCCGCCGGTTCATCGACATGGAGCCCGGTCACCTCACCGACGAGGTGATCTACCAGATCGGCGCGCTGCAGGCCCTGGCCGCGGTCGCCGGAACCCGGGTCAGCTACGTCAAACCGCACGGCGCCCTCTACAACACCATCGCGCACGACGAGGTGCAGGCGCAGGCCGTCGTCGACGCGATCCGCGCCGTCGACCCGAGCCTGCCCGTGATGGTGCTGCCCGATTCCGAGATCCAGCGCCTCGCCGACGCGGCGGGGCTCCGCACGGTCGTGGAGGCTTTCGCCGACCGCGCCTACAACTCCGACGGCTCTTTGGTCTCGCGGTCCCGGCCCGGCGCCGTGCTGCTGCACCCCGACGCTGTCACCGAGCAGGCGCTCCGCCTGGCCGGTGACCGCCAGGTGCGCACGGTCGACGGCAGCCTCCTCACGGTGACGGCCGAAAGCATCTGCCTGCACGGCGACACCCCCGGCGCGGTCGCGCTGGTCGGTGCGGTGCGCTCCGCGCTGCAGGATGCCGGAATCCGCATTCGAAGCTTCGTCTAGCCCCGTGTCCGATCCCGTTCGCATCATCCGAGCCGTCGGCGACCGCGCCGTGCTGGTCGGACTGCCCAGCCTGGCCGACGTGCTCGACCTGCAGGCACACCTGCAGCGGCATCCGTTGGCCGGGCAGCTCGACGTGCTCGCCGCCGCGGAAACCGTGCTGATCACCGGCGTCTCTGCCTCCGCCGCACGGGGATTCGCCGACGCCCTGCGGCAGCTGCAGGTGCTGCCGGCCGCCCCCGCAAACGCCGCGCTCGTGCGGATCGACACCGTCTACGACGGGGAAGACCTCGCCGACGTCGCCGCGCACACCGGCCTCAGCAGCGAGGGCGTCATCGCCGCGCACACCGGCCAGGACTGGACCGCCGCGTTCGGCGGCTTCGCCCCCGGCTTCCTCTACCTCACCGGCGCGAGCGCCGTGCTGACCGTGCCCCGGCGCAGCTCGCCGCGCAGCTCGGTGCCCACCGGCTCCGTGGCCGTGGCCGGCGACTACTCCGCCGTCTACCCCCGCGCCTCCCCCGGCGGCTGGCAGCTGCTCGGCCGCACGGACGCCCTGCTCTGGGACCTAAAGCGTTCGCAGCCGGCCCTGATCCGCCCGGGTGACCGGGTGCGGTTCCGCGCGGTGCGCGAGCAGGTCGCAGCCGCGGGGGTCCTCGTACCGGAGACCGCAGTCGCGGTTGGGACTCCGGCAGCGGCGGCCACTCCCGATGTCGCGGCAACCGCGGCCCCCACCCCCGCCACCGGCATCCGCGTGCTCTCCCCCGGCGCGCAGACGACCGTGCAGGACCTCGGCCGCCCCGGTTACGCCGACCAAGGCGTGACCGCGTCCGGCGCACTCGACCGTGGCGCCCTGCGGCGCGCCAACCGGGTCGTTGGAAATCCGGCCACGGCCGCCGTGCTCGAGAACGCCCTCGGCGGCCTGTCCCTGACCGCGCTGGCAGACCAGGTGCTCGCCGTCACCGGTGCCGTTCTGCCGCTCACGGTGACGGATGCCGCCGGCCGCCACCGCGAGCTGCCGATGGATTCCGCCGTCTCCCTTTTCGCCGGGCAGACCCTGTCGCTCGGAGCCCCCCGCTCGGGCGCGCGCAGCTACCTGGCCTTTCGCGGCGGCATCGACGTGGACCCGGTGCTCGGCAGCCGGTCCACCGACACCCTCAGCGGCATCGGTCCGGCCCCGCTGACCTCGGGCACCGTGCTCCGGATGCTGCCGCCCGCCCCCGGCAGCGCCGTGCACCACCCCGAGACCCCGCCGCCGGCCCCGGCCGAGGTCACCGTGCTGCGCTTCGTGCCGGGACCCCGCGCGGACTGGTTCGAGCCGGCATCCGTCGACCGGTTCGGCGACGCGGAGTGGACCGTCACCCATCAGTCGAATCGGATCGGCCTGCGGCTGGCCGGTGAGCCGCTCGCCCGGTCGCGGCCGGGTGAGCTGGCCAGCGAGGGTACGGCCCGCGGGGCCATCCAGGTGCCGCCGTCGGGCCTGCCGGTTTTGTTCCTCGCGGACCACCCGGTCACCGGCGGCTACCCCGTGATCGGCGTCGTGCTCGCCGAGGACCTCGACCTCGCGGCACAGTTGCCGACGGGTGCGCGCATCCGTTTCACGCCCGTGCCTGCCGAGCCCCTTCCAGCCGACCCCGTCCCCGCCTCCCCCTGATACCCGCCCTCACGCGCTACGCGGTTGCTGCGCCGCTGCGCTGCCGGCACGCCACGCGCTGAGCGGCGCAGCCCCCGCGCGTGCCCCAAACACCCCCCGAACACACGCCCCGAATGAGAGCCGAACCATGCAGAAAGTTCTGATCGCCAACCGCGGCGAGATCGCCGTGCGCATCGCTCGCGCCTGCGACGACGCCGGCCTCGACTCCGTGGCCGTCTACGCGGACGTCGACGCCGACGGCCTGCATGTCTCGGCCGCCACGGAGGCCTGGGCACTCGGCGGCGACAGCCCGCCCGACAGCTACCTCAACGTGGCCAAGCTGCTGCGCATCGCCCGGGATTCCGGCGCCGACGCCGTGCACCCGGGCTACGGTTTCCTCTCGGAGAACGCCGACTTTGCTCAGGCCGTGATCGACGCGGGACTTCTCTGGATCGGTCCGACGCCCGCCGCGATCCGGGTGCTGGGCAACAAAGTCTCCGCCCGTGAGATCGCCATCCGGGTGGGAGCTCCCCTGGTCGCCGGGTCCGAGGGCACCGTGGAGACCGCCGCCGAGGTGCGCGCCTTCGCCATGGAGCACGGCCTGCCTGTGGCCATCAAGGCGGCGTTCGGCGGCGGCGGCCGCGGCCTCAAGGTCGTCTGGGACATGGATGCGATCGAGGAGTCCTTTGATTCGGCCGTGCGCGAGTCGACGGCCGCCTTCGGCCGCGGCGAGTGCTTCGTCGAGAGGTTCCTGCACAAACCCCGCCACGTGGAGGCGCAGATCCTCGCCGACACCCACGGCAACGTGATCGTCGTGGGCACCCGCGACTGCTCGCTGCAGCGCCGCAACCAGAAGCTCGTCGAAGAGGCGCCCGCGCCGTTCCTCACCCCTGCGCAGAAAAACCAGATCTATTCCTCGGCCAAGGCCATCTGCCGGGCCGCCGGCTACACCGGCGCGGGCACCGTGGAGTACCTGCTCGCGCAGGACGGCACCATCTCGTTCCTCGAGGTGAACACCCGGCTGCAGGTCGAGCATCCGATCACCGAGGAGACCAGCGGCATCGACCTGGTACTGGCGCAGCTGCAGATCGCAGCCGGCGGGCCCGTTCCCATCTTCACCGACCCCGAACCGCGGGGGCACTCGTTCGAGTTCCGAATCAACGCCGAAGACGTGGGGCGCGGGTTCCTGCCGTGCCCCGGGACCGTGGCGACCTTTACCGTGCCGACCGGGCCGGGCATCCGGGTCGATTCCGGGGTCAGGGCAGGCGGCATCGTGCCGGACCGGTTCGACTCCCTGCTCGCCAAGCTGATCGTCACCGGCGCCGACCGGCAGCAGGCCCTGCGCCGCGCCCGCCGAGCCCTTGCCGAGTTCGAGATCACCGGCCTGCCCACCGTGCTGCCGTTCCACCGTGCCGTGGTCACTTCGACGGCATTCACCGCGCCCGACCACCTCGACGTGCACACCGGCTGGATCCAGGCCGACTTCTCCGAAGAACTGCCCAGCGACCCCGAGTTCAATCCCGTGCCGCCGGAGGCCGCCCGCCACACCATCACCATCGAGGTCGACGGGCGACGGATGGCGCTCGGCCTGCCTGCCGCCCTCCTCGACAGTCTCCTTCGCGGGCTGGGCGGCGCGGCCGGTGCGGCCGCTGTCACCGCTGCCGACGGCCTTCCCACCGGGGGCCACTCGGCCCCCGCCGCAGACCCAAACACCCTCCGGGCCAGCATGGGCGGCTCGGTCGTGAAGTGGATGGCCCCATCCGGTGCGCTCGTGGCCGCAGGCGACCCGGTGCTCGTACTCGAGGCCATGAAGATGGAGTCGATCGTAGTGGCGCACCGCAGCGGAATCCTGCGGGAGCAGCTGGTTCAGCCCGGCGACACGGTGGCGGTGGACAGCGCGGTCGCCTCGATCGGGGACTGAGCGTATCCGTCGCCCGGTTCCGGCTGCCCGCCGGAACCGCCGGAACACCCCGCCCGTCCTCGGGCCGCCGCTCCGACCGGGCGGTATCGTGGGCACCATGACCCTCGCCGAGACCCTCGCCGACCTGCGTCACCGCACCGCGTCGGCGCGTCACGCCGAGACCGGCCAGTGGGTGTCGGGGGTGCTTCGCGAGCGGATCGCGGCCGGCCACCTGCCGCCCGGCACGAAGCTCCCCGAGGAGCCGCTCTGCGACGCGCTCGGCGTCTCGCGCAACACCCTTCGCGAGGCCTTCGCGACGCTCAGCGCCGAACGGGTGGTCACCCGCATCCCGAACAAGGGCGTCTTCGTCGCCCGGCCCACCGCAGACGACATTAGGGAGATCTACCGGGTGCGGCGCTACCTCGAGCCGGGTGCCCTGGCATTCACACCGGCCGGGGAGCTCACCCCGGCGAGGCTGGATGGACTGCGCCAGACCGTCGCGAGCGCGCGGAAGGCCCGCGAGGCCGGATCGGTCCCGGGCATGGCCGGTGCCAACCAGGAGTTCCACGCCGGCGTCGTGGCCCTGGCCGGCAGCGACCGCCTCGATTTGCTGATGGCGCAGGTGCTCGCCGAGATGCGCCTGGTCTTCCATTCGATGGGCGAGGAGGCCACCTTCCACGCGCCCTACGTCGACGACAACGCCCGCATCGTCGAGCTGCTGGCGGCCGGCCGGTCGACGGATGCCGCGGCCCTGCTCACCGGCTACCTGCAGCGCGCCGAGGCCCAGCTGCTGTCGATCGTGGCCGAGTCCGTCCGCTAGCCGGCGGTATCCGGCACGGCTGCCCGGCCCCGCTCCCCTCAGCTGCCTGCGTGCGGCTGTGCTGCGCGTCCGCGCTGTTCCTCCGCTGTTCCTCCGCGCTGTTCCTCCGCGCTGCGCTGGTTTGTGGCTAACTCAGGAGATCCCGCCGGGCCGCGCACCGCAGCCGCGGACCAGTGCGGCGGCCAGCACCAGCCGGTGACCACGCAAACAAAACTCCTGAGTTAGCCACAGAGGCGGGCGATCAAGCAGGCAGCGGGGTGGATGTCGGCGACGGAGAAAGGGGGCACCGGGTCGGCGGACAGCAGCGAGAAATGGAGGCCTTCGGGGGCCTTCGGGAGTCTCAAGGGGACTTCGGGAGTCTCAAGGGGTCTTCGGGGGTCTTCGGGGGTCTTCGGGGGCCGTCGGAGCGGCGGCGCGCGGCGGGCCGTGCAGGGTGGGGGTCGGGCACATCCGTCAGCCCCAAAGCGTCGCGAGTCCGCCGAGGGACTGATAGCCGAGGAACAGCGTCAGCAGCCAGGCCAGCACGCCGATGCCCAGCAGCCACTTCGGGTAGACGTAGCCGCCGAGCAGGTCGCGGCGGCGCCAGGCCACCCAGAGGATGACAGCGAAGCCGAACGGGAGGATCAGCCCGTTGACCGCGCCGGCCATGATCAGAAGCGTGGCCGGGGCCTGGCCGAGCAGCGTGTAGACCAACGTTGACACGGCGATGAAGACGACGGTGGCGATGCTGCGGGTGCGGGGCGAGGTCTGTGAAGTGGTCACGAACGAGATCGAGGTGTACGCCGCCCCGATCACCGAGGTGATGGCCGCGGCCCAGAGCACGATGCCGAAAAGTTTGAACCCGATCTCGCCGGCCGCGGCCTGGAAGGCCTCCGCGGGTTGATTGTCGCTGGTCAGGTCCAAACCCCCGGCGACCACGCCGAGGATGGCGAGGAACAGGAGCACCCGGATCACGCCGGTGATGATGATGCCCAGCACCGAACTGCGGGTGATCTCGGTGATCTGGGCCCGTCCGGTCACGCCGGCGTCAATCATCCGGTGCGCGCCGGCGTAGGTGATGTAGCCGCCGATCGTGCCGCCGATCAGGGTAGTGATGATGAGGACGTCGATGTCGTCGGGCAGCACCGCGTTCTTGACCGCGAGGCCGAGGGGCGGATTCGACACGATCGCCACGTAGGCGATCAGCACGATCATCACGGCCCCGAGTACGACGACGACCTTGTCCAGCGCGAGCCCGGCCCGTTTGCTGAGGAAGATCGCGATCGCGACGGCCGCCGAGAGGATGCCGCCGAGCTTGGCGTCCAGGCCGAAGAGCACGTTGACACCCAGGCCGGAACCGGCGATGTTGCCGATGTTGAACACGAGCCCGCCGAGGCAGATCAGCGCGGCCAGGAACCAGCCGGCGCCGGGCAGCACTGTGTTGGCCAGTACCTGCGCTCGCTTACCGCTGACGCCGATTACCCGCCAGACGTTCAGCTGCACCGCGATGTCGACCAGGATCGAGACCAGGATGGCGAAGGCGAAGGCTGCGCCGAGCTGCACCGTGAAGCTTGTGGTCTGCACGATGAAGCCGGGTCCGACGGCGCTGGTCGCCATCAGGAACATGGCGCCGAGGAGCGCGCTACGCTGCGCCCGGCGCGGGCCGCGCAGCTTCTTCTTCACGCCTGCGGTTTTCGCTCGAATCCTGGCGCGGACGACGTTGAAAACCATGGGGCGCTCACTTCTCGGAAGGTCAGCACCGGCGGTCACTGATGTCGAGCCAGCCTACATATTGTTCAACAATCAGCACAACCATGAGGCCCACATGGACTCCCCCGGCCGGCCGGGTGCAGCGGGGCAGGGACGGCGATGGGGCCGAGGCAGGGTTCGGGCGGGATCGCCGGGCGCGCGGACTACCCGCAGAAATCGGCGATCGTGCGGGTCAGAATCTCGGTGAGCGCGTCGACGGATGCCGCGTCCGCCCACTCCGCGTCGGCGTGCGCTCCGCCACCGTCCACGCCCACGACGAGGCAGGGGATGCCGGCCTCGTGCAGCAGCCCGGCGTCGGTCCAGAACGGCTCGCCGCGGACATCCGGCCGGCGTCCGAGCACCTCCGTCGCTCGTTCGGTCACCAGACGCACGATCGGCCACTCCGGATCGGCCTCGAACGCCGCACGCGCCACGAGCCGCGTCAGCCTGAAGCGGAACCCGACGACGACGTCGGCGAGCCGCTCCAGCAGCGCCCGGAGCTCGGCCTCGACCCGGTCGGGGCTCTGGCCGGGCAGCATGCGCCGCTCGATCGTGAGCGTGCAGGCGGCGGCGACGGTGGCGGCATCCGAACCCCCGGCGATGGTCGACACGCGCACGGTACCGTGGCCGAGCAGCGGATGCGCCGGCGCCGCCTCGATGTCGGCCCGGAGCTCATCGAGGGCGCGCAGCACCAGCCCGGCGTGCACGATGGCGTCGATGCCGCGCTCCGGCTGGGATCCGTGGGCGGCGAGCCCGGTGAGCTCCACCTCGAACCAGGCGAAACCGCGATGGGCGAGCGTGAGGCACAGCTCGCTCGGCTCGGCGACGATCGCCGCGTCGGCGCGGAAGCTGCGCAGCACCTCCATGGTGCCGAGGCTGCCGAACTCCTCGTCCGCCACGAGGGTGACGATGACGTCTCCGGCGAGAACGGATGCCCCGGCCGGCCCGGCCGCATGGGCCCCGGTTCCCCCGACTCCCGTCGCCCGCGCCGCCGCGACCAGGATCGCCGCGACGCCGCCCTTCATATCGAATGCTCCCCGGCCGATGACGCGACCGTCCCGCAGCTCGCCCGCGAACGGATCCCCGGCGTAACCGCCGACGCCGACGGTGTCGAGGTGCCCGTTGAGCATCAGGGAACGCCCTCCCCCGGTGCCGCGCCGGATGCCGACGATCGTAGGCCGCCCGGGATGCTCCTCGAGGCGGTGCACCTCGAACCCCCGCGCGGTGAGCCAGTCTTTGCACCAAGCTGCGATCATCCGTTCGCCTGCAGCCTCCGGCACCAGGTCGGAGTTGACGGAATCGATGCCGATGAGCCTCTGCACCACGCCCACCGGTTCGCTCTCTGAATGCACACCCTCAACCTAGCGGCGCCGCAGACCGCGAAAGCGGGTGAAACGTCGGTTTCAGGGCTGCACGGCGACGATTCACCCGATCTCGCGACCGGGTAGCCGGCGAGGTAGCCGGCCGGGCAGCCGGCGACACGTTCCGCCCGCACCCCCCGAACGAATTCGACGGAGATTTCGTCCGAATCGGTCCTTAAACCCTGGAAAACCTTCCTTGCTCCCAAAATCTCCGTCGAATTGGTTCATCGCCGGGCCTCGATGCCCGGTCGCGAGGCGAGACGCACCGGCCGTTCCCCGCCCGGGTTGGGTACCATATCTCATGGGCGATGGCGCGGCAGGGTCAGCGAAACGGGCAGCGGGCACGAGTGGGAGCACGGGCAGCCCATTCACAGGCGGCACGAGCGCCGGCAGCGGCGCCGGACCGGCAACGTCGAGCGAACGGATGCGCCCGCGCGCCTCCTGGGGACTCGTCCCCGCCGCGCTGCTCTCCGCCTCCGCCGTGCTGCTGTTCGGGGCGCGCGAGCCGCTGCCCGGCTACGCGCTACTCGCCGCGGCCATCGGGCTCGCCTTCGCCATCGACCGGGCCCTGTTCAAGGATCTGCTCCTGATCGCGATCGGGCTGCTGATCATCAGCACCATCTCGGTCGAGGCCGACATCAGCTACCCGAATATGGCGCTGATGGGGACCGTGCTGACCGTCGCCGTGCTCGTGCCCTACCTGCTCTCCCGCTACGCGTTCGGCGACCACGCGATCCGGTTCCCGATCCGCACCGGCCAGCGCTGGACCTCCCTCGAACGCTGGTACCTGCCGCTTGTGCTGCTGCTGGGCTATCTGATTCTGCCGACCTATTTCATCCGTTCCGGCGCCTACCAGAACTGGCCGGCCGTGACCGCCCCCGACGAGATCGCCCGCCTGTTCGTGGGCGTCGGCTTCGTCGGCATCTGGGACGAACTCTTCTTTATCTGCACGGCGTTCGCCCTGCTCAGGCGTCATTTCCCCGACTGGCAGGCCAATCTCCTGCAGGCCGTGATCTTCACCTCGTTCCTGTGGGAACTGGGCTACCAGAGCTGGGGGCCGCTGATGACGTTCCCCTTCGCACTGTTGCAGGGCTACACCTTCGCGCTCACCAAATCACTGACCTACGTGGTGATCGTGCACCTGCTCTTCGACGCGGTCGTCTTCCTCGTGATCGTGCACGCCCACACCCGCGACTGGCTGCCGATCTTCCTGTACTGAAGCTCAGGCGGCGCTCAGGCGGCGAGCCGGTCGACGGATGCCCCGGCCGCCGGACCTCGCCCCCTTGCAAGTTCGGCGCGGGCCGCCAATGCTGAGGGCATGTGGGCAGAAGGCGTCTGGGTGACACCGCTTCTGGTGGCGGTCGGCTGGGTCCTGGTGGGACTTGCGTCGGCGTTCGTGATGATCCGCCGCGGCCACGACGCCCCGATCTGGGTGGTTCTCGGTCTGGCTGCCGGCCCCTTCGCCATCGCGCTGGCCGGCCTGGCCGTCTACCTCGAGCGGGAGGAATTGGCCGAGGCGGCCGTGATTCCCGGGGAATCCCTCGAGGGAGACGTGCGGGTGCTCGTCTGCATCGACGGCTCCGAGGCCGCGGACCACGCCGCCGTCACGGTGGTGCTGCTCCTTGGGGCGAGGCTGCAGACCGTGACGCTGCTGACGGTGCTCGACTACGACGTCGCGCGCGACGTTTCCCCCGACAGGCTCGACCGCATCGCCGCCGGCATCCAGTCCGCCGCCGTCGGTCAGCTGGCCGACCTTGCGGTGCACCCGTTCAGCACCCGGGCCACAGGGGGCGCCGCCGAGCAGATCCTGCGCCGGGCGGGCTCCGGCGCCTACGACCTCTTCGCGCTCGGCTCCCACCGGCAGCGCCGCTCGCGTTTCCTTGGCAGCGTGGCGCGGGAGATCGCCAACAAAGCCCCGATCCCGCTGCTGACCGTGCGAGCCGCCCCGGTCGAATCGATCGAGTCGGCCGAGCGCGCCGCCCGCCTCGGCCTGACCATCGAGCCGGAGAGTTGACCGCCGTACGGAAGCCTGAATCGAAGCCTGAATCGAAGCCTGAACCGAAAGCTGGACCGAGAGCTGAACCCCGGCTGAGAGTTCCCGCCGGCGCTTGTCCGCTCGCCACTCGCGATATATCGTGAATCTCAACAAGACGCGATATATCGTGAACAGGTGGTGAGCATCCGTTGCGCGGACGCCGCCCCCGAAAAGGAGAATTCCATGGCTTTGGAAAAATGGCTGGTCAGCCCCGGGCAGACCACGGTGATCGACATCGAGGTCGTTCGGGCGCTCAAGGTGGGCATGATCGGCGGAAAGATCGACGTGATCGGCCACGACGAGCCGGGCACTCGCATCGAGGTGCACAGCGTGACCGGCAAGGACCTCAAGATCTCGGTCGACGGCGACACGCTCGAGATCGACCACCCGCAGCTGCGCTGGGACAACTTCATCGAGGTCTTCGCATCGTTCCGCGGCACCGCGAAGGCAGACGTCAGCATCCTGGTCCCCCGCGGCGTGGCCCTGAAGCTCGGCGTGATCTCGGCCGAGGCCCTGATCTCGGGCCTCACGAACGGCGCCCGGCTGAGCACTGTGTCGGGCGACATCGTGGTTGACGGCGTCACCGGGGACCTGGAGCTCAACGCCGTGAACGGCGAGTTGTCGGTGCGCGGCCTCGAGGGCAGCATCATCGCCCACACGGTCTCCGGCGATTGCACGGCGAGCGGGGCCATCCGTCGCTTCAGTCTCGACGGGGTTAACAGCGAGGTTTTCCTCGACATCGAGGGCACGCCCGATTCCATCAACACGAACACGATCAGCGGCAGCCTCACCGTGCGCCTCGGCGCCGATGTGGCGACGCGCTACCGGCTGAACACCGTCTCGGGCACGCTGCAGCTGGACGACCAGACGATTCGCGGCACCTTCGGAAAGGGCTTCGAGTCCAGCACCGGCACACTCAACGGCAGCTGGCTCGAGCTGCAGGCCAACTCGGTGTCGGGCGACATCACGGTGGTGCGTCGCAGCACCGAGCCTGCGTCCGCGGGCCCGGCCGGCGAACGAACAAACACCGAACCGGGCGACGCCCGCGCCAACGGGGAGGTCTGAGAATGACCCCCGTCTTCGCCCACGGCAGCCTCCGCCTCTACCTGCTCAGCCTGCTCGCCGAGCAGCCGCGGCACGGTTACGAACTGATCCAGGCGCTCAGCGACCGCTTCGGCGGAACGTACATCCCGAGCGCCGGCACGATCTACCCGCGCCTGGCCAAGCTTGAAGAGGAAGGACTCGTGACCAAATCGACGGATGGCCGCAAGACCGTCTACGAGATCACCGACGCCGGCCGCGCCGAACTCCAGGCCCGCCAGGGTGACCTGCACGACCTCGAGACCGAGGTCGCCGACTCCGTGAGGCGACTGGCCGACGACGTGCGGTCGGGAGTCAGCGAGGCGATGCGCAATCTGCGCCTCGACCTGGCCTCCGCCAAGCGCCAGGCGGGGGATGCCCGCAGCGCACGCAAGGCGGGCACCGCCGCCGGCAATGCCGCGCGCACCGCGGCCGGGGCCGCCGCCGGC
>NZ_SOGO01000033.1:0-167396 GCF_004403415.1 Cryobacterium sandaracinum
CAAGGGGGGCGGTGGCCGGGGTGGCCGCCGTGGCCGGCGTGCCGAGCGGCACGAGCAGGGCGGCGGGCGCCGAGGCTTCGGCCTGCTTCAGGTTCACGGTGGCCGCGCGGTCACCGGCGACGGATGTCCCTGCGGCCGCGCCGAGGCCGGTGGGCGCCGTGAGGCCCGTGGGCGCCGTGCCCGCGACAGTCGCTCCGGCGGAAGATGCTGTCCCGGCTACGGGCCCTGCGGTGGCACCGGGCCCTGCGGCGGTGACGGGCGCGGCGGTGACGGGCGCGGCGGTGACGGGCGCTACGGCGGCGGGTGCTACGGTGGCGGGTGCTACGGTGGCGGGTGCTGCGGCGGCGGGTGCCGGTGGCACCGGCATCGGGGCAGCGAGAGTCCCGGCCGGAAGCGCGGTACCGCCAGCGGCGTTCGCTGCGGTGAAAGTGTTGGAGTCTGCGGCGGACGTCTCCGTGGAGTCTGAGTCGGCTTCGGATTCGGTGGCGGCGATGGTGGAAGTCTCGGCGGTGCCGGCGGTGCCGGCGGCGGCGGTCGGGATGGTCACGGCCTCGGTCCCGACGGAGTCGGCGAGGGCAGCACTGTCGGCTCCGGTGGCTTTCGCACCGGTCGGCAGTGGCGAGAGGCTGAACCCGGCGGCGGTCGGGATGGCGCGCGGCTGCTGGTGCTCCGGGGCCGGCGCCGCGCCGGTCAGGGCGTTCCTCAGATCAGTGGTCGGTCCGGAGGCCGGTTCGGCGGTGCGCTCCGAGGTCGGCTCGGGAGCCCGGGATGAGGTTGACGCGGAACCCGGCGGAGACGCGATCGCCGAGGTGCGCGGGCCCACGAGGGTGCCCTGCAGCACGGACGCGAATGAGCCGGCACCCGGGCGGGCACCCAGCGGGCCACGCGAAGCCGAGGGGGAGGCGGCGGCGGAGGAGGCGGATGAGGACGCGGCAGCGGATGAGGACGCGGATGCCAGCGCCTGCGCCGCGGTGTGGGGCGTCGGCGCCAGCCGGACGGACGTGGCGCTCATCGGGAGGCTCCGTTCATGAATGAGGCCAGTGCGGCGCTGAGCTGGCTGCCGGCGGCTGACGAAGCGGAGGCCGTGCTCGAGGACGCCGGGCTCGCGGTGGCGGCCGGGGCATCCGGAATCACACGGCGGATGGTGTCGATCTCGGAGTCGTCCATGTAGGCCTCGACCAGTGAGACCGTGCGGCCCTCGTAGGGCGCGTGGATGACCTTGTTGTCGCCGGCGTAGATCAGGATGTGCTCGCCGCCGCCGGTGACGATCAGGTCACCGGGCTTGGCCTCGGCGAGGGAGCCGACCTCGGTGCCGATCTTCATCTGGCCCGACACGAGGCGCGGCACGTCTATGCCCATTTCGGCATACACGGTTTGCACCAACCCGGAACAGTCCATGCCGCTGGCGTCTTCACCGCCGAAGACGTAGGGCACGCCCAGGTACTTCTTCGCGGCGTCGACCACGTCGGCGCCGGTGGCCCCACCCGGGCTCGGTGCGGCCGGGCCGACCGCGGCGGCGCCCGACGCCGACGCGAGGGCGTCGGCGAAGGTGTTCGCCGAGGTGCTCGCGCCCGCCCCGGCGGTGGCGCTGCCGGCTGCGGCAGTAGCCTGCGCCTTCTGGGCGTTCGCCCCGGCCGAGAGCTGAACGAGTGTCGCCTGGATCTCGCTGACCCGGCTCATCGCCGCGATCATGGTCATCGCGGGTCACCGCCCGCGCCCCGGTTGCGGTGCCAGCCGGTCGACGCAATCTCGTCGAGGATGGCCTGTTCGCGGTGCAGGTCGTTGGCCGCGACCAGGGCTCCGTGCCTGCCCTCGAGCTTCTCCAACCGCACCGTATCGGCACGGGTCGCTTCGAAGGCGACCTGCGCCTCGCCGACGGCAACCTGGTAGTTGCGGCCGAGGGCCTCCATGTCGGCCAACATGCTGTGCGCCGAGGCGCGGGCGGAGGCGATCGCCGACAGCGTGTCAGCCCCGCTGGCCAGACTCGGCGCGTGCCGCAGAGTGGCCCTGGTCGCGGCCCGGCGAGCCGCGTTCGCCTGAACGACGGCGTTGGCCTGGGCTAGGTCGCCGGCGGCCTGGTCCTGCTGCAGGTGCCTAAGCCGGAGGAGCCCGGCCAAAGCGAAAGTGCGTTTCATCAGAGCGCCCCCAGCGTTCGAGTAAGTGTCGTGAGTTGGTCCCAAGCGAGCGGGGCCGAGGTCTGGTCGTCCATGCGCTGCTGGAGGAACGCGTTGATGGCGCCCTCGTTGTCGACGGCGGCGTCGACAAGCGGGTTCGTGCCCCGCCGGTACGCGCCGACGTCGAGCAGGTCCTGCGCGGTGCGGCGTGCGGCGAGCACCCGGCGCAACAGGCCGGCGACCTGGTTCTGCTCGGGGCTGTTGACCCGGGAGGCGACACGGGAGATCGAGGAGAGCGCGTCGACAGCGGGGAAATGGCCGAGGACAGCCAGTTTGCGGTCGAGTACGACGTGTCCGTCGAGGATCGAGCGGGCGGCATCCGCAATCGGTTCATTGTGGTCGTCGCCGTCGACGAGCACCGTGTAGACGCCCGTGATCGACCCGGTTTCGTCGGTGCCGGCCCGTTCGAGTAGGCGGGCGAGCAGGGAGAAGGTCGAGGGCGGATAACCGCGGGTGGCAGGGGGTTCGCCGACCGAGAGGCCGATCTCGCGCTGGGCCATCGCCACCCGGGTGAGTGAATCCATCATCAGCATCACGTCGGCTCCCTCGTCACGGAACGACTCGGCGATCCGGGTGGCCAGGAAGGCGGCGCGCAGCCGCATCATGGCCGGTTCGTCGGAGGTGGACACGACCACGATCGAACGGGCGAGCCCCTCGGGTCCGAGGTCGTCTTCAAGGAATTCGCGCACCTCGCGGCCGCGCTCCCCCACCAGGGCGATGACCGAGACCTCCGCGTCGGTGCCGCGGGCGATCATCGAAAGCAGCGAGGACTTGCCGACGCCGGAGCCGGCGAACAGGCCCATCCGCTGTCCCTTCCCGACGGTGGTGAGGGTGTCGAGCACGCGCACACCCAACTGGAGCGGCGTCTGGATGCGGGAGCGGGCCATCGCGGAGGGGCTGTCGTGATCGAGGCCGACGAACCGGGCACCGGAGAGAGGGCCTTTGCCGTCGATGGGCCGGCCGAGGCCGTCGATGACGCGCCCGAACAGGCCGGCGCCGGTGGGCACGAGGTGCGGGGTTCCGTCCGAGCGCACGGGCGCGCCGATCCGAATACCGGTCATCCGGCCGAGCGGCATGCACCGGATGCCGCCCTGCGTCGTGGCGACCACCTCGGCGTCGATCTCCCCGCCGTCGCCGACCGTGACCAGATCGCCGATCGCGGAATTGAGCCCGCGCACCTCCAGACCGAGACCGACGATCGAAGAGACGACGCCCACCCGCTGGGGCCGCGCGGCGTCGAGGGCGGAGCGGATCTTTCCCGCGCGCGGACGCCAGGCGGGGGCCTGCGCCAGGGTCACGACCGGGCTCCGGTGAGGGCGGCCTTCGCGCGGGTAAGCGCGGTGCCGATCCGGGCGTCAAGGAATCCATCGGGGAACTCGGCGATCGCGTCGCCACGGGCGAGGTCGGCGTCCGCCGTGAAGTCCACGCCGGCATCCGCGCGGGTGATCAGGTCGATCAGAGCAAGGTCGGCGGGGTTCATCCGCACGGAGTGCGGGCGAACGGTACCGAGTGCGCCGGTGGTGACGGTCGCACCGGTCACTCCGGTCGCGAGGGCGCGGCCCAGTGCGGCCCGCGCCGAGGCGTCGGCGTCGCCGAGTGAGTAGCTGAGGATCGCTTCGGCCAGCTCGAGCGCGGTCGCGACAAGGGTGTCCTCCGCCTCCTGGATCACCGGAACGGTGCGCTCGTGCAGCGCGGCGGCGGCGGCACCCAGCAGCGCGACCGCCCGGTCGATCCGCGCCTGGCCGATGGCACCGGCGGCGGCCTGCTCGGCGTCGAGCCGCGCGATCCGGGCATCCACCTCGGCGGCGGCCGCCCGGAGTCCCGCGGTGTAGCCGGCGGCGTGCCCCCGGGCCCGGGAGGCGTCGCCGCCTGCGTCCCGCTCGCCCTGCAGGCTGGGGAAGGTCACGGCGGAGAAGTTCGACCGGGCGGTCGCTGCGTCAAACAACATAGTCGTCCTCCTCGGCACGTTGCACGGTGATGCTCCCCTGCGCCTCGAGGTCGCGGATGGCCCGCACGATCGTGGCGCGCGCTTCCTCGACCTGCGACACCCGCACGGGCGCCATGGCTTTGACCTCGTCGTCGAGGATCTCCCGGTTGCGCTCGGACAGGTTGGTGCGAATGATCGAGACCACAGCGTCCGCGGAGCCCTTCATGGCGATGGCGAGGATGCCCGCGTCGATGCCGCGGAGCACCTGCTGTACGTCTCGGTTTTCGAGCTTGACGATGTCGGCGAAGGTCAGCATCCGTGACCGGACCTCTTCGGCCAGGGCCGGATCGCGCGCATCGAGGGCTTCGAGAAGGGCGCGTTCGGTGGCCACATCGGCCCGGTTGATGATCTCGACGAGCGGCTGGATACCGCCGACGATCTCCACCGAGTCGCGGGAGGAGGCGACGGCGCCGACCCGGGCCTTGAGGGTCTCGGTGACCACGCGCACGGCCTCGGGGGTGGCCGTGCCCATGCCGGCGATGCACTGCGCCACCTCCGCGCGCAGGTCGGCGTCGAGGCCGCCGAGCACGGCGGAGGCGTGCCCGGGGCGCAGGTGCGCGAGCACGAGCGCGATGGTCTGGGGCAATTCGCCGTCAAGCAGGGTGAGGATCTGCAACGGCTCGGCGGCGTCGAGAAACTCGAAGGCCTTGCCGGCCATCGACGAGGCCACCTTGACCATGACGCCGGCCGCTCGTTCCGCGCCGAAGGATGCCTCAAGCAGGCCGATCGCATAGGCGTGACCGCCGCGCCGGGTATGGGCACCCTTGACCGTGAGTTCGTGGAACTCCAGAACGGTGGTTTCGGTCACCTCCGGGTCGACCCGGCGCAACTGCACCATCTCCGCGGCGATATCGGCCGCCTCGGCCTCGGTGAACTGCTTCATCACTTCGGTGGCGCGCTGGTGCTCCATGCTCATCAGCACCACGGCGACCTTCTGCGTGCCGGTCAGGGCCGGCTGGGCGTCGATCATGCGGGCTGCCGGTCATCCATCAGGCCGCGGAGGTATTCCGCGGTCTTCGCAGGGTCACGCTGAGCGAGTGCGTCGATCTCCACCCGCATCCGGTCGGAGGCCGGCGGCAGATAGGCCACGGTCGGGGTGGGGTCGATCATGATCGGCGCGATCGGGGCGCTCAGCGGGAACGGCACCTCCGGCACGGACAGCGCGGGCCGGACCTCCATCATTTCGTCAAGCTCGATGGACTCGCGGCTCTGGCGGCGCGAACGACGCGCGTAGAGGATGAGCCCCAGCACGAAAGTGATGACAATCCCCGCGGTGATGATGGCGATGCGCATGATCTCTGCGAACCGGTCGGCGGCGGCCGCCGCTTCGGTCGCCGCGAGGGCCGCGGCGGCATCCTCTGCCGCGCCGCCGTTGAAGCTGACTACCTCCACGGTGACCGCGTCGCCGCGCTGCACGTCGATGCCGGCGGCCGAGGCCACCAGCGAGGTGACGTCGGCGACGTTGAGCTGACCCACGACGTCGGCGTTCACGGCCACCGAGACCGTCTGCCGGTTGATCTCCCCGGCCGGGATGGTGCGGGTCTCGGTGACCTTGTTGACCGCGTTGTTCTTGGTGGTGTCCTCGGAGGTGAAGGTTCCATCGCCCTCGGTGCCCGCCGGGACGGCGATGTTGTCCGGGCCGAGGACGCCGGCCGCGGAGCCGCCGGAGCCCGTGTACGACTCGGTTTTGACGGCCTCGTTGAGGGCCGGGGCATCCGTCGGGGTGGTGAACGATTCCTCGACCCGCTGGGCCGACTGGTAGCTCATGTCGGCGGCCACGACGACGGTGGCGTTGCCGGGCCCGACGACCTTGTCCAGCATGGCCTGCACGGCCCCCCGCACGCGGTCCTCGTAGGCGCCGGCCTGCTGGTCGGCGGATCCGGTCGCTCCCACGCCGACCGCCGAGAGCACGACACCCGTGGAGTCGATGACGGCCACGTCGGTGGGTGCCATCCCGGCGATGGAGGCCGAGGTGAGGTGCACGATGGACTGCACCTGGTCGGCGTTCAGGGTGCTGCCGGTGGCCGTCTCCACGAAGACGGATGCCGTGGGGTCGCTCTGCTCCGACGCGAACACGGTCTCTTCGGGGATCGCCAGGCGCACCGAGGCGTTCTTGACGCCCTTCATGGCCTTGACGGTGTTGGCGAGTTCGCCCTCGAGCGCCCGCTTGTAGGTGACCGACTGCTGGAACTCGCTGGAAGTGACACCCATGGTGTCGAGCAGCCCGTAGCCGCCCGTGCTGGAGGACGGCAGGCCGGCTGCGGCGGCCTTGAGGCGCTCGTCGTAGACGTTCTGCTGCGGCACCAGGATCGTCGCGCCACCGTCGCTGAGCTCGTAGGCGACGCCGTCGGTGCGAAGCTGCTCGACGATGGTATTCGCGTCGGAACCGCTCAGCCCGGAGAACAGGGGCGTGAAGGCCGGCTTGGTGGCCCACATGCTCAGGGCGGCGATGCCTAGGGCAAGCACGGCGACGCCGATGATGGCGACCGTGCGCTGGGCGACGGAGAAGGACCGGATGCTCTGGCCGAGGCGTGCGAAGGCCGACGTGATCGGGCGCGGCATCAGGCCTGCATCCTCATGATCTCGTTGAACGCGTCGACACCCTTATTGCGCACGGCGGCCACGAGTTCGAGGGTGACCTGGGCGCGAGTCGAGGCCAGGGTGGCCGAGTGGATGTCGGTCAGGTTTCCGGTTACGGCCTGCACCGTGAGGGTGGTGGAGGTGGCCTGCAGCTGCTGCAGATTGTCGACAGCGCCGACCAGGGCGCTGCCGAAGGCCGAACCGTCGGTGCCCTGGCTCCCCGTGGTTCCCTGCACACCCTGCATGCCCTGCACGCCGGAGAGGTATCCCGTGCCGGTCACGGACTGGATCGGGTTGATCGAACCGATGGTCATCAGGAGCGTCCAATCTGGAGTGCGGCTTCGTAGGTCGTCTTGGCACGGTCGACGACGGCGGCGTTGGCCTGGTAGCCGCGCTGCGCCATGATCAGCGCGCCCATCTGCTCGGCCATGTCGACGTCCGGGCGGCGCACGTAGCCGGCCTCGTCGGCGAGTGGGTTGCTCGGGTCGAAGGTCAGGATTCCCTCGGCGTCGCCGAGTGCCGTCCCGGCCGCATAGGCTCCGGTGGTGCCTTGGCCGGCCTGGGCGACGATGTAGCGCGCCTGGAAGGCGTCACCGTCGGTGGCGGTGACCGTGTTGGCGTTGGCGATGTTGTCCGCGACGGCGTCGAGCCATTTGCGGTGCAGGGTGAGGCCGCTGCCGGCAATCCCGATGGCGTCGAGGGTCATCAGCTGGTTCGCATCGCGGAGCGCATGGCCGTGAACGGTCCGTTGACGGCCTGCGCCGCGAACTGGTACCGCAGCACGGTGTCGATGTTGGAGAGGGTCTCGGTGTCGAGGTTGACGTTGTTGCCGTCGAGGCGGGTGGGCTCGAGGGAACTGGCGGTGGTGGCGACAGTGCTGCCGCTGCCGGCCTGCACAGACTGCGCCAGGGCATCCTCGAACGCCACACGCTTGGCGTGGTAGTTCGGCGTGTTCACGTTCGCGATGTTGTTCGCGATGGTGCGCTGGCGCAGGGCCAGCCCGTCCAGCGCGCTGGAGAGCGCCGTCATGGTCACGGATTCAAACACGGATACCCGATTCGTCGGCAAAACGAGGGCGGCCGATCCGTGGCCTGTGGTCGAGCAATCCCTGCTCGCTCCTAGCTATCGGCCGGTGGCCGAGGCGCGTAAGGAGTTGTCGCGGAACTTCTTTCCTCACGTTTTCGAGCGGAACCCCGCAACTGTTGTCGAAACGGACAACTGTTGCCCGCGCACGGGCAACAAATGTCCGAGCGGGCAACAGTTGGCCCGCAGCGGCGGTAGCCGGCAACGGGCGCGAGGTGGGCGGGCAGTCAGCCGGCTATGTCGAGGTAGACGGCCTGGTCGGTGTGCTGGGCCGAGATGATGGTGCGCACTGCGGCGAGGTGCACGCCGGCGGAGCGCCGGGCATCCTCGATCTCGCTGATCAGTTCGAGCTGGCCGGAGAGCAGGCGCCGGGCGCGCGTCTCGAGGTCGGCGGGCAGCTGGCCCAGGTGTTCGGGCGCACGCCACTGCACGCCGGCAGAGAAGCGCTCCCCCGGGCCGGCCAGCACGGCGTCGCGGGCGCCCGAGCCGAGGCTCGACTCGAGCTGGTCGAGCACATCCAGCCACTCCTGGCGGTCGTTCGCAGATTCGTGGGTGTCGAGCAGAACCCTAGGCAAGACCGTACTCCCCGCCGGCACGCGCCGCGCTCTGGGCCGGCAGCAGCTCGGCCGCTTCGTGCCAGGTCTGCCGCAGCGGCTCGAGCAGGGCGATGGCCTCCCGGGTACGGGCGACATCCCGATGGATGTTGGCGCTCATCAACGCGTTGGACACGTAGGTGTACAGGGCGAACAGACCCTCGCCGCCCTCCCAGGCCTCCACGTTGAGCGAGGTCGACAGTTCGGAGACGATCGCCTGGGCGTGCAGGAGGTGCTCCGAGGCGACGGCCCAGTCCTCGATATTCTGGGCGATCTCGGCGCGGCCGAGATCGAGCAGCAACCGGTCGTAGAGCATCGTGAGCAGGCGCACCGGCGTGGCCGAGAGCACCGCTTCGCGGTTCAACTGTGCGCGCCGGGCCTGTGCCCCACCCATCATGCTCATAACAGCCATCATCATCCTGTGCTCGAGGTCGGGAGCCCGGCAACCTGGGCACTCAGCCACGAGGACTGTGCTTTCAGGGCGCTGAGCTGGGTTTCCAGTGCGGTGTAGGTGCTCTGCAGGGTCGCCCGGCGGGTGGCCAGGCTGCGGTCCCAGTCGGCGATGCGGTCGCCTAAGTTCTTGACCGTGGACTGCTGACCGGTGATCTTCGCGGTGATCTGACCGTCGTATTTGTCCGAGGCCGATGACGCCGCTGCTGCGACGCGGGTCGCGATCTCCTGCACTGCTGCTTTGACGGTTACCGGGTCCTTGGCGAGGGCCGCGGCGAACTTGGCCGCGTCGAACTCCATGGTGCCGGATCGGGTGATGCTGATGCCGTACTCCGACGGCGAGTGCCCGTTGATCGGTGCCGAGGCGGCCGTGAGAATGCGCTGCTTAACGTCGCGCACGGTGCTGTCGCTGGTGAAGATGCCGGCCGACAACACGGCGGCCCCCGACGCGTTGGTGCTGTTGACGACCGCGGACTTGGTGGAGATCAGCGCGAAGACGCCGTTCAGGGAGCTAACCAGACCCGAGGCCAGGGAGCCGATCTGCGCGTCGTCACGAGCGACCTTGATGGTGACGGGGTCAACGGAGACGGCGGATACCGTGATCGCGACGCCGGGCAGCAGGTTCGCGAACGTGTTGGTAGCCGAGGTGATCGTCTGGGCGGCGGTGCTACCGGCCCACAGGGTGACGCTGGCGTCCTGGGCGGTGCGGATGACGGCGGCACCCGCGGCGGCCAGCAAATCGGGCGCGCTGTTCGCCGTGACCTCGGCGGCGGTGCCCTGATAGACACTGAAGGCCTTGGCCGCACCGGAGTCATTCCCGGTGAACTGGAGCCGGTACTGGGCGACGCCGCCGGCATCCACTCCGGACGCGACCTTCGTGGCGGTAACTCCTGTGTTGGCGGCGTTGATGGCCGTGGCGACGGCGTCGAGAGAGGTCGAGCTGACGGAGATCTCGGTCGTGACACCGCCGGAGACGATGGTCAGCACGGCCGGGTCGGCGGGCCAGGCGGTCATGGCCGCGGAGACGCCGACCTGGCTGCGAGCGAGGTTGGTGACGACGACGTCGAGTTGCCCGGCGCTGGCGTTGGCCGAGACCGCCGTCGTGACGGTGGGAGAGGTACTGGTGGCCGAATAGAGGTCGAGTGCGGCCGGCTTCGCGGCCTTGCCGGCCAGATCGGCCAGGCCGGCGATCTGGGTGTTGAGGCCCTGCAGCGCCGAGATCAGGTTCTGCGACGAGGAGACCTTGGCCTTCAGCAGCGTCTGCGGAACGGCTTCGACCTGCATCAGGGAGTTGATCAGGGAGGTGGTGTCGAGCCCGGAGACGAGTCCGTCGATGGCGTTCGTCATGTCTTCCCCTCCTTACGTTTCTGCGATCAAGCTGGATGGTGCGGGTGTAAACGTGAATGGCTGGTGGCGACCGAGGGATGAGGTCCAGTTCATCTCTTAGGTCACCACCAGCCATAGTTCACCGTGCGGTTTCCCGAAAGGTTCAGCTACTCAGGGTTAGCGGAGCAGCGACAGCACGCCCTGAGCGGACTGGTTGGCCTGCGCGAGCATGGCGGTACCGGCCTGCGAGAGGATGCTGGAACGGGTGTACTTGACCATTTCCTCGGCCATGTCGGTGTCGCGGATGCGCGAGCCGGCAGCGGTGAGGTTCTCCTTGGAGACGGCCAGGTTCTTGATGACGCTCTCGAACCGGTTCTGGTTCGCGCCAAGCTCGGCGCGTGACGTGGACACGGCCTTGATGTTCAGGTCCAGTGCGGCGATGGTGGACAGGGCCGTTGCTGCGTCCTTGAAACCGTCAGTCGCTGCAGTGCCCAGCACCTCAATGGCGGCACCGATAGTAGACACGTTCGTGAGATTCACGACAATCTGGTCGGTTGCAGCGACGCTGCCAGCGCCGACCTGGAAGGTCAGCGACGCCTTGACGCCGTCGAGCAGGGCCGTACCGTTGAAGTTGGTCGAGGCCCCGATACGGGTAAGTTCCTTGCCCAGGGCAAGAACCTCGGTCGTGATCGCGGTACGCGAATCGGTGTTGTTCGAGTCGTTGCCGGCCTGGACTGCGAGGTCACGAACGCGCTGCAGGATCGAGGTGACCTCGTTCAAGGAGCCCTCAGCGGTCTGGATGACCGAGATGCCGTCCTGGGCGTTGCGGCTGGCGACCGTGAGGCCACCGACCTGCGACTTGAGACCCTCGGAGATGGCCAGGCCGGCCGCGTCATCCGCTGCGCGGTTGATGCGGAGGCCGCTGGAGAGCTTCTCCAGGGACTTGGACATGTCGTTCTGCGTGGCGGCCAGGTTGCGGTACGTGTTGTTGGCCGCGAGGTTGGTGTTGATCTGCATACCCATGATGAAATCCTCCGTGATTGGGTGGTGAACGCCAGGCCATCCATGGCCTGACACTGTGAGCTATCGGCCTCTGCTGTGACCGCGTTAGCCGTTGATCGAAAAAACTTCCCGGGTGTCTGAACCGGCAGGATCGGCAGCATCCGTCGACCCGGCGGCGTACGCCACCCCGCTCGCGGTGGCGAGGCCGAGCATGGCCTGGTCGGCGAGGCGGGCGAGGTAGGCGCTGCGGCGGGCCGGCGCGATGCGGGACTCGGGAACGTATTCCACCTCGGCGTCGTCGGAGTAGTGCGTGCCCAGGCCGTCGCGGAGCAGACGGATGGCCTCCGCCCGCTGCTGAGACACCGCCGAGTGGGTGATTCCGAGCTCGACCGCGATCTCCTTGACCGAGCGGTCGTCGAAGTAGACCTGCTGCACGATCACGCGCATCTTATCCGGCAGTGCCGCGATGGCGGCGTGCAGGTAGGCCAGGCGCTCGGCGGAGAGCAGCGAGTCGCCGGGGAGTTCGGTTCCGGAAACCAGGAACTCGGCGGTGGCGTCGTCGAGGGTCGAGACGGTGCGCTCGGAGTCGGACAGGCCGGCGATCGCGGTCTCCCGGTCGACGCCGAGGGCGGCGGCAACCTCGTCGACGGATGCCGCGCGGCCGAGGGCGCCGGCCAGCGTCTGCTGAACGGCACGGGTCTCCTTGATGCGGCGGCGGGCCATCCGAGTGGCCCAGTCATTGGAGCGCATCTCGTCGGCGAAGGCGCCGATGATGCGGCGCCGGGCGAACGCTCCGAACGGAACGCCGAGGTCGGCGTTGAAGGCATCCGCCGAGGTGATCAGGGCGAGAGCTCCGGCCGAGGCCAGGTCGTCGCGGGAGAGGTGCCGGGCCTTGGCCCAGGTTTCGGAAACGAGGTAGCCGACGAGCGGGAGGTTATCCATCACCAACTGGTTGCGTTCTGCACGATTCACACGGAACTCCCTGAGTGCTTGACACCTGAATTGTCCCGATCGATCAGGCAAGGGCCTGGTCGAACGAGTGGCCGGGTAGGCACGGGGACGTTGCGAGAAAGCGGGGATGTGACGCAGGGTTTCGGGGCCCAGGCCACAGAACTTCGCGGCCATGATTAAAACGTAAAGGTGCGGTCGGTGGCCGAATGCGCAACGGTGCCCCCACAACGGGGCCAGGCACCCCCACATCGGGGCGGATCACCCCGCAACGGGGGCCAGGCATCCGGTGTCTGCCGGAATCGTGTCCTCTCTTTAGTGGACACCTTCAGTCTCGGCTGGCAGTCTGAAATCCACACCGTGGCTAACCGGGGGCCGTCACCTGCCGATAGTCGTAGTAACAAGCCGTTGACCTGCGCGATTTTGCGCGGACCGGCCGCACCAGACGACAGGCAGTTGGAGGAGACGTGGGCGCCAATGAACTATCAGCGTTGCTGTGGCGCGAGCGGGAGCTCCTCGAACTGCTCGTCTTCAAACTCGACGAGGAACAGCTGCTGCTGACCAACGGCAAGACCCGCTGGCTGCAACAGGGCACCCGTGAGGTGGAGCAGGTGCTCGGCCACGTTCGGGATGCCGGCCTCGCCCGCTCGGTCGAGGTTGCCGCCGTCGCCCTCGATTGGGGAACGGCCGAAGACGCCACCCTGCGCGAGCTCGTGGCTCACGCCCCCGCCGGCCCATGGTCCGAGATCATGGCCGCGCACCTCAAGGCGATGGGTGAACTGACCACCCAGATCAAGGAACTGCGCGACGCCAACGAGCAGCTGCTGCGCTCCGCCGCCCGCTCCAGCCAGGAGACCCTGGCCGACGTGCGCGCGAACACTCAGACGTATGACGCCACCGGGGCCGCCGGTGCGCGCCCCACCGGCTCCCGACTTTTCGACCAGATTCTGTGAGGGTGCCGCGATGAGCACCTTCGGAGGACTCAACACCGCCTACACCGGCCTGGTCGCCGCCCGGCAGGGTCTCGACGTCGTGGGCCAGAACATCGCCAACGCGAGCACGGAGGGGTACACCCGGCAGCGGGTGACGACCTCCGCGGTAGACGCGTCGACCCGTGTGGGCCTGATGAATTCCGGGGTGCGCCCCGGCCAGGGTGTCAGCGTCGACGGAATCGCCCGCCTCGGCAGCGCGTCGCTGGACGCCCAGGTGCGCGGCACCGCCGCGGTCGCCGGATACTCCGCGGTGCGGGCGAACGCGCTGAGCGCCGTCGAGGCCTCGCTGAAGGAGCCCGGCGAGAACGGGCTCTCCGCCCAGCTGCAGGAGTTCTGGGCCGGCTGGCACGACGTGGCCAACGCCGCCGGTGAGACCGCGCCCGCCGGGGTGCTGCTGGCCCAGGCCGGCGCCGTCACCACCCAGATCAGGCAGGGGTACCAGGCGGTCGCCGCAAAGTGGTCGTCGGAACGCGGAAGCGTGGACACCATGGTCGCCGAGATTAACGGCGCCGCCGCCCAGGTGGCCGAGCTGAACGCGCGCATCCGTCAGTCGATTGCTGGCGGCGGAAACGCCAACGAGCTGATCGACCAGCGCAGCGGTCTCACCACGACCCTGGCCGCCCTCACCGGCGGCACCGTCGTCAACCGCCCCGACGGCACCGTCGACGTGCTCGTGGGCGGCAACGCGCTGGTCACCGGCGACACCGCCCGCCCACTCGTTGCGCTCGGTGCCCGCACCCTCGACGGTCCGAACGGCCTCACCGACCCGGTCGGCACCGCCGGGCCCGTGCGCGTGGAGTGGGCCGACCGCACCGGCGCGATCCCCGTCGACGGCGGCGAGCTCGCCGGCGCGCTCTCCCTGCTCACGAAAACGGATGCCGCCGGCACCGGCGGCGCCCTCGCCGAAGCCGCCGCGGCGTACAACTCCTTCGCCACGGGCCTGGCCGCGAAGGTCAACGCGATCTATTCCACCGGCGACAACTCGACCCGCCCCGGCCCCTTCTTCGGCTCGGCGGGAACGGGACCGGCCGCGCTCGGCCTGTCCGTCCTGCCGACGAACGCCGCCGAGCTCTCAACCGGGCTCACCGCGAACGGCGCCCTCGACGGCTCCATCGCCGACAGGATCGCCCAGCTCGGCGCCGGCACGGTCGTGGACGCCGCGGGAAACCCGGTGCGGTCCCCCAGCACCGACTGGTCGAACATTGTCACCTCGCTGGCCGTGACCACGAAGAACGCGCTGCGCCAGGCATCCCTCGCCGACCTCACCTCGACCGCCGCGGTGGGCGCTCAGCTCTCGAACTCCTCCGTCGATCTCGACGAGGAGAACGTCAACCTGCTTATGTTCCAGCACGCGTACCAGGGCGCCGCCCGGGTGCTGACCGCCGTGGACGAAATGCTCGACACCCTGATCAATCGCACCGGACTGGTGGGAAGGTAACCCATGATCGCCCGCGTCACCTCCCAGACCCAGATGCGCTCCGCGCAGACCAATCTGCAGGCCAACCTCGCCCGGATGGCGCAGTTGCAGGAGCAGGCCACCTCGCTCAAGGCCATCGCCCGCCCCTCCGACGACCCCGCTCGGGCAGCCGATTCCCTCACCGTGCGCGCCGAGCAGCGCGCGGTCACGCAGTACGCCCGCAACGCCGACAACGGCGACGGCTGGCTCACCACCGCCAGCATGGCACTGGCCGAGGCCACGAACCTGCTGAACCAGGTGCGCGACCTGACCGTGCAGGGTGCCAACGACGGTGCTCTCTCCCCCGCCGCGAAGGAGGCCATCGCGGCCCGCCTCGACGGCCTCACCCAGAACCTGCTCGCGCAGGCGAACGCCGACTACCTGGGCCGCAGCGTCTTCGCCGGAAATTCGGATGCCGGGCTCGCCTTCCGGGACGACCCCGACTTCACCTTCACGGGCACCGCGACCGCGAGCGTCGACCGCCGCATCGGCGCGGACACCACCGTGAGGGTCGACGCCGACGGCGCCGCCATCTTCGGCACGGCTACGAATTCGATTTTTGCTCTGATCGGCACCATCGCCGACGACTTGCGCACCGGCACGAACGTGGGTACCCACCTCACAGCCATAGACTTGGCAATGAAGACCGTGCTCACGGCGCAGACCGATGTCGGTGTGCGTCAGGCCCAGATCCAGAAAGCCGGGGAAGCACTCGTGCAGCACAAGGGAAATCTCGAGGCCCAGCGGGCCGGAATCGAGGATGTCGACCTCGGCCAGGCCATCCTCGACCTGAAACTGCAGGAGGTCACCTACCAGGCGGCCCTGTCGGTCACCGCCCGGGTGCTCCAGCCGACGCTGATGGACTTCCTCCGATGAGCGCCGTTTCGACCGCCGGCACCGTGACCGCCGCCCTGAGCTTCGTGTCCCCGCCGCCCGGGCTGGACCCGCTGACCGAGTTCAGCCTGACCGAGATTCCCGGCGCCGACGGCCTGTTCTCGCTGCAGTCCGCAGAGGACCAGCGAACCCGTCTGTTCGTGCTCGACGCATCCGTCTACTTGCCCGACTACTCCCCCGTGATCAGCGACGAGCACGCGGCATCGCTCGACCTGACCGGGCCGGATGACGCGCTGCTGCTCGTGGTGACGAACCCCGGCGAGGACGGAACGACCGTGAACCTGATGGCGCCGATCGTCGTCAATGCCGCCACCGGTCGCTCGGCGCAGATCATCCTCGACGGCCAGGACTGGCCGCTCCGCGCCGAGCTGGGTGCCCACTCGGCCTGAGCGGACGGCTCACCCTGCCGGCTTGGCGACCGAGTGGCTGCACTGCTGGGTGTCGCCCGGCGGATAGCCTTCGGATATGACCCAGGGCATCGATCTGCATTCCGGCGCAGACCACCTCCCCGCAGCACTCGACGTTGAGACGCTCCTGGCCGGCTGGATGCCGGTCGACCCGGCCCAGGCCCGGTTGCGAAGCGCGTATATCGACTTCGTGCGGGCGGGCCGCGGTTCTGCGCTCGACCGCGACGGCGGCGCCCAGCATCTGACCGCGAGTTGCTTCGTCTTCACTCCGGACATGAGTCGCGTGCTGCTCTGCTTCCATAAAAAGGGCCGGTTCTGGGTGCAACTCGGCGGGCACATCGAGGCATCCGACCTCTCCGTGGCCGCGGCCGCCCTGCGCGAGGCCCGCGAAGAGGGCGGCATCGCCGAACTCAGTCCTCTCGACGGCCGACTCGTCGCCGGGACCGGCGACCCGTTGCCGGTCGACGTGCACCGGCACGCGCTCAGTTCGCGGTTCGGGCGCTGCACCACGCACTGGGACATCGGTTTCGCGGCTGTCGCACGGGCCGATGCGATGCCCGTGACGAGCCACGAGAGCGAAGACGTCGCCTGGTGGCCGACGGATGCCCTGCCGCAGCAGGTCCCGCAGGGTTTCGGCGACCGCCTGGCCGTGGTGCTTCGCGAGTTGGCACACCGGCTGGCAGCGCACTGAGTACGCGCCGAGCACGCACCGGGCACGCGCCGAGCACGCGCCGAGCATGACGGCCAAGCGAGGGACCGGGCTGCGCCTCCGCGCCGCCCGGGATCGGTGAGTGGGGTGACTGGGGTGGCTAGATCGTCTGCGAGATGCAGATGAAGTTGCCTTCGGTGTCGCGGAACCAGGCCGATTTTATGTCTTCGGCCGTGACGACCCCGTTCACCGTCTTCATGCCGGGGATGTCGAATTCCTCGAAGACGACTCCGCGTTCGCGGAGCGTGCTCATCTCGGTGTCGAGGTCATCCGTGATCCAGCCCATCTGGGCGTTCTGGGCCGTGCCGGCGTTACTGGTCTCGTAGATCTCGAAGACCGATCCCGACCCGACGTGGTACACGAGGACTCCCTCGTTGGTTTCGTCGGGGTCGAGGACAAGCGCGTCGTGGTAGAACGACTGGGCTCGTTTGAGGTCCGCCGCCGGTAACACGGTGTGCAGTTCTTTCATCATTGTGAAACGCCTCCTTGGTGGTGCAGGTGATTCGTGGCGCGTGTGGAGGGGTAGACGTTGAAGCCGCCGCGTATCGGGCATCCCGCGCCGCACTGGATGTCGATCAGGGCGTGCTTCCGAGGCGGAGAGCCGACTGTCGGTGAAGCGGTGAGCGCGAATCGTGGCCGGAACTCCTCGCCCAGCAGGGGTAGGTTGACCACCCCGGCGGGCGTTGACTTTTCGCTTTTTCCACCTCAAACATACGCCGAAGGCCCGCCCGAGTGAAGAGCCGTTTCCGATGGCCAGCCCCGGTGGTCGGCCCGGTGGTCGGCCCGGTGGTCGAGCTTGTCGAGACCCGGTGCGTCGACCTCCAGAGGTTCGCCGGGGCATCCGTCGCGGTCGAATTCGCTGACCTCGGAGATTCTCGCGACACGCCGGGCAACCGGCGACCACAACCGGTTTTTTGCCAGAAATCTCCGCGTTTACGTGACAACGGATGCGTGCCGCCGGCCCAGTAGCGGATGCCCGCAGCGGGCCCTGGGCGCATTGCTCTACTCCTCCACAATACGGGTGTGATCAGGTTATCCACAGGGTACTGACGGGTGCCGATCTGGCCCCACGAATGTCAGTGGCCGCCCGTAACGTGTGACTCATGAAGCCCTCCTACCGTGAGCAGCTAGAACGCCTGGGTCGTCACTTCGATGCGATCCGGGAGACGCAGGCGGAGTCCGCCCGGGTCGACGCCCGCCTGGCCGAGCAGGTCGATCAGGCCCGCAGGTTCGCCGAGGTACTGGCCCTGGACGCGGTCCAGGCAGCCAAAGACAAGGCTCGGGAAGGTCCTCCGGCCATATCCGGGGTCACGGCCGGGGTGCCTCGTGCCCGGTGGGATGCCGCCATGGTCGCCAAACGGGAGTTCGTCACCGAGCTGGCGTGCACCCTGCGGCTGCCGGTGCGCTCGACCGAGACCCTGATCGCCGAAAGCCAGACCCTGATGAATGAGCTGCCCGCCACCCGGGCCGCGCTGCAGGACGGGTCGATCACGTACCGGCACGCGCAGGCGATCATGAACCAGGCCTGGTCACTCCCCGCCGAGGCACTGGCCGGGTTCGAAGAGGCGCTGTTGAAATCCGCTCCGCACCTGACCGTGGCCAACCTGAAGTACAAGGCACGCGTCATGCGGGAACGGCAGCACCCGGAGTCGATCACAGCCCGGCACCAGAAATCGGTGGCCGACCGCAAGGTGGTCTTCGAGCCGGAGCCCGACGGGATGGCGTCGCTGTACTGGTTCGACTCGGCGGAGAAGGTGAAGGCCGGGTACGACCGCCTCACCGTGATGGGGATGAGCCTGCAGGGCCCGAACGAGACCCGCGCGTTGACGCAGCTGCGGGCGGACGTCTTCGAAGACCTCATCCTCGACGGGGTCACCGCCTCCGGGGTGGGCAAGGGAATCCGGGGCTCGGTGCACGTGACCGTCCCGGTGATGACGCTCCTCGGCCACTCCGAGGAACCCGGGCACCTCGAGGGATACGGACCGATCGACCCCGACACCGCACGCGAGATCGCGGCTCGGGCACCCGGCTTCATCCGAGTCCTGATCCACCCGGAGACGGGAGTGGTGCTCTCGGTCGGGCGCACCCGCTACAAGGTGCCGAAGGAACTGCGACGGTACCTCCGGGTGCGAGACGAAACCTGCCGGTGGCCGGGCTGCCGCCGGGCGGCGACACAGTGCGACATCGACCACACCCTCGACTGGCAGTTCGACGGGCTGACGGAGCACGACAACCTGGCGCATCTGTGTCCGGCCGACCATGCGCTGAAGTCAGAGACCCGGTGGACCTACATGCACCTGTCGGACGGCACGCTGAAGTGGACATCGCCGACCGGGCGCACGTTTATCAGTGAGCCGGCCACGATCATCCGTGCGCCGGAGCGTCGACCGAAGCCGGGGCCGCATCCGCCGCCGAGGCCTTCATCTGACGCGAGGTCTCGGCCACCCGAAGCGGACGAGCCGCCACCGTTCTGATGTTCCACCGTTTTGATGCCCTGATGCTCGCAGCGTCGGACGCGCTCAGCGACCGACTCAGTGCGCGGCGTCGACGAATTTCAACCCGACGACGCACCCCACCAGGCCGAGGATGAGCACAATCTTCAGCAGGGAGGCCGGCTCAGCGCCGAAGACCATGGCGTAGAGCACGGTGAGCGCCGCGCCGATCCCGACCCAGACGGCATACGCGGTCCCGGTCGAGATGTCCCGCATGGCAAAGGCCAGCCCGCCCATGCTGAGCACGAGTGCCACCGCGAACACGACGGATGGCCACAGTCGGGTGAACCCGTCCGACTTACCGAGCGCCGTGGCCCAAACGGCTTCCAGGACCCCGGACATAATGAGGATGATCCACGACATGACAACAGCTCCCGTGGCCAGTCTTGTCGCGTGCCGGGTACTGAACCGTCGTCCGGAGCCGCGTCGCGCGGCCTCCGACCACCCTAGCCTCCGAGCCTGCGCGATCCCTGCGCAGACCTACACAAGCCCTACACGAGCCCTACCCCGCGAGCAGAGCCGCCTCGAACGCCACCCACGGCAGCATCGCGCACTTGACGCGGGCCGGGTAGCGGGAGACGCCGGCGAAGGCGGCAGCGTCACCGAGCACCTCCTCGTCGGGCTCGATCGTGCCGCGCGAGCGCAGCATCTCGCGGAAGGTATTCAGCACGGCCCGCGCGGTGGCGACGTTCTCGCCCCGCACGATGTCGTGCAGCACAGATGCCGAGGCCATCGAAATCGAGCATCCGTCGCCGGCCCAGGCGAACTCCTCGATCACGACGTCGTCGGCAGGCTCGCCGGCCGACGCGGGCGAGCCGCCGGATTCACCGGCACGCAGGCCGATGCGCACGGTCACCTCGTCCCCGCAGGTCGTGTTCAACTGGTGCGACTCCGTCACGCGCGACCCGGAACCCGCACCGGCAGGAGAAGCAGCGCCAAGAGAAGCACCGGCAGCAGTCCCGGCTGCCTCGAGCGGTGGCAGCCCCTCCGCCGAGGCACCGTTCCGGGACTTGGCGTGGTCGAGGATGATCTGCTGGTAGAGCTGCTGCATGGCACTTTGGGTCATGACTTCACTCCGAAGAACGGGGCAACCTCGGCCAGGGTCGCCAGGAACCGGTCCACCTCGTCGGTGGTCGTGTACAGGTAGGTGCTCGCCCGCGTCGACGCGGTCACGCCGAGCCGGCGGTGCAGCGGCTGGGCGCAATGGTGCCCGACGCGCACCGCGATACCGGCCTCGTCGAGGTACTGACCGACATCGTGGGCGTGCACCCCGGCCAGGTCGAAACTGGCCAGACCAATGCGGTCGACTCCGGCCGGCGGCCCGAGCAGACGCACCCCGGGGATGCCGACGAGCCCAGCCACGAGGCGCTGCCCCAGTTGGGCCTCGCGCGCGGCGATGCGTTCTATCCCGGTCTCGGTCAGGTACTCCACCGCGGCGGCCAGGGCGATCGCCTGGGAGATGCGCTGGGTACCGGCCTCGAACCGCTGCGGCGGGGCGAGGAACTCGGCGGTGTGCATGTCCACGGTGGTGATCATGGATCCGCCGGTGAGGAACGGCGGCATGCCCGCGAGCAGCTCGGCCTTGCCGTAGAGCACACCGATGCCGGTCGGGCCGAGCATCTTGTGCCCGGAGAAGACGGCGAAGTCCACGTCGAGGGCGGCGACATCCACAGGCAGATGCGGCACCGACTGGCAGGCGTCCAGCAGCACCAGCGCGCCCACCGAGCGGGCCAGAGCTACGAGCTCGGCGACCGGGTTGATCGTGCCCACCACGTTGGAGGCGTGCGTGAGCGCGAGCAGGCGGGTGCGGGCTCCGATGACTCCCGCCGCCGCGGCCAGGTCGAGCGTGCCGTCATCTAGAACCGGGATGAACCGCAGGGTCGCGCCGGTACGCAACGCGAGCTGCTGCCACGGAATCAGGTTGGCGTGGTGCTCCATCTCGGTGACGACGATCTCGTCGCCGGCGCCGAGTGAGAATCGTGTCGCCGCGGGGCCGCCGAGGCCGAGCGACGCGTTGGAAAAGGCGTAGGCGACGAGGTTGATGCCCTCGGTCGCGTTCGACGTCCAGACGATCTCGTCGGCCTTCGCCCCGATGAACGCGGCCACGGTCGCCCGGGCTGCCTCGAACGTCTCGGTGGCTCCGAACGCGAGCGTGTGGGCCCCGCGGTGCACGGCTGCGTTGCGCTGCTCGTAGAACTCCTGCTCGGCCTCCATGACGCTGAGCGGGTTCTGCGAGGTAGCGCCCGAGTCGAGGTAATTGAGCGGATGCCCATTGACCAGCTGATCGAGGATCGGGAAGTCGTTGCGGATGCGGTCGACTTCCTCGTCCGTCAGCGGGCGAGCCATCGCACGGGTGGACGGTGAAGCGGAAGACGTCATATCATCCAGCGTATTCCCTCCCCCGGGCAATGCACACCGAACTCTGACAGGGGTGTCACGGCGAGGCAGACAGGTCGAGCCCGAACGTCAGGGCCCGGGTGAACTCGGCCTGCGGGTGCGCGAACACCGAACGGGTCGGCCCCTCCTCGATGATGCGCCCGCCCTGCAGCACAATCACCCGGTCGGCCAGCGCGAGGGCGTCGAGCGGGTCGTGGGTGACCAGGATGACGGACCGATCGAGCAGTACCCGGTGCAGCAACTGTCGCTGGGCGGGCACCGCCGCCACGTCGAGCGCGGTCATGGGCTCGTCGAGCAGCAGCAGCCGCGGGCTGGCCGCGAGAGCCCGGGCCACCGCGACCCGCTGGGCCTGGCCGCCGGACAGCATCCCGGGCCGCCGGTCGGCGAAGTCGGACACCTCGGCGGCGGCGAGCCACTCGTCGGCGAGAAGTCGTGACGCAGCCCGGGATTCCCCCGAGCTGCGCGGCCCGAACGCCACATTGTCGCGCACGTTCAGGTGCGGGAAGAGCAGCGGCTCCTGGGCGAGCAGCACCGTGCGTCGGGCGTGCGGCGGTGTGAAGATGCCCGGCCGCCTACCATCGGCACGGTCTGCACCGTCGGCACGGTCTGCACCGTCGGCCGCCAGATCGAAGAAGACCTGCCCGTCGAGGGTGGCCCGACCCGAATCGGGCCGCAGCAGACCCGCGCAGAGCTCGAGAATGGTGGACTTGCCGGCCCCGTTGGAGCCGAGCAGCGCCACCGTCTCGCCCGGCGACACGGTGAAGGCGACCTCCAGTCCGCGCCGGCGCATCACGGCGGCCAGTTCGAAGGTCACGAGAGTCCGCGCGGCCGGTGGGTGGCGACCATCACGATCAGGGCGACGGCCACGAGGAGGAGAGCCAGGGCGACGGCCGCATCCGCATCCGTTTCCCGCTGCAGGTAGATCTCGAGCGGCAGCGTGCGGGTGACCCCCTGCAGGCTGCCGGCGAACGTGAGGGTCGCCCCGAACTCACCGAGCGCGCGCGCGAACGCGAGCACCGCGCCGGAGAGCAGACCGGGCAGCACCAGCGGAAGCGTCACCCGCCGGAAGACCGTGCCGGGGGTGGCGCCGAGCGTGGCGGCGACCGCCTCGAAGCGCGCGCCGGAGGCCCGCAGGGTCGCCTCCACGCTCAGCACCAGGAACGGCAGCGCCACGAAGGTCTGCGCGAGCACGACGGCGGTGGTCGAGAACGCGATCTGGATGCCGAGCACCTCGAAGGTCTCGCCGAGCAGGCCGCGGCGCCCGAAGGTCGACAGCAGGGCGATACCGCCCACAACGGGCGGCAGCACGAGCGGCAGCAGAACGACGGCGCGCACGAGGCGTTGTCCGGGAAACCGGCTGCGGGCCAGGCCGAGAGCCATCGGCACGCCGAACAGCAGGCAGAGCACGGTGCTCATCATGGCGGTGCGCAGGCTGAGCAGCAGCGCCGCGACCGCCGCTTCGGAGGTCACGAGCGCACCGAACCGGGACCAGTCAACGCGCAGGGTCATGCCCACGATCGGCAGCACGATGAACAGGACGCCGAGGGCAGCCACGAGGAGGGTCCAGCGGGGCACGCCGAGGGTGACCCGGCCGTCGTGGGGGCCGGTGTGGGAGTCGGAGCGACTCACCACCACCTCACGGCGCGCCAAAACCGGCCACCCCGAGCACGGTCTGACCGGTCGCTCCGGTCACGAACCGGGTGAAGGCTGCCCCGAGCAGCGCCTGCTCACTGCCCGCCACGACGGCGATCGGGTATTCATTCACGGCCTGATCTGCCTCCGGCACCGGGATGCCGAGAACCGCGTCGCCGGCGGAGGTGACGTCGGTCACATAGACGAGCCCGGCATCCGCGTCGCCCGATGTGACCTTGCCGAGCACGCCGGTGACGGCGTTCTCTTCGCTCACCGGCGCGAGCCGGACGCCGGCCGCCGCCTCGAGGGCCGGCAGCGCGGCGCCGCACGGCACCTGCGGCGCGCAGACCACTACGTCCACATTCGGCGCGGCGAGGTCGGCGAAGGAATCGATGCCGGCCGGGTTGTCGGCGGGCACGGCGATCATGAGGGTGTTGGTGGCGAAGACCACCGGGACGCCGTCGAGGAGGCCGTCGCCGCTGAGCTTGGCCATGGTCCTGGCGTCCGCCGCCGCGAACACATCGGCAGGGGCGCCCTCCCGGATCTGGGTCACGAGGTCGGCCGATCCCCCGAAGTTGAGCGCGACCGTTACGCCGGGATGGACGGCCTCGAACCGGTCGGCCAGCTCGGTGAAGGTCTCGGTGAGGGATGCCGCGGCGAACACGGTGAGCGTCTCGCCCTGCTCCGTAGACGCCCCGGTTGCCCCCGACGAGGCCCCGGCCGTTCCTGCGCAGCCGGCCAGCACGACGGATGCCGCCGCCAGCCCGACCGCGACGCGCACGCTCCACAATCGGGTCACGACTGGCCCTTCGGGGTTTCGACGATCACGGTGGTGGCCTTGACCACGGCCACGGCCACCGACCCCGGCACCAGGCCGAGGTCACGCACGGCCTCGGTGCTCATCAGGGACACCACCCGGTGGGGGCCGCACTGCAGCTCGACCTGGCTCATCACCGGATCGCTCACCACGCGGGTGACCAGCCCGACGAAACGGTTGCGGGCCGAGCTCGCCGTCGTGGACGGATCCGCGGGCGACAGCGCGTCCTCTCGGGCCAGCGCGGTCTCCCGGGCCAGGTGGGCCAGGTCGGATCCGTCGACGACCATGCGTCCGGCGTCGTCGGTGCTCGCGGCGAGCGCCCCATTGTCGATCCAGCGCCGCAGGGTGTCGTCGCTGACCCCGAGGTATCCGGCGGCTTCCTTAATCCGTATCTGAGACATATTGAGCATCTTATTACCGCATCTGCGGAATAGACACCGGGAGGGGCGGGAACGCGGCTGCCGCAGTGGGGCAGGATGGAGCGCGTGACCGCCACAGCGAACCTTCCGTCGACTCCGTCCGAACCCACCGAACCACGCGCACCGCGCGCACCGCGCCGCGCGCAGGTCATTGTCGCCTCCACCCGCGCCGCGGCCGGGGTCTACCCGGACCGCACCGGCCCCGTCCTCGATGCCTGGCTGCGAGAGCGCGGCTTCACGCTCGGCGAGCGCCGCATCGTGCCCGACGGCGCCCCGGTCGGCGCTGCCCTGATCGAGGCCCTCGACGCTGGCATCGACCTTGTGATCACCACGGGCGGCACGGGCGTCAGCCCCCACGACCTCACCCCCGAGCAGACCCTCCCGCACCTCGACCGGCTGCTCCCCGGGCTGATGGAGGAATTCCGCCGCCGCGGCGCCGCATCCACCCCTCTGGCCGTCATCTCGCGCGGTCACGCCGGGATCGCCCGCGGGCGCACCCTGGTGATCAACCTCCCCGGCTCCCCCAACGGCGTGAAGGATGGACTGGGTCTCCTCGCCGACGTGCTCGACCACATCCTCGACCAGCTCCACGGTGTGGACCACTAGCTGGACTAGCCCCACTGGCTCCAGTAGCCCCACTGGCCCCTCTGGCTCCACTAGCCCCACTGGCTCCGGCCCGAACGAATTCGACGGAGATTCTGGTCAAATCGGCACAAAACACGCCTAAAGTCCGCTTTTAGCTCAAAATCTCCGTCGAATTGGTTCGCCCCCGCCCTTCCGCGCACCCGTGCCCTGCGCGAAAACAGGGTGGCTCGCCGTGAGGATGCCGCGAGCGAGCGCGTCGACTCGCGGGGCGACACGGGCGAGTGGATAATTCAGGGTGTCGACCTGCACCCGAGCGGTCGAGTGAGGGAAACGATGGACCTCAACACCGTGCTCACGATCACCCCCGCCCGTCACCGGGGCGATCTCGCGCTCCTCGACGCCCAGGTGGCCCCGCTCGCGGGCGGCTCCGACCTGTTCGCCGACCCGCAGACGCACCTCACCGGGCTGGTCGACCTGCAGACCCTGGGCTGGCCCGCTCTGACCCTGACGACGGATGCCGGCACCCCGGACACCGGCCCAGGTGCCGCCACCGGCACGGATGCCCACACCGGCGAGCGCGCCACCGGCACCACCCCCGGCCTCGTCATCGCCGCCACCTGCACCATCGCCGAACTCTCCCGGCTGGCGGCCGCACCCGGCTGGACCGCGCATCCGCTGATCTACCAGTGCTGCACCGCCCTCTACGGCTCATTCAAGATCTGGAACGTCGCCACCGTCGGCGGCAACCTCTGCGCCTCCCTGCCGGCCGGCCCGATGACCAGCCTGGCTGCCGCCCTCGACGCGGAGGTGCTGATCTGGCGTCGTGACGGCAGCGACGAACGGATGCCCGCAGCGTCCTTCGTCACCGGCAACACCACCAACGCGCTCCGCACCGGCGATGTGCTGCGGTCCATCCACGTGCCGACCTCTTCGCTGGCGGCCCGCACCGCATACCGCAAGATCGCCCTCTCCCCACTCGGCCGCTCCGGCGCCGTGCTGATCGGCCGGCTCGACCGCGCCGACCTCTCCGACAGCGACGACACGACCGCCCGCGACGCCAGCGACGGCACCGGCCGCTTCGTGCTCACCGTCACCGCCGGCACTGTGCGTCCGGTGCAACTGCGCTACGATTCCCTGCCCGACGCGGGCACACTCGCCCAGGACATCGCCGCCATCGACTGCTGGTTCACGGATGCCCACGGCGCCGCCGACTGGCGCCGCGCCGTGAGCGGCGTGCTCGGCGAGGAGATCCGAGCAGAGCTGGAACAGCAGCCCGAACCGAGACAAGAACCCGAACCGGCCGCGCGAGACCAGGCGGCACCCCGGAACGGAGACCGCTCATGAGATTCCAGATCAACGGCGAACCCGTCGACGCCTCCCCTGCCCCCGGGCAGTGCCTGCGCTCCTTCATCCGCGACCAGGAGCACTTCGAAGTCAAGAAGGGCTGCGACACCGGCGACTGCGGCGCCTGCTCCGTGTTGGTCGACGGCACTCCGGTGCACTCCTGCATCTACCCGGCGTTCCGGGCCGAGGGCACAGAGGTCACGACCGTGGCCGGGCTCGGCCTGCCCGGTGATCTGGCCCCGATCCAGCAGCGCTTCGTCGACGCCGCCGGGTTCCAATGCGGGTTCTGCACCGCCGGCATGATCGTGACCGCGTCCGCCCTGACCGAGACCGACCTTGACGACCTCCCCCGCCTGCTCAAGGGCAACCTGTGCCGCTGTACCGGCTACCGCGCCATCGAGGACGCCATCCGCGGCAGCCACACCCCCGTCAACGGCTCAGCCAGGTCAGACAGCTCCTGTCGCACCGACGCACCGGCACGCACCGGCCTGGGCCCGGTCGTCCAGACCGGACCGCGCCCCGGCACGGTCGGCACCTCCCTGGCGGCCCCGGCCAGCGAACGCGTGGTCAGCGGGCAGGAGCCGTACACCCTCGACGTCACGGTGCCCGGCCTCCTGCACCTCAGCGTGCTGCAGAGCACGCAGGCGCACGCGCGCATCCGTTCAATCCAAACCGAGGCAGCCGCGGCCCTGCCCGGGGTGCACGCCGTGCTCACCCACGCCGACTCCCCGGCCACCCTGTTCTCCACCGCCCGGCACGAGGACCGCCTCGACGACCCCGACGACACCCTCGTGCTCGATTCGGTCGTGCGGTTCCGCGGCCAGCGCGTCGCGGCCGTCGTCGCCGACACCCTCGCCATCGCCGAGGCCGCCTGCCGCCTGATCGAGATCGACTACGAGACGCTCCCGGCCGTCTTCGACCCGCACGCCGCTCTCCTGCCCGGCGCTCCCCTGGTGCACGGCGACAAGGATGCCACCGCGAGCCGGCTGGCCGACCCGACCCGCAACCTGGTGGCCGAGCTGCACGGCGAATACGGCGACATCGCGGCCGGCCTGGCCGGCGCCGCCCACAGCGTTAGCGGAACCTGGCAGACCCAACGGGTGGCGCATACCCATTTGGAGACGCACGCCACCATCGGCTGGCTGGAGCCCGGCACGGCAGACGCATCGGCAAGCGGCGACCGGCTCATCCTGCGCACCAGTTCCCAGGTGCCGTTCCTGGTGCACCGCGAGATCTGCCGCCTGTTCGCCCTCGACCCGGGGCGGCTGCGCGTGTTCACAGCCCGGGTCGGCGGCGGCTTCGGCGGCAAGCAGGAAATTTTGACCGAGGACATCGTCGCGCTCGCGGTGCTGAAGACCGGGCGCCCCGTGCAATACGAGTTCAGCCGTTCCGACGAGTTCACCCTCTCCCCGTCCCGTCACCCCATGCGCATCGACGTCACCCTCGGCGCCGACGACGCCGGCCGCCTCACCGCACTGAAGCTGGGTGTACTCGCCGACACCGGCGCCTATGGCAACCACGGCCCCGGGGTGATGTTCCACGGCAGCTCCGAGTCGGTCAGCCTCTATCGGGTGCCCAACAAGCGGGTGGATGCCCGAAGCGTCTACACGAACAATCTCCCCTCGGGCGCCTTCCGCGGCTACGGCCTCGGCCAGGTGATCTTCGGCGTCGAGTCCGCACTCGACGAGCTCGCCCGCACCGTCGGCATCAACCCGTTCGACCTGCGCCGGCGAAACTCGGTCGGCCCGAACGACCCGCTCGTGGTCACCCACGTGGAGGGTGAGGACCTCATCTTCGGCAGCTACGGACTCGACCAGTGCTTCGACCTGGCCCAGACGGCCCTGGCCCGCGGCAACGGCGCCACCGTGCCGCTCGGCGAGCACTGGAAGACCGGCGAGGGCATGGCCACCGCCATGATCGCGACCACCCCGCCGCGCGGGCACTACGCGCAGGCCTCGGTCACCCTCGAAAACGCGGTCCTCGAATCCCCCACCCACTACACCGTCCGCGTCGGCACGGCCGAGTTCGGCAACGGCACCACCACGGTGCACGCGCAGCTCGCCGCCACGGCCCTGCACACGACTCCCGACCGGATCGAGATCCTGCAGTCCGACACGGATGCCATCGGCTACGACACCGGCGCGTTCGGCTCCGCGGGCGTCGTCATCGCCGGCAAGGCCGTGCTCGCGGCGGCGAACGACCTGGCCGACACGCTGCGGTCCGCCGCCACGGAGAGGCACCCGGAGATCCCCGCCGCCGCCTGGACCCTGGAACCCGACGGGCTGCGCAGCGGAGCGGTGTTCACGTCGCTGGCCGAACTGGCCGGGCAGGCATCCGTAACCGGGGCATCCGCGCCCGGGGCCTCCGCTCTCCGCGGTGTCGGCGCCGAAGACGGCGCCCGCCGCTCGGTGGCGTTCAACGTGCACGCGTTCCGGGTGGCCGTGAACACGCAGACCGGCGAGGTGCGCATTCTGCAGTCGATCCAGGCGGCGGATGCCGGGGTCGTGATGAACCCGGAGCAGTGCCGCGGCCAGATCGAGGGTGGGGTCGCGCAGGCGATCGGCACCGCGCTCTACGAGGAGGTCATCCTCGACGGGGCGGGCACCGTGACCACGAGCGTGCTGCGGAATTACCACATCCCGCAGCTCGCCGACCTGCCCGTGACCGAGGTGTACTTCGCGGACACGAGCGACGTGCTCGGCCCGTTCGGGGCGAAGTCGATGAGCGAGTCGCCCTACAACCCGGTGGCGCCCGCCCTGGCGAACGCGGTGCGCGACGCCATCGGCATCCGTCCCACCGAACTGCCGATGTCGCGCGACCGGATCTGGCGGCTGCTGCACCTCGTTCGCTCCTGAACGGGGTGCGATCCGCGGGTTACCGCTTCTTCGCCGTCCGCTCCTGCGCGTCGACGAGCACCGCGACCGTGCGGGCGGGAACCGTTACCGTGCCGGTCGCCGCGTCCCAGGTCGTCGACTTGACGAGCGCATCCGTCCCGGCGGCCTGGATGCCGCTGAGGGCGTAGCCGCGCCCGGCCAACTCGCTGAGCAGAACCGTCTGAGGTTCGGGGCTGGCGTTGAAGAGCACCAGCAGGCCGTCCAGTTTCTTGTCGACGTCGCCTCCCACCGTGTCGTCGACGCTCATCGCGATGACGCCGGGGGTGGCGTCCGGTCCGCTAGCCGGGAAGGTCAGCTTCTGGTTGATCAGCTTCGCATCGCCGAGCCGGAACAGTTCAGTCGACTGTTTGAGGCGCAGCAGGTCCTGGGCCTGGGCCGACGCGAAGCTGATGTCGTCCGGCGTCGGCTTGAGGGCCGGGTCCTCGAGCAGCGGGCGCATGATGGCCCACTTGTCCTCGTTGGCGGCCGCTGACGGCAGACCGACGCCGAAGTTGCTGGTCTGGCCGGTCCAGTCGATGCGGTTGAACCAGTCGCCCGAGTTGTAGCTGTCGCGGTCGAGCGACTTCGAGCGCAGCAGGTCGGTTCCGGCGTGCCAGAGCGATGGCGCCTGCGACAGGGTCGCGGTGGCAAGGGACAGGGTGTTCATTCGCACCCGGTCACTCATCCCGGTGTCGGCCGGCAGCTTGAGGGCGAGCAGGTCGTAGAGCGTCTCGTTGTCGTGCGCGTCGACGTAGTTGATCACCTCGTCCGGCTGGTCCGCATACCCGGCCGGCGACCCGTTGTAGTCGAGTTCGTCGCCGCGCTTCACCGTGCCGTCGCTGGTGACGAAGCTGAAGTCGCGCAGGTTCGCGGCCAGGCCGAGCCGCACCAGGTCGCTGGCCTGCCCGAGCCGGGCGAGCGCCTGCTCGGGGGTGCCGTTGATCGCCACGCCGTTGGGATCGGTGCCGAGCCCGGTGCCGAAGCCCTGCTGCTGCACGGTGCTGCCGTCGACGGGGCTGCCGCCATGCACCGCGTCGCGCAGCCGGTCGTTGAACGTGCCGATGCCGGTTCCGCCCAGCTGGCCCTGCGTCGCCTGCTCGAACAGGGCGTTGTTCGCGACCTCGCCGAAGTTCCAGCCCTCACCGTAGAGGTAGATCGCCTGGCCGTTCACGCCGTCCTTTTTCAGGGTGAGCGCGTCGAGGGCATCCCGCACGGCCAGCAGGTTGGCCTTCGAGTGGTGGCCCATCAGGTCGAACCGGAACCCGTCCACGCGGTACTCCTTCGCCCAGAGCACGACGGAGTCGACCATGAGCTTCTGGGCCAGTTCGTGCTCGGTGGCGATGTTCTGGCAGCAGGTGGAGGTCTCGACGGAGCCTTGCGGGTTGAGACGGTGGTAGTAACCGGGCACGACCTGGTCGAGCACCGATTTCTCCCCCTGGCCGCTCTGCGCGGTGTGGTTGAACACCTCGTCGAGTACGACCTGCAGGCCGTCCTCGTGCAGGGCCCCCACCATGCCGCGGAACTCGGCCACCCGGGCGCCGCCGTGGGCATTCACCGCGTAGGACCCCTCCGGCGCCGAGAAGTGGAACGGGTCGTAGCCCCAGTTGAATCCGTCCTGGTCCCTGATCGCCTGGATGCACGCCTGCTGGCCCGGCGAGGCCGGTCCGAAGGAGGCCAGGTCGCAGGCCGGAACGGCCTGGAGGGCGCGGTCTTCCTGGATCGTGGCGATGTCGAAGGTCGGCAGCAGGTGCACGGTGTTGAGCCCGGCAGCCGCCAGCTCGGACAGATGCCGGGTTCCCGCGCTGTCGACCCCGAACGCGCCGTAGGTGCCGCGGAGCTCTTCCGGCACGGTGTCGTCGGAGATCGAGAAGTCGCGCACGTGCAGTTCGTAGATCGACCGGTCCACGGCCTTCTCGATGACCGGCGCCTTCGCTTTCTCCCACGCCTTGGGGCGGTAAGCCTTATCGGCCAGGTCGATGAGCACCGACCGGGTGGAGTTCTGCGTCAGGGCGACCGAGTACGGGTCGGTGACCTGGTTCACCTCGATCTTCCCCGTCGTCGGCGCGAACACCGTGACCTCGAAGACGAAGGATGCGCCGGTCCAGTTCTTGGCGCCGGTCGCGGTCCACGTGCCGTCATCCTGGCGCGTCAACGCGATGCGCTCCGGGTCGGCCGTGTCGCCCGCCGTCCAGACGAGCGCGTCGACGTTCTGCGCCGTGGGAGCCCAGACCGCGATCGTGGGCCGCTTCTTGGACCAGGTGATGCCGAGCGTCCGGTCCGCTGCGGCATCCGCGTAGAGGTCGTCGAGCACGCCGGGCAGTTGCACGCCCGTGAACGCGGTGAGGATGCCTGTGGTGTCGTCGGTGCCGGTGCCGGTGCCGGACTGGGCCACCGCCAGCTGGGTGGTCAGCAGCCGTTCCAGCTCCACCCGGTCCACACCGACCGGGCGCAGGGCCACGGACCCGGCGAGGGCCGGGAAACGCGCTTTCTCCGCGTCGGAGAGACCGGCCGGGTCGTACTCGAGGGCGACCGTGTCACCGCCGGTCACCGCTCCGTCGACGACCGCCAGGTCGGCGGACGACGAGGAGTGCAGCGTGTAACCGAGCGCGGCCGGGTCGGCATTCGCGGGCAGCAGGTCACGCGGCCAGGCGAGGGTCTTCTCGCTCACCCAGTGCGCGCGCTGCGCTCCGGTGCCGGCCAGCGGCGGGTCGGTCACCGTGATCGTGAGCACGTGGGCGACGAGGTCGTAGCTGAACAGGGTTTCCTTGCCCTCGGTGGCCGTGAACGACAGGTTCGCTCCGTTCGGCACGCCGTCGGCGCCATAGTTCTCGTCCCAGCCGAGGTTGTGCGCGACCTTCGCCTCGTACGAGCCGGTCGGCAGGGTGTTCGAACTCAGGGTGAGGATGCCGTCGCCGTCCACGTCCTGCAGCCAGGTTGCGAGGCAGTCCGGTTTCCAGTCTCCGGGGCAACCGGCCTCCTCCTGGAAGGAACCGGCCGCGACGACGATATCGCCCTCGGCCGTGCCCTGAAAGAAGTTGTTGCGCGGGTCGAAGTAGAACGTGACCGGGCCGCCGTCGGTCGTGTAGCTCACGTTGTCGCCGCCGGGAACCCCGCCGGAACCGTAGTTGAGGTCCCAGGAGCCGTTGACGGCGATCTTGTACTCGTAGTCGCCGGCCGGAAGGTCGAAGGTGCCGGCGTAGATGCCGTCGGCCCGGAGGGTCAGTTTCGCGGCCTCACAGCCGGGCTGCCAGTCCCCGGCACAACCCATCTCGGAGTTGTGACTACCGGCCACCGTGACCAGGTCGATCGCGGCGTCGGGCGTGCCGGTATCGGCGAGCGAAACCGTGTTGCCCACGGAGGCGAAGCTGGACGCGGCGGCCCGCTGGCCGGCGGCATCCGTGGAGACGGCGCGGTACTCGACCAGGGTGCCCGTGGCGAGGCCGGCGGTGTCGTGGAAGACCCGCGGAGTGGTGTCTTCGGCGGTGCCGAGGCTGGTCCACGCAGTGTCACCCACGACCCGCCAGGCGAAGCCGGTCTCCTGCCAGGTCCCGTCGTCGACGGTGGCCCCGACGGGTGAGACGCCGGTGACGCCGGCTCCGGCTGCCGGGGCGGCGACCGTGATCGCGGCGGCCGCGGCCGGAGCGCTGACGGGTCGGTCGGCCACGAACACGACCGAGCCGCGGGCCGGCACGGTGACGGCCAGATCCCCGGTGTCGCCGGATACCGCGGAAGCGGTGTCGCCGAACAGCACCGAGTAGGACGCACCCGTGGTGAGGGTGGGGATCGTCACGGTTTTCGCCGCGGCCGAGTTGTTGACGGCGACGAGGTGTTCGATCTTCTCCGTGCGGTCGACCCGGCTGAACGCGTAGACGCCGGCCCCGGTGTCGGCGTAGCGCTCGATCTGGGCGCCCGTCGCGAGGGCCGGGTGGTCGCTCCGCAGCGCGGAGAGCTCAGCGATCCGACTGTAGAGCGGCGCATCCGTCCCGAACCGGTCGATCGAACCGGCGGTCTCGCCGGTGATCAGCGGCTGGTTCGCGTACTCGGGCACCTGGCTGGCGAACAGCGACTGGCGGGCGTCCTTGTCGCCGCCCGCGCCCATGAAACCCTGCTCGTCGCCGTAGTAGACCACCGGCTGGCCGCGGGTCAGGAACATGAGCTCGTGGGCGAGCACGTCGCGGGCAAGCGGGTCATCGGTGTTCTTCAGGAAGTAGCCGATCCGGCCCATGTCGTGGTTGCCGAGGAAGGTCGGCAGCGCGGAGGCGTTGGAGTCGGGAGTCGTGTAGAGGTCGTCGGAGGCGAACAGCTGGCTGAGCCCCTTCGCGGAGTTGCCGGCGGCGAAGCTGGTCGCCTGCGACTGGAATCCGAAGTCGAGCACCGAGTTGAGGTCGGTCTTGCGCACGTACGGGGACGTCTTCGCGGCATCCGCGTCGTAGACCTCACCGAACATGAAGAAGTCGGGCTTGCCCGCGGCGTGCGCGTAGTCGAGCACCTGCGTGGACCACGTGTCCCAGAACTCCAGGTTGACGTGCTTGACCGTGTCGATGCGGAAGCCGTCGATACCGAGGTCGACCCAGTCCGTGTATACGTCGACGAAGCCGTTCACGACGGCCGGGTTCTCGGTCATCAGGTCGTCGAGGCCGGAGAAGTCGCCGTCGAGGTTGCTCTCACCCTCGAAGGTCGAATCTCCCCGGTTGTGGTAAAGCGTCGGGTCGTTCAGCCAGGCCGGCACCTTGGCCGTGGCGTCGGCGGCCGCGACGAACGGCGTGTAGGGGAAGGATGTCCCGTCGAGGGTCGGGAATTCGTCGGTCCCCGCGTAGTCGGCCGGGTCGAAGGGCTCGCCGGCCGCGGTCGTGTAGGGCGACGTCGCCTTGTCGATGTAGGAGTACTGCTTCTCCTCGTTGTCGATGACGTCGGCGGTGTGGTTGGTGATGATGTCGAAGTACACCTTGATGCCGCGGGCGTGCGCGTCGTCGATGAGCGCCTTGAGCTCGGCGTTGGTGCCGAGGTGCGGGTCGATCTGGGTGAAGTCGGTGATCCAGTAGCCGTGGTAGCCCGCGGACGCGTTCGCGCCCTCGCCCTGCACGGCCCGGTTCTTGAAGGACGGCGTGAGCCAGAGGGCGCTCGTGCCGAGACCCTCGATGTAGTCGAGCTGGGAACGGAGCCCGGCGAGGTCGCCGCCGTTGTAGAAACCCTTGTTCGCGGGGTCGTAGCCGGATACCAGTGGGTCGTCGCCGAGGCCGGCGGTGTTGTTGGCCGGGTCGGCGTCCTTGAACCGGTCGGTCATCACGAAGTAGAACTGCTCGTCGCTGCCGGGCTGGCGGATGGGCGCGGCCGCCACGGCCTCGTCCTCCGCGGAGTAGGCACCGGCCAGGGAGAGTACCTCGAGGCCGACGCGCTTCCGGCCGAGGTCGAAGGTGAAGCTCATTCGGCTTTCACCGGCGATGGTCAGCGGGACGTTGTCGGCGCCACCGTCCAGCCCGTAGGTCTCGTCCCACGCGTCGTTGAGGGCGACCTTGTAGTCGTAGCTGCCGGCCGGCACCGTGAACTCGGCGGACCAGACCCCGTCGACGCCCGTCGGGGCCAGCTCGGTGGACTCGCAGGCCGGCTGCCAGTCCTCCGTGCAGCCCAACTCGCTCTGCAGGCTGCCGACCAGGGCGACCGTCGGGGTGGCGGCGGCCGCGGACATCTCGGAGAAGGCGAGACCGGAGAGAACGATCGCGCCGGCTCCGATCGTGGCCACAATGCGGCGGATGGCCGGGCGGCGTGTAGCGGTGCGTTTCGTCAACAGTGACTCCCCCTGTCTCGCGCCCGGTGGCGCTGAGAACAACAGATGTGACGCTACTCCGTCGCGTACCGCTTATGCAAGCGTTTGCTGCAAGCGTTTACTTGATCGCGCGGCGGTCGAGCCTGACGACCCCCAATACACTGAACGAGTCCGGTGGAAACGAGTCCAGTGGAAGAGAACGACGAACAGAGAACGGGCTCTCACGTGACACCGTCCAGCCGGGTCTACCGCGGCCACATCTTCCACATTGCCGGCTCCCCCACCGTGGCCGCCGCGCACCGGCACCTCGTGTCCCTGCCCGACGGCGTCCTGGTGACCACCGACACGGGCCGGATCGCCTGGGTGGGCTCATTCGTCGACCTCCCTGCCGTCTACGAAACCCTGGCGGTCACCGACAACCGGGGCGGTTTCATCCTGCCCGGCTTCGTCGACACCCACGTGCACTTCCCGCAGACCTATTCCACGGATTCCTATGGCGGCGGCCAGCTGCTCGAGTGGCTGGACAACTGCGTCTTCCCGGCCGAGGCTCGCCTGGCCGACCCCGGGTTCGGCGAGCAGATCGCCCGGGACTTCACCCGTCGCCGCGTCGCCGCGGGCACGACCAGCGCCCTGGTCTTCGGCTCCGCGTTCCCTCCCGCGCAGGACGCCCTGTTCGAGGAGTCGCACCGGGCCGGACTGCGCCTGGTCAGCGGGCGCGGAATCCAGACGGTCGGTTCGAAGCCCTCGCAGGCGCTGCTCACGAGCGAGGCCAGGGCCCTGGAGCTTGTGACGGATGAGATCGCCCGCTGGCACGCGGTCGACACCGGCGACGCCGCCACCGCGCTGCTTCAGGTGGCGGTGGTGCCGCGATTCAGCCTCTCCGTCACCCCCACGACCCTGGCGGGGCTCGGCGAGCTCTACGACGCGGTGCGCGGCCAGGGGGTCTACTTCCACAGCCACCTGAACGAGAACAACCGGCCCGGCACGGGCGAGATCGAGGCCGTGAAGTCGGTCTACCAGGTCGACACCTACCTCGACACCTACGACGGCCGGTTCCTGCCGGGTTCGGCGCGAGGCGGGTCGAGCCTGCTGGGGCGGCGCAGCATCCTCGCCCACGCCGTGCACTGCGAGAACAGCGAGCTGGCTCGCCTGGCCGAGACGGGAACGAGCGTGGCGCACTGCCCCACGTCGCAGCAGTTCCTGGGATCGGGCACCATGCCGTGGCTGCGCACGACGTCGTTCGGCGTGAATGTGGCGATCGGGTCGGATGTCGGCGCGGGCGACGAATGGCTCATCTCCCGGGTGCTCAACGACTGTTTCAAGGTGCACCTCTCCGAGCCCGGAGAGGCGGGCCTGTCGCTGGATCCGGCCGCCCTGCTCTTCACCGGCACCCTGGCCGGCGCGCGCGCACTCGACATGGAGGCCCGGTTCGGCAACTTCGACGTGGGCAAGGACGCCGACTTCCTCCTGATCGAGCCGGACCGCTGGGAGCCCCTTGCCACGGTGCTCGAGCGCGGCATCCGGGCCGACGACGAGGAGATGGCCACCGACCAGACCCTCTTCGCGCTTCTGCTGGCCCTCCGCCAGCCCGCGATCGCCGGCGTCTTCGTGCGCGGCCGCCGGGTGCTCGCCCCGACCGGTGGTTGAGCCGCCCGGCGATTGAGCCGCCCTCCCGCCTTCCAGTCCCGCCCTCAATCCCGTCCTGGCCGAACGAATTCGACGGAGATTTTGCTTAGAACCGGCCCCGAGCATCCGTTTGGGCGCGAAATCGGTGAAATCTCCGTCGAATTCGTCAGGGGTTGATGGACTAAAAGGTGAGAATCGTGCGGGCCGTGCCCGACCGACCTTCACACCCGTGCCCACACCCGCACCGCCCTACGATGGCAGGCATGGCCACTTCCTCCGCACCAATCGCCGGCCTCGTGCTCGCAGCCGGCGCCGGCTCCCGTTACGGCATGCCGAAGGCACTTGCGCGAGGCGACGACGGCATCCCCTGGCTGGTGCGCACGATCCGCACGCTCACGGATGCCGGCTGCTCACCGGTGATCGTCGTGCTCGGCGCCGAAACCGCAGAAGTCCGGGCACTGCTCCACCAATTCGGCATGACCCCGTCGGTCGTCCTCACGCAGGCTGAAGACTGGGCAGAGGGACTCTCCGCGTCCCTGCGGGCGGGCCTGCGACAAGCCACCGAGCTGCAGGCCACCGAGCTCCTGCCTGCTCCGGTCGCCGTGGCGATCGTCCCGGTCGATATCCCGGGTCTGCTGCCCGGCACGGTCGCACGACTGATCGGCACCCTGCCCATCGACACCCTGCCCATCGACACCCTGCCCGGTGACACCGTGCCCGGTGCCACGGATGCCGACGCGAACCCCGTCGGCCCGCTCACGCTCCGGCAGGCAGGCTTCGACGCCCGCCCGGGACACCCGGTGGTGATCGGGCGAGCACACTGGGGCGCGCTCATCGACACCGCCACCGGCGACACCGGCGCACGTCCCTACCTGCGTTCTCACAACACCCGGCTGGTCGATTGCGCCGACCTCGAGACCGGGCTCGACGTCGACACGCGCGATTGAGCACCGAAACCGCACCGCACCACGCCCCCGGACACCGGCCACACCGGGTTGGAATTGCCCCCCCTCCGTGTGAGGCTTAACCCGTGCCGAAGACTGACGAACGACTCGATCTGCGAGACGCCGTGTCCCTCGATCGCCCCTGGATCACCATCGTCTGGGACGACCCGGTGAACCTGATGTCCTACGTCTCCTACGTGTTCCGCAGCTACTTCGGCATCTCCGCCTTGGAGTCCGAGCGCCTCATGCTGCAGGTGCACAACGACGGGAAGGCCGTCGTCGCTTCCGGCAACCGGGAAGCAATGGAACGCCACGTCGAAGCCATGCACGGCTACGGGCTGTGGGCCACCCTCGCCAAGGCCGACGCATGATGCAGTTCATGACGGGCAGCGAGAACGCCCGCAGCGTGACCGCCCGGTTCGAACCCGTCGAGATCGGCCTGTTGCGCCTGGCCGCGAGCCAGCTGATTGACCTGCTGGAGGGCGCCGAAACCCACGCACTCGGCACATCCGGTGACCCGGCCCTGCGTCGGCTGCTGCCGGATGCCTACGCCGATGACCCCGAGGCCGCCGCGGAATTCCGCCGGTTCACCGCCGATGACCTGCTCGAGCGCAAGGTGCGGAACGCCCGGTGCATGCTTGCGACGCTCGGCGAGGAACCGCCCGCCGACATCGCCGACGAACCGAACGACGCCGAGCTACCTGCGACCGCCGACGCGGCCGCATCCGCCGAGGCGCCCGTGATTATCGACCTCGACGCCGACGACGTGCAGTCCTGGCTGCGCACGCTCACCGACCTGCGCCTCACCCTTGCCGAACGCCTCGAGATCGGGCCCGACGGGGTGCCGGCGCGGAGCGCCGACGCGGCACCGTTCCTGAACGACATCTACGATTGGTTCGGTATGGTGCAGGAATCCCTGGTCTACGCGATCGACGTCTGACCTCCCGGATACTCGCAACCTACAGCTCGACCGGCACCGCCAGCAGCGCCGCGTACGCGCGCTTGGGCCCGGCCCCGCCCTGCAGCGAGGAACTCAACCGATCCAGGCTTCGCCGGGCGTCCCCGTCGAGCGCGAGCAGTTCGGCTATTCCGGCCCGAAGCTCCTCAACCGTAGCCGTGTTGGGCGCGAGGGACAGCCCGAATCCGGCCGCTTCGACCGCGGCGGCCCCGGCGAACTGGTCGGTGGAGAAGGGCAGCAGCAGCAGTGGCACCCCCGAGGTCATCGCCTCGGTGACGCTGTTGTTGCCGCCGTGCGACACCGCCAGAGCCGAGCGCGCCAGCACGGTGACCTGCGGCAGGAACGCGCGCACGAGCCAGGAGTCGGGGATCGGCCCGAGTTCCGCGGGGTCGGTGGCACCGGTGGCGACGGCCACCCGCACGTCGAGTGCGGCAAGCGCCTCGGCCACCCGGGCGAGAACATCCCCGCGCACCGACAGGAAGCTGCCGAAACTGACATAGACGATGGGCCGGTCACTGTCGGCGGCGAGCCAGGCGTTCACCTCGCCGTCGGCGGCCTCGTTGCGCACGGCGGAGCCGAGGAACGCGTGCGGCGGCAGCAACTCGCCACGTGCGGTGTCGTGCAGCTCGGCCGGATAATTGAGCAGCAGGATGTCTCCGGACTCCATGAACGCATCCGGGCTCGGCAGCGCGGCCGGGTCGAGAACCCGCAGGGCGTCGTTCCACTGGGTGGTGAACGCATCCCGCACGCTCTCGCAGATCGTCAGGAGTGCGCCGAGGTCGTCGCTGTCGGGCGCGAAGGCGAGCGGCCACTCCGGCGGGAAACCGTAGACCTCCGCGCCCACGGGCAGCGCCGACGGGTGACCGAGCACCACATCGGCGTGACGGATGCCCGCACTCACCAAAGCGAGGCGCGCACTGAACGCCAGGTGATCGACGATCACGTGGTCGGGTTGCACCTCGGCCACGATGAGCTGTACCGCGCGGGCCACCTCCACCGGGTTCCAGAGCAGATCGCTGCTGCGTGCCTCGGCCTGGAAACAGAGCGTTTCCACCATTCCGAGCCGGGTGGCGTCGAAGAACCCGCGGAGCGCGTCGTCCTCGCCCGTCGGCTGTTCCTCGGCGCGGATCGTGCCGGGGTTCGAGCCGCGGCCCACTTGCAGGTGTATGCGCTCGAATCCGAACGCGGCCACGATGTCGGCAGTGGCCGAGCCGCTGGCCACCACGACGCGTTCGCCGGCCTCCAGCCACGCGGTGCCCAGAGTGGCCAGCGGGAACAGGTGGGAGGCGTAGTCCGGGCTGATGATCAGCAGCGTCATGAAACGCTCATCAGGTACGCGCCCGACTCGTTCGTGTCGGCGACGTCGCGGTAGACCCGGGTCAGCGTCTCAGCCATGGCCTGGATCGTGAAGGAACGCGACACCATTTCCCCGGCCCGGTCCGCGTACTCCGGTCCGAGGGGGCCGGCAGCCAAATCGAGTGCAGCGATGATCCCGCCCGCCAGGGCCGTTTGGTTGCCGGTGTCGACGAGGAAACCCGTCACTGCGTGCTCCACATAGGTGGCCGGGCCGCCGGAATTCGGGGCGACGACGGTGAGCCCGGTCGCCATGGCCTCAAGCAGGGCGATGCCGAATTCTTCCTTCATGCTCGCGCAGACATACGCCCCATTGGGGGCCGCCAGTCCGGGCCGGCCGTACCGGGCCGCGGCCAGCCAGTGCGCCACGGTGTCGTTGGTGCGGTGCCCGGCGAGCAGTAGGCCCTGGTCGGCCGCATTGGCGAGGTCGACGACCGCGGCCATCTGGTCCAGCTGGCTTTTCTCGTCGAGGGAGGGAGAATTCAGGTCCCCGCCGAGGATGAGCAGGTTGCAGCGGGCGCGCAGGTCAACATCCGCAGCCCACGCCTGCACCAGGGCAGCCATGCCCTTGACGCGGTGCAGGCGTCCGACGGTGACGGCGAGCGGAAGCCCGCGCCGGCTCAGCGGGAGGGTGGTGAGCAGGTCGTCCAGTTCGGCTAGCGCCGCTGCGCCCGCCGCGCCAGCCGCGCTGGTCACGCCGGTCGCGCCGGTCGCGTGCGCGGCGGGCGGGTCGGCCGCGAGTCGGGCATCCGCCAGGGCACGCTCGATCACGGCGAGGTCGATGCCCTCCGCGATCACGGAGTGGCGTTCCGGATGCTGCCGGATATCGATTCCCACAAGGTCGCGCATGTCACGCCGCAGCTCGGGCCTCGGGAAGAGAACGGTGTGCGCGGCATCCGCGGCCAGCCGCTGCACGAGCCGGGCCCGGAACCAGAAGTGCTCGGTCTCGTCGACCGTGCCGAAGTTCGCCCGGGTGAGCACCCCGGAACTGTCGAGGGAGTGGATGACGCTGTGCGGGTCGGGGGCCACCGTGAACACGATCGGAATGTCGAGCTCGCGGGCGACGGTGGAGGCAGCCAGCGTGCCGATGTCGGCCATTCGCAGGTGGATCGCGTCGACGGTGCCGGCGGCGCGCAGAATGCGACGGATGCCGCGCTGCGTCGCAATCCGCCGCGGCCAGGCATCGACCGAGGCGACGGGTTCGCCCAGGAAGGGCACGGTCGCGAAGGCGTGCTCCGCGAGGGAAGACCCGACCTCGGACAAAGAGGTGAGCGCGCCGGCGAAGCTGCCGCGGGAGAGGGTGAGCACCCGTTCCACGGAGCCGCCGCGCTCACTGCCGCCGCTGCCGCTGCCGCCGGAGACGAGCGCGTCGCCCAGGCGCACGAGCAGCGTGGCGATGCCGCCGTTATCGCCGGCTCCCACCTGGCTGAGTTCGCGGTCGATGTCGGCGTGCAGGAAGAGTTGGGCCACCGTCAGCCCCCGGCTCCACGGCGGGCGCGGGTAGGCCGGCACGGTCAGGTCGATCAGGGCGAGCCGGGCCACATCGGCAAGCACGCCGCTGCCCTGCGACAGGTCGCTCACGATACGGATGTTGGCCTCGTTCGGACCGAGGTCGCCGATGGCCGCGATCGCCGCCGCACGCACCGCGTTCGGCTCGGAGCCGTCGACTGCGACCCGGCGCAGCAGACGTTCGGGGATGCGCCCGGCGATGAGACCCATCGTTTCGACCAGGCGGGCGCGGGCGCCGCACTCATGCACGCCGATCAGGGTGCCCTCGAGGGCGAGCGCCACATGCACCGGCACCGACGAGCTCCACTGCTCCAGCGTGCGCTGGGCGATCATGCCGGAGAAGCCGCCGTCGACCACCATGCTCAGCAGTCCGGAGATCGCCTCGAACCGGGGCAGCCGGGCGCCGAACGCCCACGCCGTGTGTTCGCGGATGAAGAGGGAGTCGTGGGTGAGCAGCGACACGAGCACGTCATCCGCGGACTCGTCGAACACCTGGCCGAGCGAGTGAATGGCCGCGATCGCGGTCAGCTGGTCGCCAGGGTCGGTCGCCGCCTGCGCGAGCAGGCGCACGGCGCGGATGCCGCCGTCCCGGCTCGCTGCGATGGTCAGGTCGTCGGCGCAGCGAATGCCGTCCAGGATTGACCGGGTCTGCCGCATCGTGTCCAGCGTCGTGTGAGTTCCCACGGTGCCCCCTCTGTCTCCTGCTTCAAGCAGTCCGATCCGAACATACACGTAGCCGATGTCGGAACGTCCTGTGAAATGGAGCAAAATGGTTACATGACACGACGCGCTCCGATCGAAGACATCAACGAAGACAATCTGGTCGTCACGAAGCCGAAGAAGTCCGCGGCCGGAGTGGAAGCGGTTCTGGTGGCGCTCGATCGCGGGTTCGCGCAGGCCGGCGTTCCCCGCACGGCGAAGGCGCTGCTGCGCCTCAACCAGCGCGACGGCACCGACTGCCCGGGCTGCGCGTGGCCGGAGTCGCAGGGCCACCGCAAGACCGCGGAGTTCTGTGAGAACGGCGCCAAGGCCGTCGCCGAGGAGAGCACCCTGCGCACCGTGACGCCGGCGTTCTGGGCCGAGCACTCGATCGAGGAGCTCGCCACGAAGACCGAGTACTGGCTCGGCAACCAGGGCCGTATCACGCATCCGGTGGTCATCCGTCCCGGCGACACGCACTACTCCCAGATCTCCTGGAACGAAGCCTTCGAGCTCATCGGCGAGCGGATCCGAGCCACCGTTCCCGACCGTACGGTCTTCTACACCTCGGGACGCACCGCCAACGAGGCGGCGTTCCTCTACCAGCTGTTCGCCCGCTCGATCGGCACGAACAACCTGCCCGACTGCTCGAACATGTGCCACGAGTCCTCCGGAAGCGCCATGAACGCCACCATCGGCATCGGCAAGGGCACCGTTTCGCTCGAAGACATCCACCATGCCGAGCTGATCCTCGTCGTCGGCCAGAACCCGGGCACCAACCACCCGCGGATGCTGTCGGCCCTCAAGGAGTGCAAGGACAACGGTGGCCGGGTCGTCGCCGTCAACCCGCTGCCCGAGGCCGGGTTGTTCAATTTCAAGGATCCCCAGTCGGTCTCCGGCCTGATCGGCGATGGCACAGCACTCGCCGACGAGTACCTGCAGATCAAGGTCGGCGGCGACCTGGCCCTGTTCCAGGCCCTCGGCCACCTGCTGCTCGAAGCGGAGGAGCGCGTTCCCGGCTCCGTCGTCGACGCGGAGTTCGTCGCGGCGAACACCCAGGGCCTCGACGAGTACCGCGCCGCCCGCACGACCATCGACTGGGCCGAGACGGAGAGGGCCACCGGGCTCACCGCGGTGGAGATCTCCACCGTCGCGCAGATGATGATCGACTCCACGGCCACGATCATCTGCTGGGCGCTCGGACTCACTCAGCAGCCGCACTCGGTCAACACACTCAAGGAGATCATCAACCTGCTCCTGCTGCAGGGCAACTTCGGCAAGCCGGGCGCCGGCGCCTGCCCGGTTCGCGGCCACTCCAACGTGCAGGGCGACCGCACCATGGGCGTCTGGGAGAAGCCCAAGGAATCGATGCTCGCCGCGCTGGACAAGGAATTCGGCATCGAGTCCCCTCGCAAGCACGGCCTCGACTCGGTGGACACCGTCGCGGCCTTCGAGAACGACGACGTCGACGTGTTCGTGTCGATGGGCGGCAACTTCGCCCTCGCCTGCTCCGACACAGTGGCCCTCGAGGCGGCAATGCAGCGCGTGGGCCTGACCGTGCACGTGTCGACCAAGCCCAACCGGTCGCACATCATGCACGGCACGACCTCGCTGATCCTGCCGACGCTGGGGCGCACCGACACGGACGACAAGCACCCGGGTGGTCGCCAGGTGCTCTCGGTCGAGGACTCCATGTCGGTCGTGCGCACCACGCAGGGGCGTCTGGACCCGGTCTCCGAGCACTTGCTCGCCGAGCCCGTCATCGTCGCCCGGATGGCCAGCGCCACCCTCGGCGACGACCACGTGATCGACTGGAAGGCGATGGCCGACGACTACGACGTCATCCGTGACCGCATCTCGCGGGTTCTCCCGGGCTTCACCGATTTCAACGCGCGCCTCAAGACGAAGAACGGTTTCGTACTGCCCAACCCACCCCGCGACACCCGCAGCTTCGCCACCGACATCGGCCGGGCCCGGTTCACGGTCAGCCCGCTCGAGTACCTCACCCCGCCGGCCGGCCACCTGATCCTGCAGACCATGCGCAGCCACGACCAGTACAACACCACGTTCTACGGCCTGGATGACCGCTACCGCGGAATCTCCGGCGGCCGCCGGGTCATCCTGATCCACCAGGACGACGTCACCGAGCTGGGCTTTGCGGACCGCGACATGGTCGACGTGATCAGCACTTTCCGGGGCGAGGAGCGGCGCGCCAACGAGTTCCGCCTGGTGGTCTACCCCACCCCGCGGGGCTGCGCGGCCGCGTATTTCCCCGAGGCGAACGCCCTGATGCACCGCGAGCTCGTGGCCCGGGAGTCGAACACCCCCGGTTACAAGGCCATGTCCGTGCGATTCATCGCCCACGAGGCAGCGAATTCAGCACCGCTGACGTGAGCCGAGGCGTGAACACGGGCGCTGGGGCACAGCGCGTCACCCACTGGTGGCCGCTGCTCTCCGGGCTGGTCACCGTCGCGCTGGCGGTGGGTCTGGGCCTGGTCATCTCCCGGAACGGCAAGCCGTTCGCCCTGGACACGGAGTGGATGATCGCGGTGTCCGGCAATCGGGCACCGGTGTGGGATTCCCTCGCCCTCGTGATGAACAGCCTGGGCGGCGGTCTCACCGCCTCCGTCGTCGTGCCCGGTCTGCTCATCGGCCTGCTCCTGTTCTTCAAGCGCCCGTGGGCCGCGGGCTTCGCCCTCGCGGTAACCGTGGTCTCCGATGCCGCCGTGCACCTCCTCAAGTGGCTGTTCGGCCGGGCCCGCCCGGTCGAGCTCGACGATCTGTTGGTCAGCGTCGATTTCGGGTCGTTCCCCTCCGGCCATGTCGCCAATGCGGCGACGCTGGCGATAATCCTGGCGCTGCTCTTCCGGTTCTGGTGGGTGTGGCTGGCCGGGGCGCTGTACACGGCGCTGATGATGCTCAGCCGCACCTACCTGGGCGCTCACTGGCTGACCGACACCGTCGGGGCGGCACTGCTCGGCATCGGGATCGCGGTGGCGGTCTGGGCTCCCCTGGCCGTGACACTCGATCGCGAACGCCGACGCAGCCGCGCGTCGCATCCGTGGCGCACGTTCCACGACCGGTACGTCGTCGAGACGTGGGAACGCAATGCCCGGTCCCGCCGCATGCTCCAAGTCACCGCGATCGCCTGCCTGAGTTTCGGCGCCGTCGTCTTCACGCTCACGCTGCTGAGTGTGCTGAGCGGCGGCGGCGTCACCGCCATCGACCTCCCCGTGCAGGAGTGGCTGCTGGAAGCCCGGTCCCCCGTTCTGACGACCGTGATGGTGGTGCTGGCGGTCGTATTCGGGCCGGTCGCGCTGCCCCTGATCGTGCTGGTCGTGTGCGTCGGCTGGGGTCTTCTCACCCGGCACGCCTGGCGCCCCCTGCTGCTCGCCGGTGCCATGGCAACCGGCGTGGTGCTGGCCCAGGTCATCGGACGCACGGTCGGCCGCGAGCGGCCGCCGATCGACCTGATGCTGTACGGCACGGATCTCACGTTCTCGTTCCCCTCCGGCCACGTGCTGGGTGCATCCGACTTCCTGCTGGTGACCGCCTACCTTCTGCTCTCGCGCCGTTGCAGCATGCGGGCCACCACCCTCGGTCTCAGCATCGCCGTGGTCGGCACCGTGCTGGCGGCCCTCAGCCGCCTGTACCTCGGCTACCACTGGACCACGGATGCCCTGGCCTCCGTTTCGATCTCCCTGATAGTGGTGGGCTGCGTGATCACGGTCGACACCTGGCGCACCGGGCGGGTGGTCGAACCCGCGGAGCGCGGCTAGCCGGGGACGCTCTGCGGCGTCCGCTCGCCGCTCGTGATGCGTTCCGCCCCGGCGTAGATCACCATGGAGTCGCCGCGCAGGAACCCGACCACCGTCATGCCTACCTCGTCCGCGAACTCGGCGGCCAGCGACGACGGCGCCGACACGGCGGCGAGCACCGGAATCCCGGCCATCAGCGCCTTCTGCGCCAGTTCGAAGCTCGCCCGGCTCGACACCATCAGCACCGTGCCGGTGAGCGGAAGCAGGTCTTCCTTCAGCGCCCAGCCGATGACCTTGTCGACCGCGTTGTGGCGGCCGACGTCTTCGCGCAGCACCAGCATCCGACCGGTGGTCCCGTCGAAGAGGGCGGCCGCATGGATGCCGCCGGTCTTCTCGAAAACGTCCTGGGCGTCGCGCAAGACCTCGGGAAAGCTCGTCAGGAGCTCTGCGTCGACCTGAAGCGGGTCAGCCGTCACCGGGAACGCCGACTTCGTGCGCACGGCGTCGATACTGGCCTTGCCGCAGAGCCCGCAGGAACTGGTCGTCAGGAACGATCGCTCCAGGCTCGGGTCGGGCGGTGTGACCCCGGGCGCGAGCGACACGTCGAGCACGTTGTAGGTGTTCACGCCTTCGACGGTGGCGCCGGCGCAGTACCGGGCCGTGGAAAAGTGCTCGTTCCGGGTGATGACGCCCTCCGACACCAGGAACCCGGCGGCGAGGTCGAAATCGTTGCCGGGGGTTCGCATCGTGACGGCGAGGGAGCGGCCGTTCACGCGGATCTCGAGTGGCTCTTCGACCGCCAGCACGTCTTCCCGGCTGGTGGGATTCTCGCCCGCCGTCAGTCGCACGACCTTGCGCCTGGCCGTGATCCTGCTCATCTGGATTCACCCACCGATGTACGACATTTCGATTCTCTTCTTGCCGGATGCGCGCAGCCGGCCGGTCTCGGCGCTGCGCAGCTCCGAATAGCGGTCCGTGCGCTCGCGCCAGATCTGCTTCAGCACCTCGGTCAGCTGCTCATCGGTGCAACCGCCGCGCATCAGGGCACGCAGGTCGTGCCCCTCGGTCGCGAACAGGCAGGTGAACAGCTTGCCGTCGGTGGAGACCCGCGCCCGCGAGCAGGAATGGCAGAACGACTGGGTGACACTGGAGATCACGCCGATCTCCCCCTCGCCGTCGCGGTAGCGCCACCGGCGGCTGGTCTCACCGGTCTTGTTGGGGGCCACCTCCTCGAGAGGCAGTTCAGCGTTGATGCGGGCCACGACCTCGGCCGAGGGCACCACGTCACCCATCTCCCAGCCGTTGCTCGAGCCCACGTCCATGAACTCGATGAACCGGAGGATGTACGGGGTGCCTTTGAAGTGGCGCGCCATGGCAACGATGTCCTGATCGTTCTGCCCGCGCTTGAGCACCATGTTGATCTTGATCGGGCCGAGCCCGACCGAGTGGGCCACGTCCAGGCTGTTCAGCACCTTGGCGACCGGGAACTTCACGTCGTTCATGGCCCGGAACGTGGCGTCGTCGAGCGAATCCAACGACACCGTGACGCGCTTCAGCCCGGCGTCCTTCAGAGCCCGGGCCTTCAGCGCCAGCACCGAACCGTTGGTGGTCATCGCGATGTCGATCGGGCGGCCGTCCGGGGTGCGGAGCGCCGCCAGCATCGCCACCAGTTCCTCGATCCCTTTGCGCAGCAGCGGCTCACCGCCGGTGAGGCGGATCTTCTCGACCCCGTGCGCCACGCTGATCCGCGCCAGCCGGGTCATCTCTTCGAAGGAGAGCAGTTCGTCGCGTTCCATGAAAGCAAAGTCCTTGCCGAAGACCTCTTTGGGCATGCAGTACACGCAGCGGAAGTTGCAGCGGTCCGTGACCGAGATGCGCAGATCGTGCAGCGGGCGTTGGAACTGATCAATCATGTCTCCACACTAACCGCCGCCCTCCGCGGCAACAGTCCTTCGGGACGGTGACAAATGCCCGGCCTCAGCAGAACAGGGCATCCGGCCCGGGCGAACCGCGGGCCGGATGTCCTGTTACCGGTCGAACGCGCTTACTTGATGTACTGGTTCGGGTTCAGCACGTATTTGATCGACTTGCCGGCGTCGAACTCGGCGTAGCCGCGCGGGGCATCGTCCAGGCTGATCGCCTGAGCGTTGACGGCCTTCGCGATCTGCACCTTGTCGTGCAGGATCGCCATCATCAGCGACCGGTTGTACTTCATCACCGGGGTCTGACCGGTAGCGAAGGACAGGGACTTGGCCCAGCCGAGGCCCAGCCGGATGGACAGCGAGCCGACCTTCGCCGCCTCGTCGACCCCGCCCGGGTCACCCGTGACGTAGAGGCCCGGGATGCCCAGGCCACCACCGGCGGCCGTGACCGTCATCAGCGAGTTCAGCACCGTGGCCGGACGCTCCGTTCCGGCATCCTTGCCGTGGCCGCGGGCCTCGAAGCCGACCGCGTCCACGCCGCAGTCGACCTCGGGCACACCCAGGATCTGCTCGATCTGATCCTGCGGTTCGCCCTTCCGCAGGTCGATGGTCTCGCAGCCGAAGCTGCGGGCCTGCGCCAGCCGCTCCTCATTGAGGTCGGCGACGATGACGACGGCGGCCCCGAGCAGCTGAGCGGATGCCGCCGCGGCCAGACCCACCGGGCCCGCTCCGGCGATGTATACGGTCGATCCGACCCCGACGCCCGCGCTGAACGCTCCGTGGAAGCCGGTCGGGAAGATGTCCGAGAGCATGGTGAGGTCCATGATCTTCTCCAGCGCCTGGTCCCGGTCCGGGAACTTCAGGAGGTTCCAGTCCGCGTACGGCACCAGCACGTACTCGGCCTGGCCGCCGACCCAACCGCCCATGTCGACGTAGCCGTAGGCGCTGCCCGGGCGGTCGGGGTTGACGTTGAGACAGATTCCGGTTTTGCGCTCCTTACAGTTGCGGCACCGGCCGCAGGAGATGTTGAACGGCACCGAGACGATGTCGCCGACCTTGATGAACTCGACGTCGGGTCCGCATTCGACCACCTCGCCGGTGATCTCGTGGCCGAGGACGAGGTCCGACGGCGCGGTCGTGCGCCCGCGAACCATGTGCTGGTCCGAGCCGCAGATGTTGGTGGTGACCGTGCGGAGGATGACCCCGTGCGGCACCTTGCGGCCCACGTTCGCCGGGTTGACACCCGGTCCGTCTTTCAGCTCGAAGGTCGGGTAGTCGATGTCGATGACCTCGACGACGCCCGGGCTCTTGTAGGCAACTGCTCTGTTCCCAGTCATGAAGTACCTTCCTAGTTCCTGTTTGCTTCCCTCACAGCGAGACCCGTCGGGCCGCGCGAGACTGCATCGAAATTTCTAGTTGGTGCCTGTTTCACATCTAGAGGACTACATTGCGGCCTGAAATTCAAGGGGTGTGCTCAGATGACTGTTTTGGGTACACACCGGGCGCTGCCAACGCCTACCGTGGAAGCATGGCCATTCCCCCCCTTGTCGAGCCGATCGCCCGCCTGAGCGGCGCCGAATCCGTTCGCACCGCCCGCCAACGCCGTCTGCCCCAGCTCAACGAGCTCGGCCAGCGCCGCCTCGCCAACGCCCGGGTGCTCGTGCTCGGCGCCGGCGGGCTGGGGTCCCCCGCGCTCATCTACCTGGCTGCGGCCGGCGTGGGAACGATCGGCATCGTCGACGGCGACGACGTCGAACCCAGCAACCTGCAACGCCAGATCGTGCACGGCCAGGCGGATGTCGGACGCCCCAAGGTGGCCAGCGCCGCCGAATCGATCGCCCAGATCGCGCCGGAGGCCGTGGTCGTGCAGCACGCCGAACGGCTCGACGCCGGCAACGCCGCCGCGATCATCGGCGGTTACGACGTGGTCATCGACGGCACCGACAACTTCCCCACCCGTTTCCTGGTCAACGACACCTGCGCGGCCCTGGGCCTGCCACTGGTCTGGGCATCCGTTCTCCGTTTCGACGCCCAGCTGTCGGTGTTCTGGGCCACCCCACCGGCCGAGAGCGGCCTCACCGGGGTGCATCTGCGCGACCTGTTCCCGACCCCGCCCACAGAGGGTGAGGTGCCCAACTGCGCCGAAGCCGGCGTGCTCGGCGCGCTCTGCGGCCAGGTGGGCTCGCTGATGGCCACCGAGGCGATCAAGCTGATCGCCGGTATCGGCGCTCCGCTGATCGGGCGCGTGCTCGTGATCGACGCGCTCTCGGGCCGTTTCACCGAGGTGCCCCTGATCGGCACCGGCATCGCCGCCGCCGACCCGAACCCGGCAGCGACCCTCGCCGCCGCCCGCGGCTCCGCTCGGGCCGCCACCGCTGGGGCCTGGTCGACGCTCACCCCGGTGGAGCTCGTGGCCCGGCTCACTGCCCGCGCCGAGGGAACCGACCCGTTCGTGCTGGTCGACGTGCGCGAGCCCGACGAGCACGCCGAGAGCGCCATCCCGGATGCCGTCCTGCTGCCTCTCGGCGACCTGCTCACCGAGGCCGGAATGGCCACCCTGCCGCGGGACGTGCCGCTGGTGCTGCACTGCCATCTGGGGCCGCGGGCCGAACGCGCCGCGATGGCCCTGGACGCGGCCGGCTTCACCGGCCTCACCCTGCTCGCCGGCGGGATCGTCGCCTGGGACGTTGCCGTCGCCGCACGCACGGCTCCCGGCCGGGGCAGCAAGTGGGCCGGCGACGCCGTGTCCAACGAATCGACGACCACAGCGGGGAACTGACCATGACGGGGAACACGCACGAGCACACCCACGAGCACGACGCCGACGCTTGCGCCGTACCGGTCTCGGCCCGCAGCGTCGCCGACCAGCTCTCCTTCGTGCTCGCCGCGGTCGCCCCGCTGCCGCCCGTGCTGGTCTCGCTTGACGAGGCGCTGGGCCTGATGCTGGCCGAGGATGTTCGGAGCGCCACGGACACACCTCCCTTCGACAACTCGGCCATGGACGGCTATGCCGTCCGGCGTGCCGACCTGCTGCAGGCCTCCGCCGAGCACCCGGTGACGCTGCCGGTGGTCGCCGACCTCGCGGCCGGAACCAGCCAGAACCCGCACCTGGAGACCGGGCAGGTGGCCCGGATCATGACGGGGGCGCCGCTCCCGGACGGGGCGGATGCCGTGGTTCCGATCGAAGACACCGATCAGGGCATCGACACGGTCACCGTCGTGCGGGCGCCGCAGCCGGCAGCGCACATCCGTCGCGCCGGCGAAGACGCCCACGCCGGCGACACCGTGCTCACCCGCGGCTCAGTGCTCTGGCCGACCCGGGTTGCCGCGGCCGCCAGCGCCGGAACCTCGTCGCTCCGGGCGCACCCGGCTCCGCGCGTGGCCGTGATCTCCACCGGGAGCGAGCTCGTCACCCCCGGCGAACCCGCCCGGCGCGGCCAGATCCCCGACTCCAACTCCTACCTCCTCGCGTCGGCCGTCACCGCCGCCGGTGGGGTTCCGATCCGGCTCGGCGCGGTTCCCGACGACGAGAACACGCTCCGCAGCCTGCTGGCCAGCCTCGCCGGCACGGTCGACGCCATCGTGCTCTCCGGCGGGGTGAGCGTCGGCGCCTACGACATCGTCAAGGCCGTGCTCGCGCCGCTCGGCACCGTACGGTTCGGGCCGGTCAAGATGCAGCCGGGCAAGCCTCAGGGTTTCGGCCGCTGGCCGGCCGACGACAATGCAGTCGAGGGACCGCTCATCTTCGCCCTCCCCGGCAACCCGGTCAGCGCCTTCGTGTCGTTCGAGGTGTTCGTGCGGCCGGCCCTGCGCCGCCTCGGCGGGCACATCGACCTCTTTCGCCCCACGATCTCGGCGACCGCCGGGGAGAGCTGGGACTCCCCGCCCGGCCGTGCCCAGTACATGCCGGTGACCCTCGAGGGCGTGGGAATCCGCAGAGTGGTCCGCCGGTCCGCCGCGGGTGGGTCGGGATCCCACCTCGTCGCCGGGCTTGCTCAGGCCGTCGGGCTGGCCATCGTGCCGGAAAACGTGACGCGGATTGCCGAGGGCGACCGCGTCACTGTCATGCTGTTGACATGAGCATCCGCGACCTGTCCGCACACCCCTTCACGCATCTCGACTCTTCCGGCCAGGCCCGCATGGTCGACGTCACCGAGAAGCAGCCCACCGTGCGCAGCGCCACCGCCGCCGGCTTCGTGGCCTGCGGACCGACGGTCATCGCGGCCCTTCGCGACGGCAGCACCCCCAAGGGCGATGTGCTCGCCGTGGCCCGCATCGCCGGCATCCAGGGTGCCAAGAAGTGCGCCGACCTGCTCCCCCTCGCGCATGTGATCGGGGTGCACGGCGCCGCCGTCGACCTCGTCATCGAAAACACTGGGGTGCGCGTCACGGCCACCGTGCGCACGGCCGACCGCACCGGCGTCGAGATGGAGGCGCTGACCGCCGTGTCGGTCGCCGCCCTCGCCGTGGTCGATATGGTCAAAGGCCTCGACAAGTCCGTTTGGATCGAGAACGTGCGCCTCATCACGAAGACCGGAGGGAAGTCCGGCGACTGGCACCGCCCGAACGAGTAGCGATGACCCGAGCAGCCATGAGCGTCGACCTGATCGTGCTGGCGGGCGGGCGCGCCCGGCGCCTCGACGGCGCGGTCAAGCCCGCGGTCGAGGTGGCCGGGCGCACGCTGCTCTCCCGGGTGCTGGACGCCCGCGGTCTCGCCCGGAACGTTGTCGTGGTCGGGCCGGAGGAGGCCCGTGCGGCCGTCCCGGACGACGACACTTCCGAGCTGACCTGGACGCTCGAAGATCCCCCGTTCGGCGGCCCGGTCGCCGGCATCGTGGCGGGACTCGCGGCGCTCGAGCACGCGACCGCGTCCGGGTCTGCGGACTGGGTGCTCCTGCTGGCCTGCGACCTGCCGTGGGCAGCGGATGCCGCCCGCCTACTGGTGCCGGCGGCGTCCGACCCGGGGCTGCCGGCATCCGTTCACGGCCTGCACCTGGTCGACGCGGGCGGCCGCGCGCAGTGGCTCGCGGGGATCTACCGTCTGGCGCCGCTGCGGGCGGCCGCGCACCGGCTCGGCGCCGACGCCCACGGCGCCAGCATGCGCGGACTGCTGGCCCCGCTCGAGCTGCGGGGCGTCCGCGACCAGAACGGCGAGGGGAGCGACGTGGACACATGGCAGGATGTGGAGTGGAGTTCCGCACTGCTGACCAGCACCCCACCGTGGAGCAATCCGACCGCGGGGCAATCCGACCGCGGAGCGATCCGATGAGGAGTGATACCCAATGAGCGCCTCGACCCCGCTTCCCCCTGAGGCTCTCGACGAGTGGCTGGTGGCCCTCGCCGCCGCACTCGGCCTGGATCCGGCCGACATCCCCGTGGGCACGCTGCTCGACGTGGCCCGCGACGTTGCCCACAACGTGGCCCGGCCCGCCGCCCCGCTGAGCACGTTCCTGGTCGGTCTGGCCGCCGCCCGGAACGGCGGCACACCCGCCGCCATCGAGGCCGCCAGTGCGCTGGCCACCCGGCTCGCCCTCACCTGGCCGCCGGACCAGCCGGAGGTGACACGCTGATGGCGACCATCCGTTTCTTCGCCGCGGCAGCCGAATCCGCCGCCGCCGACGCGGCCGCGATCGATGCCGCCACCATCGGCGACTTGCGCGCCCAGCTCACCAGCCTCTACGGCGACGAGTTCGAGCGCATCCTCGGCCGGTGCTCCCTGCTCGTGAACGGCACGCGGGCGACGGATGACACGGTGCCGCTCTCCGGGAGCGACACCGTCGACGTGCTGCCGCCCTTCGCCGGCGGCTGACGCCCGCCGATTTCGGTTCTGTACGACCGAATCATTTTTCACGGCGTTCACGCGTTGTCGCATTTCCGCTGTACCGCGAGGGTGGAAGCTACGCGGGCCTGGTGCCCGGCAGCAACCAGCCGAGGAAGTCCATGTCAGTCGCAACGTCCCCGCAGTTCGCCTCGAAACTCAAACCGGATCTGTCCAACTGGGACCCGGAGAATGACGAGACCTGGGATCCGGGGCTCGCCTGGCGCACCCTGTGGATCACCACCTTCAGCCTGACTCTGAGCTTCGCGGCCTGGTACCTCGTCAGCGCGATCGCCCCGCGTCTGAACGACATCGGCTACTCCCTCGCACCCAGCCAGCTGTACTGGCTCGTCGCCCTCCCCGGGCTCGCCGGCGGCCTGCTGCGCCTGGTCTTCATGTTCCTGCCGCCGATGATGGGCACCCGCAACCTCGTCGCCATGTCGTCGGCCCTGCTCATGATCCCGATGCTCGGCTGGACCCTCGCCGCCCGGGACACGTCGACGCCGTACTGGGTGCTGCTCTCCCTGGCGTTCGCGGCCGGCATCGGCGGCGGAACCTTCTCCGGTTTCATGGCATCGACCAGCTACTTCTTCCCCAAACGCCTCGCCGGTACGGCTCTGGGCCTGCAGGCAGGCCTCGGCAACTTCGGCATCGGCCTGATGCAGCTGATCCTGCCCTGGGTCGTCGGATTCGGTCTGCTCGGCACCGCCGCCCTCACCCCCCAGAGCAGTGCCGACGGTGACCTCGTCTGGCTGCACAACGGTGGGCTGGTGCTCATCCCCTGGGCTCTGCTTGCCATCGTCCTGGCGGTGATGTACCTGCGCCGGGTGCCGATCACGGCGAACTTCCGCCAGCAGATGGACATCTTCCAGGTCAAGCACACCTGGATCATGACCGCCATCTACCTGATGAGCTTCGGCGCCTACAGTGGCCTCGCCGCCCAGATGGGCCTGATCATCCTCAACGTCTACGGCGACTTCCCGGATGCCCCGAACCCGCTGGCCTTCGCATTCATCGGCCCCGTCCTCGGCGCCCTGGTGCGGGCGGCGAGCGGCCCGTTCTGCGACAGGTGGGGCGGCGCGATCTTCACGTTCATCGGTGGCCTCGGCATGGTGGCGGGAACTGCCCTCACCGCCTTCTTCCTCACGCCGACCAGCGTGGACGAGTTCTGGGGCTTCCTCACCGGCATGTTGATCATCTTCTTCTTCGCCGGGCTGGCCAACGCCGGCACGTTCAAGCAGATGCCGATGATCTTCCCGAAGCGTCAGGCCGGCGGAGCCATCGCCTGGACCTCCGCCATCGCGGCCTTCGGACCGTTCGTCGTGGGCATCTCGCTCACCATGATCAGCCCGACCGCGTTCTTCGCCGGCTGCGCCGTGTTCTGCGTGTTCTGCACCTGGCTCGCCTGGTTCTACTACGCCCGCAAGGGTGCTCCCTTCCCCAGCTGATCGATCTGCCGGAGCGGAGTACGATCCCCGCATGGAACAGCTGCACTTCACGATTCGGATCGACGCTCCGGTACACGCCGTCTGGAGCACGATGCTGGACGCGTCGACCTACCGGGACTGGACCCGGGCGTTCCATGAGGGTTCCCACTACGTCGGAAGCTGGGCGGAGGGCAGCACGATCCGCTTCCTTGCCCCCGGCGAGGATGCTTCCCACAGCGGGCTGGTGGCCACGGTCGTCGAAAACCGGCTGGACGAGTTCATCTCCCTGGAAATCCACGGTGCTGTCTCCCGGGGCATCGACGACACCACGAGCGCTCACGCGCGGCGGTTCGCGGGCGCGCACGAGGACTACTCCTTCAGCGAGTCCGACGGGGTGACCACACTCGTGGTGGCCGTCGACACCGACGAGGAATTCACGGCCATGTTCGCTGCGGATTGGCCCCGCGCCCTCGCGCGGCTCGCGGAGCTCGCCGAGGAACGGGCCGCCACCGCCGACTAGCTGCCCGAATCCTGCCAGCCGTGGGCGATGAAGGGGTCGGACTGGGAGTTCCGCGCCCCGAACGGAGCGGAGCGGGTGGTCGACGCCCGATCCGCACCAGCGCTGCTGCCCATCCGGCTGGGGCTGTGGCCAACTCAGGAGATCCGTCCGGCCGGGCCGAACATCCACACTTGTTCCGCACTGATCCGTGGCGGCCGGTGCATGCCGGCAACGGATGTCCTGAGTTGGCCACACACACACACACACACACACACACGCTCGCGCGACCGGGCCTAACCCGCGGAAGAGTCAGGGGAGCCAGAATCTCCGCCGAGTGGACCCGCGAGGTTGCCGCCGGCGTGGGCGCCGACAGCTCCGTGACCGACTGAGTTCAGGCCGGCTCAGTCGTCGTCTTCGCCCCCGGCGGGCGCCGGTGCTCCCCCGGCCTCGGACCAGACGGCCGCCGCCCCGCTGTGACCGATGCGCACGGCCTGCACGATGGTTCCCATGGCGGCGCCCAGCGCGGCCACGGCCAGCACGATGGCCACCCACTTCGGGGTGCGGGCGACGGATGTCCGGCCGCCGACCTCCCGGTAGTTCCACCAGAGCAGAACGGCAGCGACCACGACCAGGGCGGCAACCCGGGGCAGCAGCCCGTCGGCCAGCTCGGAATGGGTCTCGACCAGTGCGGTCTCGGTGACCCGCTCTCTCAGCGCCTCCCCGGATTCGCGCGCCAGCGGCACGAGAACGAGTGCGGCCAATGCGAGGATCAGCGGCAGGAACTTCGCCCACCGGCGAAACCGGGGCCAGAGGGCCGCGACGACGACGACGAGGGCGGCCGTGGGAACGACGACCGCGGTCGCGTGCACCACGAGGGGGTGCACAGGCAAACCGAAGATGGTGTCGAGCAGCGCATCGAACATGTGTCTCCTTCTGGGGCATCCTCAGGCACGAAATTGGACCCGCACCGGCAATGCTAGGCACCGGAGTGGAACCCCGCCATACAGCGCAGGCTTCGCCTACCAGCCCGAGTGCGGCGGGATCAAGACGCCCTCGATCGCCTGCAGGCGGCCTGGCGCGCGCTGGCTAGCCCTTCGGGCAGCCCAGGTGCCGGCGGCCTGCATCATCCGTTACCCCTGCGCGACCCGCTCCCCCGGCTGCATATGGCGGCTGCGGGTCGCGCACCGGCGTCGACGTCCCTGGGATCTTCGGCTAGCGGCGACCGCCCACCTTTTCGCGGGTGTCCCTCGGTAGTTCGCTCTTCTCCCAGCCACGGCGGGCCTTCTGGGAGCCCGCACCGCGGTGGCCGTCCCGCGAGCGGTAGACGATGTAGGGACGCACGAAGTAGCCGAGCGGCGCCGAGAATACATGCACCAGTCGGGTGAAGGGCCACAGCAGGAAGAGCATCGTGGCGGAGAGCACGTGCAGTTGGAAGAAGAACGGCACGTCGCTCATCAGCGCCGGGTCCGGCTGAAAGGCGTACAGGCTGCGGATCCACGGCGAGATCGACCCACGGTAGTCGTAGCCGGCGCCGAGCACCTGGTAGAGCACGGTCGCCGTCGTGCCGAAGGCGATGGTGCCGGCGAGGAACAGGTACATGACCTTGTCCATCACGGTCGTGACCAGCTTGACCCGGGCGACCAGGCGGCGACGGATCAGCAGGATGGCAAGGCCGGCGATGGTCAGCACCGCGGCGACGCTGCCCAGCCAGGTGGCCCCGAGGTGGTAGATGTGCTCGGTGACGCCGAAGAACTCGAGCCACGGTTTGGGGATGAAGAGTCCGACAATGTGACCGCCGAAGACCATCAGGATGCCGTAGTGGAACATGGGCGAGCCCCAGCGGAGCCACTTGTTCTCGTAGGTCTGGCTCGACCGTGAGGTCCAGCCGAACTGGTCGAACCGGTACCGCAGAAGGTGGCCGACGATGAAGACCCCGGCGGCGGCGTAGGGGAACGCCACCCAAAGCAGAATGTCGAGCGGATTCATACCCGTACTTCCTCGCTGTTCGCGCCGGACGGCGAGAACGGTTTGAGATTGCCCAGGAAGGTCATGCCGACCGTCTCGGTCGGCGGACCCTCGTTCACCAGGTTGAGGTAACGCTGGCGCGTCTCCTCGTCGATCTTCGGGAGAGACAGGGAGACCGCCTCCACAATGTGCGCGTAGGGGCTCGGCACGGCCTCGAGTGCCATGCGGAGCACCTCAATCCCGTCGCGGTGCGCGGCGAGCAGTTCCTGGGCGATCGGCGAGTCGCTCCGCGCGGAGAATTCGAGCACCATCGGCAGGTAGTCGGGCAGTTCGTCGGCGGCGACCTCCCAGCCCGCGGCACGGTAGGCCTCGACGAAGCGCACGAGCGCCATGCCGCGGCGACGGGTGTCCCCGGCCGCAAAGTAGCTCAGGTACGGGCAGCACTTGCGCTTGAGGTCGAAAGTAGCCGTGAAGTGGATCTCCAACTCCTGCTGCGTCATCGCATCCGCTTTCGTCAGGAACGCCTCGAAGGCGTGGCGGAGCGGATCCGGCAGCAACGCCACCGACGCGGCGACAGCACCGAAACGGGCCCGTCGCTCCTGGCTGGGGTAATCCAGCAGAATGGATGCCGCCATGTGCGCCATCCGGCCGTCCTCCGCGGACAGAGGCAGCGCCGTGACCTTGCGGGTCGGGAGCTTCGGCAGCCTCATGCGGGACTCCCGGAGGCCTTCGGCGGGAACATGCCCTCCGGCACGCCGCCGCCGGTCCAGTTGAGCAGGTTGACCCTGCCGGGCGTGGTGGGCTTCGTGCGTTCGGAGCCCTTGCCGACCATCTCGTTGTAGTTGTCGACGGTCGCGTTCAGCGGCATCCCGGGGGTCTTGCCATAGGGGCCGGCCGCCGTGGCGACGCTGGGGCCACCCATACCGGGGCCGCCGTCGGTGTCGAGCGAGCAGGCGAGTTCCTCAAGCTCACGCGCCGTCTCGACGTGCGCCTTGGGGATGACGTAGCGATCCTCGTATTTGGCGATGGCCAGCAGGCGGTACATGGCCTCGATCTCGGGACCGGTCATGCCGACCGCTTCCGGGATCGACTCGTCGCGGTCGCGGCCCAGGTTGATGTCGCGCATGTACGACCTCATGGCGGCGAGCTTCCGCAGCGAGGACTCGACGGGAACGACGTCTCCGGCCGAGAACAGCCCGGCGAGGTATTCCACCGGGATGCGGAGCTTGTCGATGGCGGCGAACAGGGTGCGGGCATCCTCACCGTCGTTGTTGGTGGTCGAGATGACGTCGACCACCGGGGACAGCGGGGGGATGTACCAGACCATCGGCATGGTGCGGTACTCCGGATGCAGCGGCAGAGCCACCTTGTACTCGGAGATGAGCTTGTAGATCGGGCTGTTCTGGGCCGCGAGGATCCAGTCGTCCTCCATGCCTTCGGCCTTCGCCGCGGCGATGACCTCAGGGTCGAACGGGTCGAGGAAGCAGGCGCGCTGGGCATCCAGCAGGTCGTGCTCGTTCTCGACCGAGGCCTGCGCGAGGACCGCGTCGGCGTCGTAGAGCATCAGGCCGAGGTAGCGCAGCCGGCCGACGCAGGTCTCCGAGCAGATCGTGGGCTTGCCCTGCTCGATCAACGGGTAGCAGAGCGTGCACTTCTCGGCCTTACCCGTCTTGTGGTTGAAGTAGACCTTCTTGTACGGGCAGGCGGAGACGCACATGCGCCAGCCGCGGCATCCGTCTTCGTCGACGAGGACGATACCGTCCTCCTCGCGCTTGTACATGGCGCCCGAGGGGCAGGCCGCGACGCAGGCGGGGTTCAGGCAGTGCTCGCAGATGCGCGGCAGGTAGAACATGAAGGTGTTCTCGAACTCCATCTTCACGTGCTCGCTCATGGTGGCGAGGATGGGGTCGTCTGCCGCGGTCTCCTGCGAGCCGCCGAGGTCGTCGTCCCAGTTGCCGGACCACTTGATGTCCATGTTCTGGCCGGTGAGCAGCGACTTGGGCCGGGCGACGGGGCTTTCCGTGCTCAGCGGAGCCTTGGTCAGCATGTCGTAGTCGTAGGTCCACGGCTCGTAGTAGTCGTCGATCACCGGGAGGTCGGGGTTGTTGAAGATGGTGGCGAGGCGCTTGATGCGGCCACCGGAGCGCAGTTTCAGGCGTCCGCGCTTGTTGCGCTGCCAGCCGCCCTTCCACTTGTCCTGGTCTTCGTAGCGGCGCGGGTAGCCGACGCCGGGCTTGGTCTCCACGTTGTTGAACCAGACGTATTCGACGCCGGTGCGGTTGGTCCACACCTGCTTACAGGTGACCGAACAGGTGTGGCACCCGATGCACTTGTCGAGATTCATGATCATCGACATCTGAGCCATTACGCGCATTTAGTACTCAACCTCCTGGCTGCGTCGACGGATCACGGTGACCTCATCGCGTTGGTTCCCGGTCGGGCCGAGGTAATTGAAAGCGAAGGACAGCTGGGCGTAGCCACCGATCAGGTGACTCGGTTTCAGCAGGATCCGGGTGAGCGAGTTGTTCGTGCCACCGCGCATGCCGCTCGTCTCGGCGATCGGCACGTTGATGGTGCGGTCCTTCGCGTGGTACATGTACACGGTGCCCTCGGGCATCCGGTGCGAGACGACCGCACGGGCCACGACGACGCCGTTTCGGTTGTAGGACTCGATCCACTCGTTGTCGCGCACGCCGATCTTGTCGGCGTCCTGCGGTGACATCCAGATGGTGGGCCCGCCGCGGGACAGCGACAGCATCATCAGGTTGTCCTGGTACTCGGAGTGGATCGACCACTTGGAGTGCGGGGTGAGGTAGCGCACGGCCACCTCGGCCCGGCCCTTCGAGCCGGTCGCGCCGGTCGACGAGGTCGACCCGACGATGGAATCATCGAACAGGCGGTGCATGTCCAGCGGCGGCCGGAAGATCGGCATGGTCTCCCCCAGCTCGATCATCCAGTCGTGGTCGAGGTAGAAGTGTTGCCTCCCGGTGAGGGTGTGCCAGGGCTTGAGGTGCTCCACGTTGATCGTGAACGCGCTGTAGCGTCGGCCGCCGTGCTCGCTGCCGGACCATTCCGGGGAGGTGAGTACCGGGACCGGGGCACCCTGCACATCCGGGTAGGAGAAGCGACGGCCCTCGTTGTCGCTGGCCAGGTGCGCCAACTTCTGGCCGGTGCGCTCCTCCATCCTGCGGAAGCCTTGCGTACCGAGCCGTCCGTTGGTGGTGCCGGAGAGCGCGAGCACCATTTCGCAGGCCTGGATGGCGGTCTTCAGTTGCGGCCGCCCGGCGGCGGGGCCGCTCTCGACGAGCCCGTTCTTCTTCGCCAGGTAGGCCACCTCGACGTCGGGGTTGAACTTGACGCCCTTGGTCATCATGCCGAGCTTCTCGGTCAGCGGGCCGAGGGCACCGAGCCGCGCGGCGAAGGCCGGGTAGTCGCGTTCGACCACGACCAGTTTGGGCATGGTCACGCCGGGCACCAGCACCTGGTCGTATTCGACTATGCCGTGCGGGGCGCTCATCGCATCCGGGGTGTCGTGCAGCAGCGGAACGGCGACCAGGTCCTTCCGAACCCCGAGGTGCTCCACGGACATCTCGGAGATCTTCTCCGCGAGGATGTGGAAGATGTCGAAGTCGGTCTTCGCCTGCCACGGCGGGGCGATCGCCGGGTTGAACGAGTGGATGAAGGGGTGCATGTCGGTGGTCGACAGGTCGTTCTTCTCGTACCAGGTGGCCGGCGGCAGCACCACGTCGCTGAAGATGGTGGTGCTCGTCATGCGGAAGTCGCTGGTGACCATCAGGTCAAGCTTGCCCTCGGGGGCGGTCTCGTGCCACTTCATGGTCTTCGGGCGCTTCTCGGGCGGCGATTCGGGGGCGCGAACGGCGTTCTTGGTGCCCAGCAGGTGCTTCAGGAAGTACTCGTTGCCCTTGCCCGACGAGCCGATCACGTTGGCCCGCCACACGTCGAGGATGCGCGGGAAGTTCTCCGGCGCATCCGGGTCCTCGATGGCGTACTCGAGGGTGCCGTCGCCGAGGGACTCGACCACGTACTGGGCCGGGTCGACGCCCGCCCGGACCGCGTCGTCGACGAGGTCGAGCGAGTTGCGGTTGAAGGTGGGGTAGCCGGGCATCCAGCCGCGCTTGGTCGACTCGACCAGGCAGTCCGCGGTGGTGCGGCCGGCGAAGGTGCCTGCGCCGAGCGGGCTGGACAGGGTGTCGGCGGCGAGGCCGTCGTAGCGCCACTGGTCGGTGGCGAGGTAGAAGAAGCCCGTGCCGATCATCTGGCGGGGCGGGCGCACCCAGTCCAGGCCGAACGCGTACTGGCCGTAGCCGGTGAGCGGGCGCACCTTCTCCTGGCCGACGTAGTGAGCCCAGCCGCCACCGTTGACGCCCTGGCAGCCGGTCATGGTGGTCAGTGCCAGGAAGGCCCGGTAGATGGTGTCGGAATGGAACCAGTGGTTGGTTCCGGCACCCATCAGGATCATCGAGCGTCCATTGGAGTCTTCGGCGTTCTGCGCGAACTCGCGACCGATGCGTTCGGCGGCCTGCATCGGCACCGAGGTGATGCCCTCCTGCCAGGCAGGGGTACCGGGTGAGGTGGCGTCGTCGTAGCCGGTCGGCCAGACACCGGGCAGGCCTGGCCGTCCGACGCCGTACTGCGCGAGCAGCAGGTCGAACACGGTGGTGACCAGCTGGCCGGCCACCATCCGCACGGGGACGCCGCGACGGATGATGCCCGCACCGCCCGCGTGCTGCTCTCCGATCTCGTCGGTCTCCGGAGCAACGTCGAACCGGGGCATGTCGATGGCGACGGACGCCTGGTCGTAGTCGGGTGCGTCGGCGATGGACAGGAGCGGGTCGACACCCTCGAGGTCGAGGTTCCACTTGCCGACGTCGGTCTCGGAGAAACGGTGCCCGATCGAACCGTTGGGCACGACGACCTCGCCGTCGTGGCCCAGAAGCACCGGCTTGAACGCGGCGCTGGCGACCGTCGGGGCCAGGCCGGGCAGGGCATCCGCGGTCACGAACTTGCCGGGCACGTACGCGTCGCCGCGCCTGGTGAGGCTGATCAGGTAGGCGGAGTCGCTGTAACGCTTCATGTAGTCGACGAAGCGGGGCGTGCGGCGATCGACCAGGAATTCCTTGAGCACGACGTGGCCCATGGCCAGCGCGAGCGCGCCGTCGGTGCCGGGGTGCACGGCCAGCCACTCGTCGGCGAACTTGGAGTTGTCGGCGTAGTCGGGCGAGACGGTGATGACCTTCTGGCCCTTGTAGCGGGCCTCGACCATGAAGTGCGCGTCGGGCGTGCGGGTGACCGGCACGTTGGAGCCCCACATGATCAGGTAGGAGGAGTTCCACCAGTCTGCCGATTCCGGCACGTCGGTCTGGTCGCCGAACACCTGCGGGGACGCCACGGGCAGGTCGGCGTACCAGTCGTAGAACGAGAGCATGGTGCCACCGAGCATGGAGATGAACCGGTTGCCCACCCCCTGCGAGACGATCGACATGGCGGGGATCGGCGAGAAGCCGGCGATGCGGTCGGGGCCGTACTTTTTGATGGTGTGCACGTGGGCGGCGGCGACGATCTCGGACGCCTCGTCCCAGCTGGTGCGCACCAGGCCGCCCTTGCCGCGGGCGCTCTTGTAGGCGCGGGCGCTCTCGGGGTCGCCGGTGACCTCGGCCCAGGCGAGCACCGGGTCGCCGGTGCGGGCCTTCGCCGCACGGAACAGGTCGAGCAGCACGCCGCGCACGTAGGGGTACTTGACCCGGGTCGGCGAGTAGGTGTACCAGCTGAAGGCGGCGCCGCGGGGGCAGCCGCGGGGCTCGTATTCGGGTGAGTCGGGGCCGACGGAGGGATAGTCGGTCTGCTGGGTCTCCCAGGTGATGATGCCGTCCTTGACGTACACCTTCCAGGAGCAGGAGCCGGTGCAGTTCACACCGTGGGTGGACCGCACCTCTTTGTCGTGGGTCCAGCGGTCGCGGTAGAACGAGTCGGCGTCGCGGCCGCCCGCAAGGAACACGGATCGCAGGTCGGGTGAGGCCTTGCCTCGACGCAGGAACCGCCCGAGCTTCAGGATCGTGTCGTCGATGGGGCCGTCGATGCCGGGCTTGGCCGGCCGGGTCTTAGCCGGCTTCGAGAAAGCCGAATTCTTGAGTGTTTTCACAACGTACCCCTTGCACTGCCCGGGGTCACCATGGTCGGCAACCACCCTCGGACTCCAGTCTCAGGGGTGGCGAAATACGCTACAAGCCGGAAACGCCGTGATAAATGATTGCCGGCTTGAGCCGTTCCGGGGCGGTTTGTTCGGCGCCTGTTTCGACACCTGGGTCGGCGTCGGACCGGTGCAGGTCGAGGGTGCAGGTATTCAGTTCGACCAGCGGGTGCAGCGCGTCGGCGCTCAGGGGTCCCTCGGTCCTTTCGAGCAGGGTTTTCAGCAGCCCGAAGTGCACCCGGCAGACCTCGGGGTGCGCCTTGACCATCTCGCTGTACGGGCATTCGTGCAGGTGCACTCGGTTGCCGTCGGCACCGTCGATCTCGAGCCGCGCGTCGAAGCCGGACTCGTCGAGGTGGTCGTCGAGGGCGTCCAGCTGCCGCTGCAGCGGCGAGTGGATGACGGCCTCGACCCGCAGCATCCGTCGCACCTGGTCACCGTGGCGATCGGCGGCTTCGGCCTTCGCGGCCCGGATGGAGCCGTCGACGTGGTTCGGGCCGGCGGCGGCGCTGTACAACATCCGAGGCCGGCCCTTGGAGTCCTTGTTTTCCGGGTGACAGGTGACGAAACCGTCCCCGATCAGGCGCTGCAGGTGCTCCCGGGCCGTGTTGTGGTGCAGACCGGTGGCCTCAGCCAGGTCGCCCACCGTCATCGTTCCGCGCTGCTGCAGGAAGTACAGAAGCTGAATCCTGCTGAAGGACGCGAGCGTGCGGTAGCTCGACGAGGGGGAGGACGGCGTCACCTCCTAATCATCTCCTTATTTTCTGATTTCTCTGACTTTTTCGGGGACTGGACATGCGATTCGGACGAAATCCGACGTCGTGCTCTGCGTTCCGCGCGCTGCCCGGACCGGCGCAGCAGGCGCATCGCATTCACGATCACGATCAGTACGGATGCCTCATGCACGAGCATGCCGCCGAACATCGTCACGCCGCCGAACAGCACACCGGCCAGCAACAGCACCACCGTGACCAGCGCGAGGGCCACGTTCTGGTGCATGACGCGCACCGTGCGGCGGGCCAGGTCGATGGCGGCGGGGAGCATCAGCAGGTTGTCACCCATCAGCGCGATGTCGGCGGTCTCGACCGCGACGGCCGAACCGGCCGCCGCCATCGCGATGCCGATGTCCGCCGTGGCCAGGGCCGGGGCGTCGTTGACGCCGTCTCCCACCATCGCCACGACGTGGCCGTCCCGCCGGAGCCCGGTGACGACGTCGAGCTTGTCCTCCGGCAGCAGCGACGACCGGATCTCGTCGATTCCGACGTGGGCACCCACGGCCTGCGCCACGAGCGGCCCGTCGCCGGTGAGCATGACGACCCGAACAATCCCCGCCGCGTGCAGCGCGTCCACCATGTCGGCGGCGTCGGGACGCACCTCGTCGGCCACGGCGAGGACACCGGCGACGACGCCGTCGAGTACGACGATCAGCGGCGTGCGCCCGTGGGCGGCGAGTTTCTCGGCCAGCGTCGTGGCGGCATCCGTGCCCGCGATCCGGTGGGCGCGGAGCAGGGCCGGATTGCCGATCAGCACGGTGCGGCCGGCCACCGCGGCGACGATGCCCTGCCCGGGCACCGACGTGATGTGTTCCGGCAGGCCGGTCACCTGGGCGCCCTGCGCGGCTTCGCGTGCGGCCTCCCGCGCGGCGGCCTGCACGATCGCTCCGGCCAGCGGATGCTCGGAGCCGGCCTCCGCCCGTGAAGCCCAGTCGAGCACCTCGGCACGGGTCAGGGCGGGGTTCAGCACCACGACATCCGTCAGGACCGGACGGCCCCGGGTGAGGGTGCCCGTCTTGTCGACCGCGACGACCGTGATCTTCGCGGCGGTCTCGAGGAACTCGCCGCCCTTGATCAGGATTCCGAGCTGCGCGGCGCGGCCGATCCCGGCGACGATCGCGACCGGGATGGAGATGACCAGGGCGCCGGGACACCCGATCACGAGCAGGGTCAGCGCCAGGAATACGTCGCCGGTCACCACGCCGACGATGATCGCAAGCACCAGGATGCCGGGGGTGTACCAGGCCGAGAACCGGTCCATGAAGACCTGGGTCGGGGCCGTGGCCTCCTGCGCCTCCTCGACCCGGTGCACGATGTGGGCCAGGGTGGTAGCCGCGCCGACCTCGGTGGCCAGCACCTGCAAGAAGCCGCCGGTCGAGACCGTGCCGGCGAAGACGCGGTCGCCGGCGCGCTTCTCGGCCGGGGAGGACTCGCCCGTGATGGAGGCCTCGTCGATCGTGCCCGTGCCCTGCTGCACGGTGCCGTCGACGGGCACCCGCGCGCCGTTCTTGACCAGGACGGTCTCCCCGGTCCGCACGGACCCGGCCAGGACCTCGAGCTGCTCGCCGTTCCGTAGCACGAGGGCGACGTCCGGGGCCAGGGCCACGAGCGCGGTCAGGGCGGAGCGGGTGCGGTTGAGGGTGGCCGATTCGAGGGCATGCCCGATGGCGAACAGGAAGGTCACGGCGGCGGCCTCCCAGTATTCGCCGAGCACGATGGCGCCGACGGAGGCGACCGTGACAAGCAGGTCGATGCCCACGACCCGGGCGAGCAGCGCTCGCCCGGCGGTCCGCATGATCGGGAACCCGGCCACGACCGCGGCCGCCACCATCGCCGCGTCGGAGACAAGCGGCGGCACCGGCAGGAGGCCGAGCAGCCAGGCGGCGCCGATCAACGCGCCGGAAATGAGGGGAATCAGGTGGCGGCGCACGATGGTCATGTCACTCCCCCTGTCCGCCGGTCAGAACGCGGCCAGGCGGGCGGTGTAGCCGGCCTTGCCGACGGCGGCGATGAGGGCATCCGTGCTGACGACGGCCGGGTCGTGGTCGATCTCGATCCGGGCGGTGGCGAAGAACACGGTCACGGCGCTGACTCCGGCGAGGCGGCCGATCTGCTTCTCGATCTTGGCGACACAGGACGGGCAGGAAAAGCCGTCGGCCCGCAGGATGGTGTGGACGGTGGCCGGGGTGGATGTCGGGGTGGATGTCGGAGTGGATGTTGTGGTGGGGATGATTGTGGTCATGACTGCGACGTTACGAACCCGAGGCGGCGGCAACCATGACGGCCGTCACTTTGCCGCAACCAGACCGGAACGGTCGAGCACGGCGGTCCACCGTCGTCCGGAATCGATCAGCCCGTCCCGGCGCAGGCCGCTCATGGCGCGGGACACCGACTCGGCGCTCGTGCCGGTCATGGCGGCCAGGTCGGCGCGGGTCAGAGGCAGCTGGATCAGGGTGGTACCGGCGCCGTCCCCCGGCACGCCGAAGGTGTCGGCGAGGCGCAGCAGGGTCGCTGCCACCCGCGTCGTGACGGTAACGGAGGCCTGCTCGGCCTCCCTCGACCGCGCCCGATGAAGACGGTCGACGACGACATCCAGCACGCGCAGCGCCACCGGCGGATGCGCGAGCAACATCTGCCGGAAGGCGCCGGATTCGAGGCGCAGGGCGCAGGTGGTCACGAGGGCAACGGCCGTCTCGGGGTACCGACCCGCGTCCAGCGCGGTCAGGCTTCCCAGCACCGCTCCCGGGCCGAGGAAGTCGAGGCTCGTGAACTGCCCGGTCGAGGTCGATCGGAACACCTTCGCCTGGCCGGCCGCGAGTACGAACACGTGCTCGGACGGCTCGCCGGCGGTGAACAGCGTGTCTCCGGGACCCCAGGCGAGCGACAGCATCCGTTCGGCCAGGTCGGCGAGCTCGCCGGCCGACAGGTCCTGGAAGATCGGGATCTGGCCGAGAATGCTGTTCCGCATGGCGGAGGAGCACGGATGCGGCCGCGCACAGGTGCTGCGCAGCGGTGTGCGCCGGGCCACGCTCACGGCTTCGTCGCCGGGATCTCAAGGTGGGCGAGGCAGACGCCCGGGCGGGCGAACGGCTCGAGGGTGACGCCGACTCCGGGTGTGTGCAGGCGCTCGAGGGCGCCCTCCATCAGGCCGCGGTGCACCGCGCACACGACGTCGCTGTGCTCCTTGGCCACATCGAGGAACGGGCAGCGGTGCAGCTCGATCACGACGTCGACCGGAGCGGCGGCGCCGCCGAAAGCGACGTCATCGGCAGCACCGGCATCCCCGAGGCGCGGCTCGAAGCCGACCTCGTCAAGGATCTGAACGATACGCCCGACCGATGCTCCGTGGGCCGCCCCCGACTGCGCGTCGGAGAGTCCGGTATCCGTCTCGGCCATCTCCCTGCCCCAGCGCCGCCCGGCCTCCGCGGCCGCGGCCGCGCCTGCCCCCGAGGAAATATCCCTGCCCAGGCCGCCGGCCAGGAGACCGGCAAGAAGCCGGTAGGACTCGGCGGGGACCTCGGCGGCGGGTGACGTGGCGCGAAAGAAAAGCCGGGGCCGCCCGGGACGCACGCGCGCCTCGACGGTCTCGGCAACCAGGCCCACCTCGACCAGCCGGTCGAGGTGGGACCGAACCGTGTTCGCGTGCAGCCCCACCGCTTGGGCGATGGCCGGCACATCCATCGCCGCGTCGGCATCGCGCAGGAGTTCGAGAATGGCGACCCGACTGATGCCGGAGAGCACGCGGTGGGTGCGGGCGTCAAGGGGTTCGATAGGCACCAAACTAGTTTTCCCTATATCTATGGTAAAAACAACTGAGGGCCGAAATTCGGCGCTGAGCTAGGACTTGCCCCATGACCGACACGCACGTGCGCCCCATCCGGGTGCTGCACCACGACACCGCCGAACGGCCCTTCATCGTCATCTGGGAGGTGACGCGCGCCTGTCAACTGGTCTGCACCCACTGCCGGGCCGACGCCATCCGCACTCGCAATCCGTTCGAGCTGAGCACGGACCAGGGTCGCAAATTGTTGGACGACCTCGCCGCCTTCGGCACACCGCGCCCGCTGGTCGTGCTCACCGGCGGGGACCCGTTCGAGCGCCCCGACCTGCCGGAGCTCGTCGCCCACGGCACCAGCCTCGGCCTGAGCATGGCCCTCTCCCCCTCGGTCACCCCGCGCCTCACCCGTGAGGTCCTGGTCGAGCTCCACGACGCCGGGGCCAAGGCGGTCTCGCTCTCGCTGGACGGCGCCTCAGCGGCCACCCACGACGCCTTCCGCGGTGTCGACGGCGTCTTCGACGACACCATGATCGCCGCCCGAATGGTGCGCGAGGTCGGCTACCGGCTGCAGATCAACACGACCGTCACCCGCGACACCGTGCACGAGCTGCCCGGCATCCTGAAGACCGTCCTCGATCTCGGCACCACCCTGTGGAGTGTCTTCTTCCTCGTGCCCACCGGCCGCGGCAAGCTCCTGAACGCTCTGACCGCGGCCGAGGAGGAGGAGGTACTGCACTGGCTGCACGACGTCTCCGACCTGGTCGCCATCAAGACCACCGAGGCACCCCACTACCGACGCATCGCGCTTCAGCGGGCCGGCGTGGACGACGGGGTTGACCTCGACACCGCGTTCCCAGTCGGCCCACTGAGAGCCTCGCTGCGGGAGGCCACGGAGCGGTTGCTCACCGGTGACGAGCCGAGGCGGCGGCGTCCGCGGGCCCCCCTCGACGTCAATTCCGGGCGCGGGTTCGCCTTCGTCGACCATGTCGGTCTCGTTTACCCCAGCGGGTTCCTGCCCGTGTCCGTGGGGTCGGTGCACAAGCAGCCCTTCTCCGAGATCTACCGGGAGGCGCAGCTGCTCCAAGAGCTGCGCACCCCGGATCTCTTCGGCGGCCGGTGTGGTCACTGCGAATTTCGCACGGTCTGCGGCGGCTCCCGCTCGCACGCCTACGCGGTGACCGGGGACCCGCTCGCCGAGGACCCCAGCTGCGGCTACCAGCCCAGCACTGACTGAGCAGCCCGGAACGCTGATCGGTTTACAGCAGCTCACCGCACGCAGAAGCGCCCGGCCGATTACTCGGCCGGGCGCTTCTGCGTGCGGTGGTGCGCGGCAGGTCAGTCCAGGTGGTGCCCGCCCTTGACCCAGCGCAGGGCGCCAAGAATACCGATGGCCACGCCGAACATCCCGACGATCATGCCCACGAAGAGCCAGACGAAGAGCGGTTCCAGGCCGCCGACCGTCTGGTCGACTCCGACGATCGTGCCGCCGAGGAACCCGGCGATGGGTGCGAAGATGCCGGCGAAGGCTCCGATCAGCATCAGACGGATGCAGAGGGCGCGGTCGCGTGAAACGATGTCGGCCATTAGGAAGAAACCTCCGTTGTCTGTGCTGCGGCAGCCGCAACGGCGGCGGCGAAGGCCGCGGCGGCCCCCGCCGGGTCCGGCAGGGGAACCGTGTCCGCACCGGGGGGCGCGGCGCTCGGCTGGGCCACCTGCTGGGTGACCTTGCCGTTGAGGAACGGACCGAGAATGTCCATCGGAAGCGGGAAGACCACAGTCGATTTCTGGTCGGCGCCCAGCTCGAGCAGGGTCTGCAGGTAGCGCAGCTGAAGCGACGCGGGATTGCGGCTCAGGATTTCCGCCGCCTGGCCCAGCTCCTCCGACGCCTGCAGTTCACCGTGGGCATTGATGATCTTCGCCCGGCGGTCCCGCTCGGCTTCGGCTTCACGGGCCATGGCACGCTGCATCGCCTGCGGAATCTCGACATCCTTGATTTCGACGACCTTCACCTGCACGCCCCAGGGTTCGGTTTGCGCATTGATGTTGCGGGCGAGGTCTTCGTTCAGGTCGGCCCGGTGGGCGAGCAGGGTGTCGAGGTCGGCGCGGCCCACGACCGAGCGCAGCGTTGTTTGCGACATCTGGGAGGTGGCGATGGCGTGGTTCTCGACTGCCATCACCGAACGGACCGGGTCGGTGACCTGGAATAGGACGACGGCGTTGACCCGGGCCGGAACGTTGTCCTTGGTGATGACGTCCTGCGGCGGGATCGTGAGGGTCACGATCCGGAGGTCGACCCGCACCATCTTGTCCAGTCCGGGGAACACCATCTGCACACCCGGGTCCCGCACCGGGCCCAGCCGGCCGAATCGGAACGCCACGCCGCGCTCGTATTCCTGCAGCACCTTGAAGGAAGCTGCCAGCCAGACGAGCAGCAGCGCCACCACGATCAGGGCCGCGATCTGCCAGGCCATCACGAGTTGCCCCTCCGGCTCCAGCCCACGGCGGGGCCGGAACGACCTGGGTCGGCCTCCGTCTCCAGTTCAGCCCAACGGGCTGAGAATGAGGCGCTCACTGTGTTTCCTTTCATCGTTTCCGGATCGGCGTCGGTTTGCTCCGACGCCCGGGCGCTCGCGTACGGTTCGATTTGAACCGGCCGCGGGCCCGTTTTTCTGATGCTGCCGTAGCCGCTGCGCCGCTGCGCCTCGACCGCCGCCGTGGCGGCGCGGGCCGCGACGCTTTCGTCGAGCCCTACGACCTTGAGATGCTCGGGAAAGCGAGCGGGCGTGCGACGCAGGTGCGACCACAACGGCCAACTGCCGGCGGCGATGACGGCCGAGGCTAACCCCAGGATCAGCAATTCCACGCCCGTGCGGTTCTGGAACATGGACGCCAGCGGCCAGATGAGCCCGAGCACGACGACGGAGCAGGCGATCCCGCGATGGAACCGTTCTGCCTCCGAACTGGGCCAGGGGTCGATGTTTCGCGCGAGCTGCCGGCCCGCATCCGAGGTGGTGCAGGTGTCCTTGACCGGGCAGGGGTTGCAGACTGTGGGGCTGGCCTGGTATCGCGTCACCCGGTTATCCGGATCGAAGGAGATCGGCCAGAGCCACTGGTCCTCCTGGCACTTCCAGGCGTCGTGGTTTTCGTGGTACTCGAACCCGCTCGAACTCATGGCGGTGGTTTTCGCCCCGGTGCGTCTCGCCAGGAGGTCCAGCACGTGTGCTACGGCCAGCAGGAAGCCGCCGTAGACAAGCGCGAACCAGACCTCCGGATTGATGGACGCCATCACACGCCGCCGCCCGGGCGGTCCCCACCGAGCTCTCCGGTGCCGGTGGAGCGGTAGTCCGAGGAATATCCGGATGTCGGCTCCGCGCCGCCGGTGACCGTCGCGCCGGTGGGGACCGCCTCGACGAACAAAGCCTCCATCGGCACGTCGTGGGTGGTTGCCTTGATGCGGTAGCGAACCCCGAGCCAGGTGATCCAGACGAACGGCATCACGCCTCCGACGATGAAGACGATGTCACCGGGCATCCGCAGCCATTCGAGAACGGCGTTGCCGGGCTCGTTGATGAAGTTGAGGCTGCGGGCTTCGAAGTAACCGTCGTTGATGGAGTGCCAGAGCTGAATGACGCCGAGCGGCAGCAGCGTTGCGAACGTCATCCAGGCCAGGCCGATGTTGAGGCACCAGAACGAGATCTTGGCGAGCTTGTCCGGCCAGCGCTCGGCCGGGATCAGGTAGCGCAGGGCGAAGAGCGACAGACCGACGCCCATCATTCCGTACACGCCCATCATCGCCGCGTGGGCGTGGTTGGCCGTCAGCGCGGTACCGATCTCGTAGTACGAGACGATCGGCAGGTTGATCAGGAATCCGAAGACGCCGGCACCCAGGAAGTTCCAGAAGCCGACCGCGACAAGGAACATCACGGCCCAGCGGTGCGGGAACGGAGCCGAACTGCGCGACTCCTGCCGGGCACCGAGTTGGAGGAAGCTCCAGGCCTCGATCGTCAGGAAGGTCAACGGGATGACTTCCAGGGCGGAGAAGAAGGCTCCCAGCGCCATGTGCTCGACGGGGGTTCCGGAGAAGTACAGGTGGTGCATGGTGCCGAGGATGCCACCGGCGGAATACAGGATGACGTCGAGCAGGATGATCTGCATCGCGATCTTGCGGTGCACAACCCCGAGCATGACGAAGATGTAGGCCACCATCACGGTCGTGAACAGTTCCAGGAAGTCCTCAACCCAGAGGTGCACCACCCAGAAGCGCCAGAACTCGGCGACGCTCAGGTGAACCTCGGTGCCGGCGAGCATTCCGACGGCGTAGAACGCGGGGATCGCGAGACCGGCGTAGAAGAAGAGCCACGGCAGGTTGAAGCGGTGCTCAGACTTCAGACGCGCCCGGATGCCGCGGTAGATGATCGCGATCCAGAGGAAGAGTCCGACGACGAGCATGCCCTGCCACACCTTGGGCAGGTCGATGTACTCCCACTGCATGTCCCAGAACGGCGAGCCCTTCGCGGCCTCGACGCCGAAGATGCTCAAGGCTTCACCCACGAACGATCCGACGATGACCAGGGCGAGGGCGCCGAGCAAGCCGTAGGCCAACCAGTGCTGACGTTTGGGTTCACGCCCGGAGATATACGGGGCGAGGAAGATGCCTGCGGCCAGGAACGAAGTGGCCGTCCACAACAGCGAGAGCTGCACATGCCAGGTTCGGGCGAGGTTGAACGGCAGCAGCTGAGCCAGGTCGACCCCGAAGAAGCTCGACAGGTCGACCCGGTAGTGCTCGATGGCGGCACCCAGGAAGGCCTGGGCCAGGAACATCAAAGCCACCACGAAGAAGAACCAGGCCGTGGCGGTCTGGGCGGGTGTCACCGCCACCTCCCCCGGCTGTCGGAAGGACAGTGCCGGGGTTTCTTCCCCGTGCTGCCAGCCCATCCTCTTGCTCCACCGGCCGTAGAGGCCGAAGAGGGCGCCGAGGGCGACCATCAGGGCCACGAGCGAGAGGCCGCTCCACACGATGATGTCGGCGGTCGGAACGTTATCCACGAGCGGCTCGGCCGGCCAGTTGTTCGTGTACGAGTAGTTGTGACCGGGCCGCTCAGCAGAGGCTGCCCAGGACGTCCAGGCGAAGAAGGCGGTCAGGTCGTGGATGTCCGCCGAGTCCGTGATGGCATTCGGGATCAGACCGTATTGGGTGGTCGGGGAACCGAAGAAATCGGCGTAGTGCTGCTTGAGCGTGTCGAAGGCCTCGATCTGCAGATCGGTGAATTCGAGGTCGCCGGTGGCCTTGTCGTAGCGGTTGGTCCGCATCATCTCGACGAGGGCACCCTGTGGGTCCTGCACACCGGACGCGGTCAGGGCCTCGAGCACCTCGGTCGAGGAGCGCCGCAGGTAGTCGGCCGTATAGTCCGGTCCGAGGTAGCCGCCGTGACCCAGGATCGAGCCATACTGCTGCAGGCCGCGCCGCACGAAGGTCTGCTGGCCCGCGGTGATGTCGGCCGTCGTGAAGACAACCTCACCCTGCGAGTCGACGACCTGCTTGGGCTGGGGCATCGAGTCCGTATAGGTCCTCAAGGCCAGGAAGCCCATCACGGCGAAACCGAAGACCATTACCAGGGCTACGCCCTGCAACCATCCTTTGGAAACCATCAACTCCGATCGCAGTTTTCCTGCACCGGCTCTCAATCGGACCACGGTGGGCCCCTTTCCATGTTGCGTGATTCAAGGGCGCGGAAGCAGGTGCTGCCACCTGTCACGGTTCCTCCCCCGGATAGGTCACGCGGGGTGGTTGAAAGCTACCACAGGATTAAAAGTATGAGTGACATTTCTAATCACTTCACCAAACTCGCAGTGACGATATTCCACAATAAAAACCCTGTCCAACGGTGTAATACCCTCACACAGCAGACTGAGGCGACGGGCCGCCCATTTCTTCCACCTGACCGGCGACACGCCGCACACAATCATTTTTGGGGAAACTCGGACAAAGATCACGGACTGACCAGGACGACGCCGCGGGCGCCTTTCTCGGCATCAGACATGATGTGGCTGACGAAGGGGTAGCTGCCGGCCTCCGGGAAGGTCAACTCGACGAAGCCACCCTGGGCCACGGCCAGGTCGAGCACCTGGGAGCCGCCCGTGCCGGTGCTGCCGCCATCACGCAGCAGGTAGTCGCCCTCCTTGAAAACGGTGTCGAACTGGCCGCCCACGACGTGGAAGGAGCTGCCCACGTTGGGGCCCGCGTCCAGCACCCAGATGCGCACCTTCTCGCCAGCCTTCGCCGTCAGCGGGCGGGCACCGTACTGGTTGGCGATGCCGTTGAAGACCACCAGGTCGGGGAACTGCGCCGCCACCTTGTCGGCGTCGGCCTCCCCGCCCTGCGCACCGAGGTAGAGCTCGGACTGCACCAGGACGTATTCCCGATCGACCGCTGAAAGCCCGGGTGGATCAATGATCACGGCGCCGAACATGCCGTTCGCCATGTGCACCGACATGGGCATCGTGCCGCAGTGGTAGAGCCAGATCCCCGAGCGGGTCGCGGTGAAACGATAGGTCAGGCTCTCCCCCGGATTGATGCTGCGCATGGGCCGATCGGGTGCGAGGGCACCCGCGTGGAAGTCGATGGAGTGCTCGATCGACCCGTCGTTGACGAAGGTGATGTCGAAGACGTCGCCGACCTTGCCGTGCAGGGTCGGGCCGGGGGCTGTGCCGTTGAACGTCCACAGGGTCTGGGTGACGCCGGGAGACACCTCGGTCTCCACGTCTTCCACCCGCATGGTCAACGTGTGCACGGTCTCCGCCTCCGCCGCCCCCAGCGCCGGGTCGCGGGCGACGAAATCGGCGTCGGGCTCACGCATCAAATCGAGATCGTCTGCCGCGCTGGACGCGCCGCCGGCGGGCGCAGAGCCGTGGTCCATCGCTGGGGAGTCGTCGCCGGACTGAGGCTCGGCTCCGACGGCCACGACCGTGAGCACCATGCCCAGGACCTTGTGGCCGGCGATGGAGCACCAGCCCTCGACGTCGGCGCCCACGATGCCGGCGTCGACCTGCCGGCTGGTGCCGGGAGCGACGGAACCGGAGACCACGCCGGTGGCGAGCACGAGGTTGTGCACCATCTCGTCGTCGTTGGTCAGGTTGATCACCAGGGTGTCGCCGACGGGCACCTCAATGGTGTCCGGGCTGAAGCGCGTGTTCTTCATGACGACGTCGACCGTGGTCGTGTGGCCGGTCGACACCCTGTCGGCGGATGCCCCGCCGCTCGCGATTCCGGCGGCGGCCGGGTCCATGGCGATCCCCAGGGATACGGCCAGAAGCAGGGCGCCGACGGCCGTGATGGTCGCACCTGTGCGGCGCGACGGGGCCGCGGCAATCCGCGGGGCGGGCGGGGCCGTCGCATCCGTCGCCTGGCGGAGCCGGCGGTTCTGCCGCAGCGCCCGCGGCATCAGGACCAGGAAGGAGGCGAGCGTGCCGACGACGAGCAGCGAGACCGTGACCTTCACCAGGCTGGGCACCGGCATCAGATAGAGGACCAGGCCGACGTTGACGACGATGACCCGGAACAGGGCACCACGATCGAGCAGGGCGGCCGTGGCCTTCGAGACCGAGGGTCCGCCGCCGAGCACGACCGGCACCAGGTAGCTGAGGGCTCCGAGCAGGATCTGCGCGGCGAAACCGACCGCGAACACGGGCACGAGCTGCCCGAGCCGGTCGGTCGCGGCTACCCAGCTCGGTGCGAACGTCACGATCAGGCCGAACCCGAGCACGCAGGCGAAGAACCAGGTGAGGGCGGCACCGATGCTCCAACCGGCGAAGGTGACGGCCGGGGACTGCCTGGCCAGGCGCACGGCCTCAACCAGCACCAGGCCGAGGCTGACCAGGTAGAGCAGAACACCCGCGGCGGCGACCAGGCGCTGGTCGATCAGCAGGCCGATCCCGAGCACCGCGAGGCCGGCTAGGAACAGAGGCAGGGTTCCGCGGGCCGAGGCGCGCGTCGTCTGCACCCGGGCGTGCAGCACAGTCGGCCAGAGCAGGGCCACCGTGCTAATCACGGTCAGGCCGACCCAGCCGAGCAGGTTGAACCCGATATGGGCGATGTACATCCGCTCCGCGGACTCACCATCGATATCGGTTCGGGCCATCAGCACGCCCAGGGTCACACCGATGGCCAACGCGATTCCGGCCGCAATGTAGTAGCGCACGAGCGGTGCGAACCGTCCCGGCAGCGCTCCCCGCGACTGCCGGAACAGCAGCAGGGCGTGGGCGAGGGCATTCGTGCCGACCAGGATGCCGCCGGCAAGCACGACCGGCCACCAGCCGCCGACAATGCCGGTGATCACGAGCACCGCTCCGAGGGTGTGCGCGCCGAGCCTCGCCCCGAGCGAGACGCGGCCGCCGGGGGCCGGATGCCGGAGCAGAGTGTCGGCGAAGTGCTGGCTCCAGACCAGGATCGCGGTGCTCACGGCGCCCAGGAACAGGAGGTGCACCATGAGCCACGGCGCGACAGGGATGAAGCGGTGGATGAGCACGGCGATGAGAGTGAGAAGGAGCCACGCCGGAGTCAGAAGCCCGGTAATGAGGTGCCACAGTCGACGGTTCATGGTGTGACTTTCAGTTTGGTGTTTGGCTGGCGCCGCGGCACGCCGCGCACCACCGAGATCACGGCCAGCAGCACGAACAGGAGCACGGCCACGATGTTGGCCACGCCGCCCCACTGCACCAGTGCCGGCAGGTCGCGCGCGTCACCGAGCAGGATGCGCACCAGCAGGGAGACGTGCAGCAGCAGCACCGGCAGGTAGAGCACCGGCCGGTACGGCAGCGGCCGGCGCAGCACGGCCGGCAGGATGGTCGGGGCGTGCGCCATGATCATCGACATCACGAACCCGAGGAAGACGGCGTGCAGCACGGCGTCATAGCCGGGACCGGAGAAGCTCGGGCCGACGATGATCCAGCTGGCGCCCACCACGAGCAGCCAGCCGTAGCCGGCCAGCAGGCACGCGGCCATGTACCGGGGCAGGCCGGTGCTGCGGATGAGCCGGGTCGCCACGTCGTGCCGGAACAGCCAGGCGACGAGACCGAGCAGCCCGAGCCCGAGAACCGGATAGCCTACCCCGGGCCAGACGAGAGCGACGACCGTGCCGAGGGTCAGGAACAGGCCGGCGGCCAGCATCCGCATTTCGGCCCGGTGGTCGACGGAGGGCGAGATGCGCGCGAGTTCGAGCCGCTCACCGGCGATCGTGAGCACCAGGTAGAGCGTCATCGCGGGCACCAGGACAGGCACGGGCACGCCGCCGAGCCACAGCACGGTTGCCGTGAGACCGAGCAGGGCACCGAGTGCCTGCACCGCGGCGGACGTCGACGGCTGCCGGAGCCAGATCGCCCGGTAGATGGCCAGCAACACGGCCGACCCGGCCACGAGGGCAAGCTGGCCGACCACCAGGGGAAGCGGCGACACGAGTGACAGGCCGCCGAGGCCCAGCAGCCCCGGCGACAGGTAGGCCCAGTTCCGGCGCACGGCGACGGCCCGCTCGAGCACGACGACGGTGCCCACGAACCCGAAGACCATCAGGGGTCCGTGCACATCCGCCAGGCGTGCGGTCACGACCGGCGCCGGGAAACCCAGCAGGAGCAGCGCACCGTCGAGCCCGGCCAGCAGAGAGAGGCCGCCGAGCAGCAGAAACGCCAGTCGCCCGTTGCCGTGCACGGTGGTGTCGAATCTCGGGAGACTAGGCGGCGCGGGTGAAGCGGATGCGCCAGGCGTCCGGGCCACGCTCCACGTACGACACGGTGAACGCTCCCGGGCGTGCCTGCTCGAGCTGCGCCAGCAGAGGCAGCGGGTCGTGCGGGGCGATCAGGTCCAGCGAGAAGCCGAGCTGGATGGCCTCCAGGGCGCCGAAAATGGCCGCGTGGCGAACCGCGTGCGGGATGGTGCGACCGTCGAGCACAATGGTCTCGGCGTCGTCATGGTTGCAGTTGCAGGTGTGTGCGCTGCTCAGGGTGATGGGTTCGGCGGTCATAGGATGAATCCTCCTCGGTGGAACGACCGAGCCGGCCGCTAATAAACAGGATACACGTCCGGTTAATTATTCCAGAATCAGACCAGGTCGGATCACGTCAGGTCACGTCGGGTCCGGTCAGGTCAGGCCCACCCAGGCGGTGGACCCGTCGACCTCGTACTGCTTCTTCCAGATCGGCACCTCGAGCTTGACGGTCTCCACCAGGCGTTCGCAGGCTTCGAATGCGACGGCGCGGTGGGCGCTTGCCGCGGCCGCGACCAGGGCCAGGTCACCGACGTCGAGGTGGCCGATGCGGTGGCTGACCGACAGGTTCACCTGCGGGTACTCGCGGGAGTACCGGGCGACGATCTCGGACAGGATGCGACCGGCATCCGGATGCGCGCTGTAATCGAGGCCGGTCACCTGCCCGGCGGCGTCGGGGTCGTGGTCGCGCACCTGGCCGATGAAGGTCACGACGGCCCCGCAGGATCCGGTCGACACGGCAGCAACGTGCGCGGCCAGGTCGAGCGGTGCCGTGGCCACCTGGTTGACGGCACCCTCGCCAGGGTTCGCGTCGTTCTCATTCACGCCGCTTCGGTCAGTCGTTCCTGCTGAATTCACACATTCAGATTACGCGCGGAAGCGGAACGAGAAACGTACTCCACTGTTCCCGGAGCATCGAGGGCTAAAAAATCTGAGGCCGAGGCCCGCTGAGCAGCCCCGGAGTCCCGTTCGGCCCCTCTCGCGGGTCGTATTCTCGTGGTGGCTGCCAGGGGTCTCGAGCTGATCCACCGCACACGCTGCGTGGCCTGCCTGTACACGGGCTCCCGCGACCTCGACCGAGGGTCATCCCCGTTCCGCGGCGCGCGGCGGGCCCGGCAAGCGACACCACCGAACGGTTACGGCCCACTCAGCTAACCGACGATCTCTGCCACAGTCGGGCAGGCCGCCTCGGCAGCCAGTTCGGCTCGGGTCTGCGCAACCGTCCAGGGCAGCGCAACCGACGGTTCGTTCCCGCGCCCAGCCGGCGCCTCGGCGATGATGGCGGCCAGCTGACGGGCCAGTGTCAGGGCGAACTGGTCACCCGCGCTCGAGTTGTTCAGCATGACCACCACGGTCATGGTCTGGTCCGGATCCGCCAGGGTCGCCGAGATGAATCCGGGGATCGATCCGGTGCGCCCGCGGAGGGGCCCGACCTGCTCCGCGCCGAGGCCGTAGCGCTGCCACGGCGGCGTCGTCACGTCTTCGTTCACGGTGTCCCACTGGGCGCTCGCCGACGACTCGGACAAGAGACCACCCGCGGCGAGAGCGCCTGCCCAGGTCCTCATGTCGGCCAGCGTCGAAACGACACCGCCCGCCACGCCGCTCATCGAATTGGAGAGCAGGGTGTTGTCGGTGATGGCCGTGCACACCGGACCGTCGGCGCCCACCGCGGCGGCGTAGCCGTGCGAGTGTGGTGCGGGGAGGTCCACATCGCCGGCGTGAGGATATGAGGTGTCGTGCAGACCGAGCGGATGGAAGATGTACTCATCGTAGAGCGCCGCCCACTGCCGGCCCGTGGCCCGCTCGAGCGCCATCCCGAGCAGCACGATTCCGGTGTTTGAGGGACCCCACACGCTGCCCGGAGCACCGGTTCGGGGCGTGGCCAGCCCCTGGGAGACGAGTTCCATCGCCGGCCAGGTGCGCAGGGGGTTGTGCACGAACTCCCCGGCCAGAACGGGACTGTAGGACCCAAGCCCCGAAGTGCCCTGGCAGAGCTGGCCAAGCGTCACGCCCGCCACACCGACGAGGCGGGGCAGGTAGGTGGAGACCGGGTCGTCGAGCGTCACGGTTCCCTCGTCGACCAACCGGAGCAGCACCGTGCAGGTCATGGCCGTGGTGTTGGTGCCGATGCGGAAGTGCATCCCGCCGGTCATCGGGGCGGAACCGCCGATTTCCGTCGTGCCGTGCGCGACGGTCCATTCGCCGGCGGCGGACCAGACCCCGACCAGAGCGCCGGAGGAACCCGATAGCGCCATCGCCTCGCCCACGGCCGCGTCCAGCTGCCCGGCGATGTCCGCCGCGATCGGCGTGCTGTTCTGGTCGACGCTGTTCCGGCCCGCGGTGCAGCCGCTCAGCACGACGGCTGCGGCGACGCCGAGTGCGAGCAGCGCACGACGACGGGTGGTGGGCTTGGTGATGGCATCCCCCAATGCTCTCCACCAGCTTGCCCTATCGGGGCCCGGGCGCCTAACCCGTGCGCGAGACAGACTCCCTACACCCGCTCGAAGATGGCGGCGAGCCCCTGGCCGCTGGCGTTTCCGGCGGTGACGGTGGCGTCGGCGTCCGTCTCCAGCAGGATCGGGCGGAGGCCGGCCAGAGCCGTCAGGCTGCTGTCGGCCCGCGGAGTTTCGTCGGCGGAGTTTCGTCGGCGGAGACCACGACCGGGCCCGTGCGGCCCGGCACCGTGACCGGCACGATCTCGTCGTCGAACCGGCCCTCGGCCACGGCGACGCATGCCCGCGCCTGCGACCGGAGAGCCAGGTCGTCCTGTTCGGTGCGGCCCATGCCGTACTCGCGGCGCAGATTCTCGGCGGTTTCGAGCATGCCGCCGGGTACCGGGTAGCGGCGCCCGCCGGCGGTCTCGCGGCCGCGGCTGAGCGCGTCCCGGAGCAGGGTTCCGGCGCCGCCGCCCACACCGAAGCGGGAGTCGACGGTGTGGAACGGGGCCTGGCTCATCGATTCGACCCCGCCGGCGACGACGACGTCGCTGACACCGGTCTGCACCTGCATAACCTGCATAGCCGCGTCGAGGATGGCCTGTAGCCCTGAGCCGCATCGCCGGTCCACCTGCACGCCGCCGACCGTCACGGGCAGGCCGGCGTTCAGTGCGGCGACGCGCGCCACGAAGGCGGCCTCCGCGGTGGGATAGCTCTGGCCGAGGATCACGTCGTCGACCACGGCCCCGTCGATTCCGGTGCGTTCGATCAGCGCCGTGATCACGGCCGCGTCAGGTCGGCCGGCGCGACCGCCCTGAAGACGCCGCCGAACCGGCCGATCGGGGTGCGTAGCGGTTCGTAGATGACGACGTCTCTCACGATGCGGCCACCGTGTTCGGAGCGGAGAGGAGCGTGTGGATGACGGTCGGCGTCCCCGGCACGAGCAGCGGCACCTCGGTGGCGGCCTGCACCTCGGCCACGGTGAGTCCCGGCGCGATCTCGCGCAGCACAAGACCCTCCGGCGTCACGTCGATCACGGCCAGGTCGGTGATGATGCGGGTCACGACGCGCTTGCCGGTCAGCGGCAGGCCGCACTCGTTCACAATCTTGAAGTCGCCGTTCTTCGCAGTGTGCTCCATCACGACGATCACGGTGTCGGCGCCGTGCACGAGATCCATCGCACCGCCCATACCCTTGATCATCTTGCCGGGCACGGCCCAGTTGGCGATGTCGCCGGTGGCGGAGACCTGCATCGCGCCAAGCACGGCCACATCGATCATTCCGCCGCGGATCATGCCGAAGCTCTGCGCGGAGTCGAAGTAGCTGGCACCGGGGTTGACCGTGATGGTCTCCTTGCCGGCGTTGATCAGCTTCGGGTCCTCCTCGCCCTCCCACGGGTACGGTCCCACCCCGAGCACCCCGTTCTCGGAATGCAGGATGACGTCCACCCCCTCCGGCAGGAAGTTGGGGATCAGCGTGGGCAGCCCGATCCCGAGGTTGACATAGCTGTCGGGGGTGAGCTCCTGCGCGGCGCGCGCGGCCATTTCATTGCGGGTCAACGGCATAATCAGCTGTCCTTTACGACGGATGCGACGGATACGACGGATGCGACGGGCCGCGGCCGGGTGGTGGTCTTCTCGATCGGCAGGTCGGCGGACTCGGCGCCGGAGAGCGCCACGATGCGGTGCACGTAGATACCGGCGAGGTGGATGGCATCCGGATCGAGCTCCCCCGGCTCGACCAGCTCGTCGACCTCGGCGATGGTGATGCGGCCGGCCATGCCGGCGACCGGGTTGAAATTGCGGGCCGACTTCTCGAACACGAGGTTGCCGTGCCGGTCGCCCTTCGCCGCGCGAACGAGGGCGAAGTCGGTGACGATGGCCTCCTCGAGCACGTACTCCTTCTCCCCACCGCGGAGCGACGCGAAGGTGCGGGTCTCCTTGGGCGGCGACGACACCGTCACCGACCCATCCGGCCCGTAGCGCCAGGGCAGCCCGCCCTCGGCGACCATGGTGCCGACGCCGCTGGCGGTGTAGAAGGCGGGGATTCCGCTGCCGCCGGCCCGGAGCCGCTCGGCCAGGGTGCCCTGCGGGGTCAGTTCCACCTCGATGTCACCGCCGAGATAGCGGCGGGCGAAGTCCTTGTTCTCGCCGATGTAGGAGGCGATCACCCGGCTGATCCGCCCTTCCCGCAGCAGTTCGCCGAGCCCCCAGCCGTCGACGCCGCAGTTGTTGGATGCGACCCGGAGGTCGGTGCTGCCCTGGGCCAGGAGCGCCCGGATCAGCAGGATCGGGACGCCGACCAGGCCGAAGCCGCCGACGGCGAGGGAGGCCCCATCCGGGATGTCGGCGACGGCAGCCGCGGCGGAGGAGTACGTCTTGTCCATGGAGTGGTCCTTCAGCTTCAGTTCGTGGTGCCGATGTCGATCGTCTTGAAGGTATCGCGTGCCACCGCCAGAGCGGAATTCGCCGCCGGCACCCCCGCGTAGATCGCGGTGTGCAGGATGGCCTCGTTGATCTCCGCGCGGGTCAGCCCATGGGTCAGGGCCGCGCGCACGTGCATGCCCAGTTCATGTTCGTGGCCGCCGGTCACCAGGCAGGCCAGGGTCAGGAAGCTGCGGGTGCGCCGATCGCGGCCGGGCCTGGTCCAGATCTCCCCCCAGACATAGCGGGTGATGAAGTCCTGGAAATCCGCCGTCTCCGGGGTGGTGCAGGGCCAGTTCGAGTCCGACAGCGCCGCCGAACGACACCCCGGCGTAGTGGAAGGCTCCCCCGCCGACCAAGTCGACCAGGGTGATCACAACGTCGGCGACCTCAGCGACGGTGACCGGTTGCCGGGCGGCTGGGCTGAGGCCGGTGCCGGTGCCGGCGTGACCGTGCCGCGGATAATGGGCTGGGTCATAGTGAGGTCCCCTTGCTCGCGGTGGATTCGAGGTACCGGGCGAGCACCCGGTCGATTCCGGCGTCCGTCTGCCTGAGGCTGAGGTCGTCATCGAACGCGGACCAGGCCCGCGATCGGAGCTCCTCGGGATGTCCCCCGGCGGTGATCAGGGCGGAGAGCACCACCCGCAGCGGGCGGTTGGTGCGGTAGCACTCCTCCGACGCGCGCTGCACGAGGGCGAACGCGGCGGCCTTGCCGAGGACCTCCGCGAGCAGGGTGGTCACCCGTTCGCTGAACACCAGGCCGTCGGTGAGGTCGAGGTTGCTGCGCATCCGTTCCAGGTCCACGTCGAGCCGGGCCGGCGCGCCACGGGGACCGTCACCGACGCCGAATTCGACGCCAACAAGGCGGAGCAGCTCGCCCGCTTCTGAGTCGCTGCGGAGTCGCTTCCGAACGATCTGAGTCTGTGCCGGTAGCGTGGGGTCCATGCTCGAGCTCATGGATGACCGGCCGGACATTCTGCTGCGCCGCGACGGGCGGCTCGCCCAGATCATCCTGAACCGCCCGGCGGCCCTGAACGCCCTGACCCACGCGATGATCCGACGGATGTCCGCGGTGCTGACCGACTGGGCCGTCGACGGTCAGGTCGAGACCGTTCTGCTGACCGGTAGCGGCGACCGGGGCCTCTGCGCCGGGGGCGACATCGTGGCGATCTACCGCAGTGCGGACGCGGGCGCGGACGATCGAGCGGACGCTGACGCCGAGGCCGCCCGGTTCTTCGCCGACGAGTACCATCTGAACGCGCAGATCCACCGGTTCGCCAAACCGTACCTGGCCGTGATGGACGGCGTCGTGCTCGGCGGCGGGGTCGGCGTCTCCGGCCATGCGAACACCCGGATCGTGACCGAGCGCACGCGGCTGGGGATGCCGGAGACCGCGATCGGCTTCGTACCCGACGTCGGCGGAAGCTGGCTGTTGTCCCATACCCCCGGTGAGCTCGGCACCCACCTCGCCCTGACCGCCGCCCTGGTCTCCGGGTCCGACGCCATCGCACTGGGCCTGGCCGACCACTTCGTGCCGAGCGACCGGCTCCCTGCCCTGGTCCGCACCCTGGCCGAGACCGACGCGGCCGAGGCGGTGCGCGCCCTGGCCGAGACTCCCCCGCCCTCCGTCCTCCTCGCCCAGCGGCACTGGATCGACGAGTGCTACGCGTCCGATGACGTGGGCGAGATCGTCGCCGCCCTGCGGCGTTCCCCGGTGGAAGCCGCACGCGACGCCGCCGCCCTCATCCTCACGAGGTCGCCGACCGCACTCGCGGTCACCCTGGCCTCGCTGCGCCGGGCCCGGCGGCTCCCGAGCCTCGACGAGGCGCTCGATCAGGAGTACCGGGTGACGCTCCGTTTCCTGCAGCGGAGCGAGCTGCAGGAGGGCATCCGGGCCCAGGTGATCGACAAGGACCGCAGCCCCCGGTGGTCGCCGGCCGGCCTCGGCGAGGTGACGGAGGCATCCGTCGCCGCGTTCTTCGCGCCGCTCGGCGAGCAGGAGCTGGGGCTCGGAATGGGGCCCGGGCTGGGGCTCGGAATGGGGCCCGGGCTGGGCGAGGTGCCCTACGTCGACGCCGACCTGATCTTCGTCACCGATCTGCTCACCCCGGGTGAGCGCGCGCGGCTGGCCGCGGCGCGATCGTTCTATCAGGCCGAGGTGCGCCCTCTCGCCGTGGACTACTGGAACCGCGCCGCGTTCCCGTTCGAGCTGCTGCCCCGCCTCGCCGCGCAGAACCTCGCCGCGACCGGTGCTGCCGCGACCAGCCATCTGCTCACCGGGCTGCTGCAGATGGAGCTGACCCGGGCCGACACCTCGATCTCCACGTTCTACGGCGTGCACCACGAGCTGTTCGCCGCCGCCATCGACGAGCTCGGCTCACCCGAGCAGCGGGAACGTCTGCTGCCGGGCCTCCTGGCCCTGGATAAGATCGGGGCCTTCGCCCTGACGGAACCGGAACACGGCTCGGACATCTCCCGCATGATGGAGACCACGGCCACCCGCAGCGGCGACGAGTGGGTGCTCAACGGCACCAAACGCTGGATCGGCAACGGCGCCATGGCCGACTACGTGCTGGTCTGGGCCCGGGACACCGCGGACGGGCAGATCAAGGGATTCATCGTCGAGACGGAGCGGCCCGGGTTCACGGCCACCCCGATCGAGAACAAGATCGCGGTGCGGATCGTGCAGAACGCCGACATCACCCTCACGGAGGTGCGGATCCCGTACACGAACTGGCTGCCGGGCAGCCAGAGCTTTCAGGACACGAACGTGCTGCTCCGGAACTCGCGGATCTGGGTGTCGTGGCAGGCGGTCGGCCAGCAGCTCGCCGCCTTCGACGTGGCCCGCGCCTATGCGCTGGAGCGGCGCCAGTTCGGCATGCCCATCGCATCCTTCCAGCTGGTGCAGGAGCAGCTCTCCCGCATGATCGGCAACGCCACCCTGTCGCTGTCGCTGATGGTGCAGATGGCGCGACTGCAGGAGAGCGGGCGGCTCACGATGGACCAGGCGGCCCTCGCGAAGGCGACCTGCACGACCCGGATGCGCGAAACGGTGGCCCTGGGCCGCGGTCTGCTCGGCGGCAACGGCATCAGCACCCGGTACGAGATGGCCAAGATCTTCGCCGACGCCGAGGCGATCTACTCCTACGAGGGCAGCTACGAGATCAACGCGCTGTTGGTCGGCCGGGCCGTGACCGGCATCTCCGCCTTCAGCTGATCACCGCTCGCCCGAACGAATTCGACGGAGATTCTGCCCGAATCGGCCCTGAAAACTGCGAAAAGGCAGTTGTGAACGAGAATCTCCGTCGAATTGGTTCAACACCGAACCTGGCGCGCATCGGCTAGGGTGTCGCGCCGGCCGCCCCGAGCGGCGGGGCAGGCGGGGCCGATTCAACCGGCGCGACCGGCGCGACCGGCGACACCGGAACCGGCGCGACCGGAACCGGCGCGACCGGAACCGGCGGCGTGGGAGCGTTCCAGGCCTTGATGACGGCCCAGCCCACGGCGGCGATCGGCACCGAGATGACCGCGCCGACGATGCCGCCCAGGATCGTGCCGGCCGTCAGTGCCAGCAGGATCACCAGGCCGTGCAGGCGCAGTGACTTGCCGAGCACCACCGGGGACAGGAAGTTGCCCTCGAGCTGGTTGACTGCGACCACGATCGTGACCACGATGATGGCGGTGGTCAGGTCGTTCGTGACGAGGGCCACCAGTGCGGCCAGGATGCCGGCGGCCGTCGCCCCGACGATGGGGATGAAGGCGCCGACGAAGACGATGACGGCGAGCGGCAGCGCCAGCGGAACCTGCAGGATCCACAGTCCGATCCCGATGAACAGGGCGTCGACGAACGCGACGATCGCCGTGCCGCGCACGTAGTTGCCGAATACCTCGACGCTGCTCACGCCGACGCGTACGGCCCGCTCGTGCCGCTTGCCGGCGAGCGGCTGGATGAGGAAGCTCCAAATGCGGGGGCCGTCCTTCAGGAAATAGAAGAGCACGACGAGGCCGAGCACCACGCCGGCCACGATCTCGGCGGCCACGGAGACCCCGACCAGGGCCCCGGACCCAAACTGGCTGCTGGTGGCGAAGTCGATGACCGACTCGCGCACCGAATCGATCTGAGCGGAATCGATCGGCAGCGTGCCGCTGGTGAGCAGTTCCTGCAGGCTGTCGAGCCCCTCGCTGGCCGAGGTGAAGAGGGTGTCCCACTCGCCACGGATGCCGAACACCACGAGGGTGACGACGCCACCGAAGACCGCGACGCTCAAGATCAGGGTGATCGCCGCGGCAAGGGATTCGTTCGCCCCGCGGGCCAGCAGGAACCGCATGAAGGGGCGCAGTGCCGACGCCACGATCAGGGCGATCAGGAGCGGGGTGAAGACCAGCTTGAGCTGCGTGATCCCGTAGATGGCCACCACCAGCAGGGCGAGGACCAGCAGGGCCTGACCGGAGCGGATGGCGGCCCGGCCGAGATAGTCCGTCCAGGACGAAGTGGGCGTGGTCATGGGGATCTCCAAACGAGGCGAACGACGGCTGAGCCACCTAGCCTAGCCAGACTGCCTAGCCAGACTGCCGGTAGCGCGTGTCGGCCGTGTGACGTACACTCCCTACATCGAACATTTGTTCTATCTATCATCCGTCGACCTGCCCGCCAGAGGAGTACACACATGTTCGCACACCTCCACGTCGCGAGCGCCTATTCCACGCACTTCGGGGTCACTCTCCCCCAGGCGCTGGTGGAGCAGACGCAGGCGCAGAACGGCTCCTTCCTGGCCCTCACCGACCGGGACGGTCTCTACGGCGCGGTCAAGCACGTGCGCGCCTGCGCGGCCGCGGGCATCCGGCCGGGGCTGGGCGCCGACCTCGCGGTGCACGACGACGACGGGCATCCGTTGGGCCGGATCGTGGTGCTCGCCCATGGCGATCTGAACGGTCGTGGCTATGCGGCCCTCTGCCGCGCGGTCAGCGCCGCCCACAACAGCGCCGCGCACAGCGCGTCGGGGCGCCCCAGCATCGCCCGCTCGCACCTCGCCGAGCTGGCCGGACTGCGCTGCCTCACCGTGCTGCTCGGCCCTACCTCCGATGTGGGCCAATCGGTCGAGCGCCGCGACACCGACGCGGCCGGCGCCTGCCTCACCGCGTGGCTGCGCGCCCTGCCGCCGCAGTCGGTGGTGGGTGAAATCGTCTGCCATCTGGCGGCGCCGGGGACTCCCGGCAGCGTGACGCCGGCCACCCGCATGCTCGCCCTCTTCGAGCACGCCGCGCTGCCCGCCGTGCTCACCAACGCCGTGCGCTACGGCACCCCCGAGGAGGCCGTCACCGCCGACCTAGCCGACGCGGCCCGCACCCTGACGGCGCTGGCGAACCTGGAGCAGCTGCAGACCAACGGCCAGGCCTGGCTGAAAACCGAAGTCGCCATGAGGCAGGTGGCGCGCATGGTCGTCGACGCCGGGCTGCACGACGACGGCGCCGTCGACCGACTGTTCCGCGACACCGAGCAGCTTGCCGAGCGGTGCAGCCTCGACCCGGACTCCGACATCGGCCTGGGTCGCCCGCGCATGCCGGAGGCACGCATCATCGGCGTCAGCGGCGACCCGCTGACCGAGCTGCACGCCCGGGCCCGGGCCGGCATCGACGACCGCTACCCCGTCACGTCGCCGGCGGGCCGGTCGCTGGCGGATGCTGCGCACGCACGTCTCGTGCACGAGCTGAAGACGGTGGAGCACCTCGGTTTCGCCGGCTACTTCCTCACCGTCGCCCGGGTGGCGGACATCATCCGGGAGATGGGCATCCGCATCCAGGCGCGCGGGTCCGGGGTGGGCTCGGTGCTCAACTACGCCCTGCACACCTCCTCCGTCGAGCCCATCTCCAACGGGCTGCTCTGGGAGCGATTCCTCTCCCCCGAGCGGCAGACCCTGCCCGACATCGACCTCGACGTCGAGTCCGCCAGAAGGCACGACGTCTATCGCACGCTCTTCGACACCTTCGGCAGCGATCGGGTGTCGCTGATGTCCATGACGAACGCCTACCGCGGCCGCGGGGCCGTGCGCGACGCCGGCCTGGCCCTCGGCATGAATCACGAGCAGGTGGCCGCGGTGGCCAAGCAGATGTGGCGCTTCAACGCGCGCGACTTCCGCCGCGCCCTGGCCGAGAAGCCCGAGCTCGAGCCGTTGGCCGCCGAGGTGCGCGCCTCCTCGCAGCTCGACCTGCTGGTCGACCTGACCGCCAAACTCGACCGGCTTCCCCGGCACATCTCCGTGCACCCCTGCGGCGTCATCCTCTCCGACGCCTCCCTGCTCGACCGCACCCCGGTGCAGGCGTCCGGCATGGGGCTGCCCATGTCCCAGTTCGACAAGCACGACATGGACCCGATGGGCCTGATCAAGCTGGACATCCTCGGTGTGCGCATGCAGTCGGCCATGGCCCACGCCGTCGAGGAACATCACCGATTGTCGGGCGAGACCATTGACCTCGACCGAATCCCACTGAACGACCCGGACACCTTCGAACTGATCCGCTCCACTCGCACCCTCGGCATCTTCCAGATCGAATCTCCCGGCCAGATGGAGCTGGTCGGCAAGCTGCAGCCCGAGGTGTTCAACGACCTCACCGTGGAGATCTCCCTGTTCCGGCCCGGGCCGATGCAGAACAACATGCCCCTGAAATACCTTCAGGCCCGGCATGGGGAGGTGATGCCCGACTACATCCACCCTCGGTTCGAGCCGTTCCTCCGGGAGACCCAGGGTGTGGTGATCTTCCACGAGCAGGTGATGCGACTGTTCGACGAACTCACCGGCTGCGGGCTCGGCCGAGCGGATGTCTTCCGCCGCCACCTTGGCAAACCGGAGCAGCTTGCCCGGATCGAGGAGTACGTGCGGATGCGTGCCCTCGAGCGCGGGTTCACCCCCGCCGTGATCGACCGCGCCTGGACGGTGCTCGCCGGGTTCGGTAGTTTCGGTTTCGCCAAGGCGCACGGGGCGGCGTTCGCCCTGCCCACCTACCAGTCCGCCTGGCTCAAGACCCACCACCCCGCGGTGTTCCTGGCCGGACTCCTCACCCACGCCCCCGGTATGTGGCCGAAAGACCTGATCGTGGCCGAGGCTCGGCTGCTCGGCGTGCCGGTACTGGGCCTGGACGTGCAACACAGCGCCCTCGACTACCGGGTGGAGCAGATCGACGGCGAGCAGTCCGACGGCGGCCGGCGCGGCATCCGTCTCGCCCTGCCGGAACTCTCCGGCTGCACGGCCGCCGAACGCGCCCGCATCGTGCGCCACCAGCCGTTCACCTCGCTGCAGGACTTCCGGGACCGGGTGCGCCCGCGGCGCAGCACGTTCGAGGCGCTCGCCCGGGTGGGAGCGCTCGACAGCTTCATCGGGTACGACCGCACCCGTCGGCACGAGCTGCTCGCCCACATCCAGTCTCTCCGCGGCACAGCGGTCACCATCCACGACGACCAGCTCGCCTTCGACGTGCCTCTGCCGGTGCTCGAATACGAGGGGTCCCGGTTCAACGCGGTGACCTCGCTCGAGCTGCGCGGCCGCAGCCAGACCGACCTCGAACTCAGGGATCTGGGCCTGGCGGTGTCCGGGCACCAGATGGCCCGGTTCTACCCGCTGTTCACGGAGCTGGGCGTCACGCCGGCCTCCGAGCTGATCAACCTGCCCGGCGGCACCGAGGTGCTCCTGGCCGGGGTGCGCCGAGCCACGAACACGCCGCCGATGCGAAACGGGCGCCGGGTGGTCTTCGTCAGCCTCGACGACGGCACCGGACCGGTCTCGAACGTCGTGTTCTTCCACGACGCCCAGGAGCGCATCGGCGGCCCGGTGTTCCACACCGGCCAACTGCTGGTGCGCGGCCGCACCCGTCGGTCCGGCGCGAAGGGCGTCTCCGTCACGGGCGAGAACCTGTGGGATCTCACGGATGTCGCCCGCCGGGTCAAGCTGCGTCACGCGGGCGAGGCGGCCGCCCGGAACGCCGACCGCGCCCACGACCTGGCCGACGAACTGGCCGAGGACCTGGCGGCCATGGCGACCACGAATGTGCACCATCTATGGCCCCGACGCACCGCCTGACCCGCGCTTACACTGGTGTCCATGACCGAGAAACAGCGCTACGACGTGCTTCGTCAGTACGCCGACTTCGAACTGCGTCACTATCCCCGCACCGTGCTGGTGCAGGTGGAGGTGGCCGGGGACTTCTCCGCGGCCGGCAACCGCGGCTTCGGGCCGCTCTTCCAATACATCAGCGGCAACAACCAGACCTCGACACGCCTCGCGATGACCGCGCCCGTGATCCAGGAGACCACGACCGCGCAGAGCCACACCGTCAGCTTCGTCCTCCCCGACGGGATGCCGCCCGCGGAGGTGCCCGTGCCCCGCAACGCGCAGGTCAGCACGAAGGAGGTCCCCGAGCGCACGGTCGCCGCCCGCCGCTTCAACGGCGGCTGGAGCGAGGAAAGGTTCGCGCAGAACGGCACCCTCCTCGTCGACGCGGTGAGCCGCGAGGGTCTCCTGCTCGCAGGCCGACCCTATTTCGCCCGCTTCGACCCACCCTGGAAGCCGGGCTTCCTCAGGCACAACGAAGCGCTCATCGCCGTCACCGTCACCGGTTCCGGTTTCGGAATCTCCTAGTCGTCGGAATTGTCCGTCGAGCTGCCGTGTTGTCGGTCATCACCCGACGCGTCGCGTAGACCATGCCCGCGAAGGCACCGGCCATGGTCAGCGGAGCCACCTCATTCGTTCCGATCACGGCCGCCGCGGTCTGCACGAGCGGGCTGCCGTCGGCGCGATGCACTCCGAAAGCCGCGGCCGTCTGAAGGATGCCGCACAGGTCCAGTTTCTTCGCCATCCCGATGAAGCCCGCATTGATCGAGCCGAGGGTGGACTCGAGCGCGCTGGAGTTTCCGCCGCTCTCCCCGGCGTCGTTTCTCGGGTTCCAGTTCTGAAAATCATAGTTCTGCGGCCCCCGACAACTGTCGTTGTACGTGCCCTGGATGGCCGGTTGAACCGGTGTGGCCACGGCAGCCTGGAATTTCGCTGCGGTGATCTTCTCGTGCTCGACCATCTCGCGCGGGATGTAGTCCCGGCGTGCCTTGTTGACTGGGTAGCCGTTGGTCTCACTGCCGGGATTGTCGAGGCGAAACTTGGCCGGGTTGCCCACGATCGCCACCAGGCTTGCGGCCTGCGGCAGGGTGAGCTCTGCGGACGTCGTGCCGAAGTAGTAGTTCGCCGCGGCCTCGATGCCGTAGACGGTGCCGCCGAAACCGGTGATGTTGAGGTACTGGCGCAGGATGTCGTTCTGGGGGAATTTCTTCTCCGCCCCGATTGCGAGGCGCATTTTCTTGATCTCGCGGGCGGGGGTGGCGGCGATGACGGCATCCCGGGCGTAGGGGCTGATCTCGTCCCAGTCGACCTCGATGCGGTTCTGATCGTAGAAAGAGGCCAGCAGCACGGAGGTGCCGTCGTTCTGGGCGGCGTAGGTGTTGCTCTTCTGGGAGAGCGGTTCTATGTCCGGGTAGCCCGGCAGACCCTCGAACACGGTGATCGAAACCACGAGGCCCAGCCCTCCGATGAGCAGAAATGCGAGTCCGCCACCGAGCCCGCAAATGCCGACCAGTCGAACCACTCCGGCTTTTCTGCGGTTGGCAGGAGGCATCCTCTGGCTTACTGCGCAGAAAAGGCGTGGCACCGCTAGAGATGCCACGCCCCGTCTGGTTCGAGTGTGATTCGCGTCTAGAAGACCGTCAAGCCCCGCGCCTCGAACTGGGCCCTCACCCGCACCAGCAGTGCCTCATCCGGAGGATGAGAGCCGTGCAGCGGGTATGGAATGTTCAGCCGGTCCCATTTGTCCTCCCCCATCTGGTGGAAGGGCAGAACCTCGACGCGCTGCACGTTCGGCCAGCGCGACACGATCTCGGCGACGGCGTCGACGTTGTCGACGTTGTCGGTCAGACCCGGGACGAGAACGAAACGCGCCCAGACGGGAATGTTCCGCTCGCTCAGGCGGTCACCGAATGCGATCGTCGGAGCGAGGTCTCGGCCGGTCACCTCTTTGTACGTCTCGGGGATGCCGGACTTGACGTCGAGCAGCACGAGGTCGAGGTTGTCCAGCAGCGTGTCCGACGCGCTCTTGCCCAGGAACCCGGAGGTGTCCAGGGTGGTGTGCACGCCGAGCTTGTGGCACTCCTCGAAGAGTCGAGTCACAAAGGCAGGCTGCATGAGCGGTTCGCCACCGGAGATGGTCAGCCCTCCGCCGGTCGAGTCGAAGACGCCCTTATAGCGCTTGACCCTGGCGACGAGGTCGTCCAGCGTGGTGAGCAACCCATCCTTCATCTTCCAGGTGTCCGGGTTGTGGCAGTACTGGCAGCGCAGCAGACACCCGGAAAGGAAGAGTGTCATTCGCGTGCCGGGACCGTCAACGGCGGTGACCAGTTCCCACGAGTGGACACTGGCGACCGATCCGTTGTGAATCGCCTCCATTTCGAGGTGGTGGAGTTCAGCCAGTTCGGCTTGTTCACTGCTCACGGATGAACCGTCCACCAGGGCGATCGCCGCGCCGGCGCTGGGCAGACCGAGGTTTACTGCTGGCATTGTCTCGTCCTACTCAGCGTCGCCGCGTTGATATCAGTGATCAGTGCGAGTGGAACGTGCGGCTGATGACATCCATCTGCTGCTCGCGGGTCAGGCGGACGAAGTTCACCGCGTAGCCGGACACGCGAATCGTCAGCTGCGGGTAGTTCTCCGGGTGCGCCATGGCGTCTTCGAGAGTGTCGCGGTTGAGCACGTTCACGTTGATGTGATAGCCGGTTGCCGACGTGAACGCGTCGATGAGGCCGACCAGGCTGGTGATCTGCTCTTCCTTGGTGTGGCCGAGACCACTGGGAACCACCGTGTTGGTCAGCGAGATGCCGTCCTGCGCTTCACTGTAGGGGAGCTTGGCGACGCTGAGCGCCGACGCGAGCATCCCGTGGGTGTCGCGGCCGTTCATCGGGTTGGCACCCGGAGCGAACGACTCGCCCTTGCGGCGACCATCCGGCGTGTTGCCGGTGGCCTTGCCGTAGACCACGTTGGACGTGATCGTCAGGATCGACTGGGTGTGGATGGCGTCGCGGTAGGTCGGGTGCTTGCGGATCATTTTCATGAACCGCTCCATCACGTCGACGGCGATGGTGTCGACGCGGTCGTCATCGTTGCCGAACTGGGGGAACTCGCCCTCGATCGTGTAGTCGACGACCAGGCCGGTCTCGTCCCGCACCGGGCGGACCGTGGCGTACTTGATGGCCGACAGGGAGTCGGCGACCACACTCAGGCCGGCGATTCCGCAAGCCATCGTGCGGATGATCTCCTTGTCGTGCAGCGCCATTTCGAGACGCTCGTAGGCATACTTGTCGTGCATGTAGTGAATACAGTTCAAAGCCGTGACGTAGGTCTCGGCGAGCCACTCGAGCGTTTCCAGGTAGGCCGGGAAGACGGTGTCGTAGGAAAGCACCTCGTCGGCGTTCGGCGTGGTGGCCGGGGCAACCTGCTTGCCGGACACCTCGTCTTTTCCACCGTTGATCGAGTACAGCAGCGCCTTGACGGCGTTGACGCGTGCACCGAAGAACTGCATCTGCTTGCCGACGCGCATGGGAGAGACGCAGCAGGCGATCGCGGCGTCGTCACCCATCTCGGCGCGGATGATCTCGTCGGACTCGAACTGGATGGCCGAGGTGTCGATCGACACCTGCGCACAGAAACGCTTGAAGCCCTCGGGCAGGGCGTCGCTCCAGAGAACGGTGAGGTTCGGCTCGGGCGCTGCGCCGATGTTGTAAAGCGTCTGCAGGAAACGGAACGTGGTCTTGGTGACGAGCGGGCGGCCGTCTTCACCGATGCCGGCGAGCGACTCGGTGACCCAGGTCGGGTCGCCGGCGAAAATCTCGTCGTATTCGGGGGTGCGCAGGAAGCGCACGATGCGCAGCTTGATGACGAGGTCGTCGATCAGCTCCTGGGCGCCCTCTTCGGTCAGGGTGCCGGCGACGAGTTCGCGCTCGATGTAGGTGTCGAGGAAGGCCGCGTTGCGGCCGAACGACATTGCAGCACCGTTCTGTTCCTTGACGGCGCCGAGGTAGGCGAAGTAGAGCCATTGCACGGCTTCGCGCGCGGTGGTGGCCGGCTTGGAGATGTCGGAGCCGTAGGAGGCCGCCATCTGGATGAGTTCCTTGAGGGCCCGGATCTGCTCCGAGTTTTCCTCGCGGGCGCGAATGATGTCCTCGGTCGAGGGCTCCATGTCGAGCTCGGCGCGGTCGTTCTTCTTGCCCGAGATGAGGGCATCGACGCCGTAGAGGGCGACACGGCGGTAGTCGCCGATGATACGGCCGCGGCCGTAGGCGTCGGGCAGTCCGGTGATCAGGTGGCTGTTTCGTGCGCGACGGACCCCGGGAGGGTAGACGTCGAAGACGGCGGTGTTGTGAGTCTTGCGGTAATCGGTAAAGACTTTTTCAAGTTCGGGAGACACGGGGTAGCCGTAGGTCTCGAGCGAGGTGGCAACCATGCGCCACCCGCCGAAAGGCATAATGGCGCGCTTGAGCGGAGCATCCGTCTGCAGTCCGACGATTACCTCGTTTGCCTGGTCGATGTAGCCCGGAGCGTGGGCCGTAATGGACGACGGCGTGGTGGCGTCGACGTCGTAGACGCCTTTACGGCGTTCCTCGGGGAACATCTCGGACAGCTTGGCCCAGATCCCCGTGGTGCGTGCGGTCGCTCCGACAAGGAAGCTCGAGTCGCCCAGGTAGGGGGTGTAATTGCGCTGGATGAAATCGCGCAGATCGATCGAATCCTGCCAGGGGCCGGAGGCGAAGTCAGTCCGACCGGCATCATCCGTTCCGCTGCGAACACCTTCAGTGATTGTCATGTAGATTGCTCTCCTCGTGGGATCGAGACACCCTCCGCGAAAGTGTCTCTCCCGCAGTCGGGCCGAGAGAGCAGGACCACGAGGCTCCGGCTAATGCAACGATGCACCGTGTGACTTGCCCTCTTTTCCAACACTACTCCCGTCAGACCCACCCGAACGCGAAATTTATGAGATTGCATCCATTGATGCATTTATAGATAGGTGCATGTGTGACTAAGGTTGAGGCATGAGCTTCCTCCCGATGTCCCGCGGAGCCGCCAGGCCCCCCGCCGCGGCCCCCTCCGCCGTCGACCGGATCTACACGACCGTCGCCGACGCCATCATCTCCGGCACCTTGGCCGCAAGCTCGCTGATCACCGAGGGCGAAATTGCCGAGGCCCTCTCCACCAGCCGCACCCCCGTGCGGGAGGCCTTCCTCGAACTCCAAGCTCACGGGCTCCTGACGCTCTTCCCCAAGAAGGGCGCGGTCGTCACAGCCCTGGGCGACACGGAGACGGCCGAGCTGCTACAGGTGCGCGTCATGCTGGAGAACACGGCGGTGACCCTGCTCAGCGAGCGGCCGGACGACATCCCGGGCGTCGACGCCGAGTTGCAGGACCTTATTCGGGTCCAGTCCGACGCCGCCCTGGCCGGCGACCTGCTCACGTTCGCCCGGGCCGACCACCGGTTCCATGCCCGCATCGTCGACGAGACGCGTAACCGGGTCATCGACGGGATCTACACCCGGCTCGGCCCCAGGCTTGAGCGCCTCGTGCACCGGGCAGCCCTGCGCGACCTGCGCAACCTCGACCGTCTGGTGGCCGAACACCGAATCCTTGCCCACCACCTGCGCGGCGGCGACACCCTCGCCTACGAGGTCGCTCTGCGCCAGCACGTCGAAGACGGTCATCACGCGCAGCTGGCGCCCTGACCGTCCCCCACCTTCCCGCACCTGCTTTTCAGAAAAGACCCATGACTTTCCGCCGTACCGTTCCCGCCTGGCAGCTCGCCGCTCCTGCCCTGTTCGTCATGGCTTGGGGTGGGAACCACTTCACGCCCCTCCTGCACATGTATGAATCGCTCGGCCACTATTCCGTCGTCATGACCGACCTCTTCCTCGGCTTCTACGTGGTGGGCCTGGTCCCCGGGCTGCTGCTCGCCGGCGCACTCTCGGACCGCTACGGGCGCAAACCCTTGACCCTGGCAGGCGTCGTCCTGGGAATTCTCGCCAGCATCCTGCTGGGTCTGGGATTCTCAAGCGGGATCATGCTCTCCGCCGGGCGCCTGCTGGCGGGGCTGAGCGTCGCCGTGGCGATGGCGGTGGGAACCGCGTGGCTCAAGGAACTGTCCAGCCCGCCGTTCGACAACCAGGCCGGCCGCACGGCAGGGGCACGGCGGCCTTCACTCACCCTCACGGTCGGGTTCGGGCTCGGGGCCGGGGTGGCCGGAGTGCTCGCGCAGTGGGGGCCGATGCCGACCCTCTCCCCTTATGTCGTGCACATCGTGCTCAGCCTGCTTGTGCTCCCCCGCCTGCTGAGGGCCCCGGAGACCGTGCCGCGCTACCGGGCACACCGGCCCTTCTGGCAGGACCTGGCGGTTCCGCTGGCCGGACACCGCCGCTTCGTGCGCGTGATCATTCCGTCAGCTCCCTGGGTCTTCGGCGCCGCCGGCATCGCCTACGCGATCATGCCCACTCTGGTCCAGGACCAACTCGGCAGCCTCAACCTCGCCTACGCGACCCTGCTCACGGTTGTGACCCTCGGCACCGGCGCGCTCGTGCAACCGCAGGTGGCTCGGATCAACCGGGTCACCGATGGGCGTGCACTCATGGTCGGGATGTCCGTGATGCTGCTGGGAGTGGGTCTCAGCGTGGCCACGGCGATCGTGCTGTCCCCGGTGCTCGCGTTCCTCACGGCCGTCGTGCTCGGCGCCGCCTACGGTGTGAGCATCGTGGCCGGGCTCGTGGAGATCCAGAAGATCTCCACGGCGGCCGACCTGGCGGGCATCACCGGGGTCTACTACAGCCTCACCTACATCGGCTTCCTGCTGCCGGTCGCCTTCGCCTGGCTCAATGCCGTGGCCGGTTACCCGGTGCTTCTGAGCATTCTGTTCGTGGTCTGCGCGCTCTGCCTGGCCCTGGTGGCGAACGGGATGCGCCGGCGCGTCACCGAGTAGGCGGCACCTGGATTATCGTCATCCCATGCCCTATTCGCTCCGCCATCTCCTTCCCGCCGACGCCGCACCGGTGCTCGGACTCAACAACGCCGCTGTGCCTGCCGTCAACGCCCATGACGAGGCGAGCCTCTCCGCCCTGCTCGCGGCCAGCAGCCACGCCCTCGCGGTCGTGCACGACGACGCGCCGGGAGAGGTGCTCGGCTTCGCCGTGCTGTTCGGGGTCGACGCCGACTACGCGAGCGAGAACTACCGATGGTTCTCCGCCCGGTCGGAGTCCTTTCTCTACGTGGACCGCATCGTGGTGTCGGACCAGGCCCGCAACCAGGGTCTCGGCGCCCTGCTCTACACCGCGATTTTCGCGGCGGCCCGCGCGGCCGAGGTCGGCCAGGTCTTCTGCGAAGTGAACATCGCACCTCCGAACCCTCGGTCGCTGGCGTTCCACTCCCGGCTCGGCTTCGAGCCGATCGGCGAGCAGTCGACGAAGGGTGGCACCGTCGTGGTGTCCCTGCTGTCGGCTCCCGTCGGCGCGGGCGTACGCTGAGGCCATGACTGTCGACGGTCGCGCAATCCCACTTCCGGATTACCTCAACCACTGGGTGGCGACGCAGCGATGGTTCGCCGACAAGGGCCGTGTGCCGAGACTGGTCAGCATCGGGCGCTGGGTGCTTCCGAGCGAGGAAGCCGAGGTGGACATCCGCACTGAGCTCGTCTTCGATGCCGCAGCCCCGACCCGCACCCTCTACCAGTTGCCCCTGACCCAGCGGACCACTCCCCTCCCCGCAGGCGGGCAGGGCCTCATCGTCACCCTCGCCGACGGCAGCGCGGTCTACGACGGCACCGCCGACCCGGCCTACGGGCGCGCTCTGCTGGGTTTCATCCTGCGCCAGGCCTCCTCACCTGAGCCCGAAAACCTCGGCGCGCGGGCTCGCGGCGAACTCCACTCGAGCGCAGATCCCGCCGAACGGCCGGCCCGGGTTGTCGCCGGCCGTCTGCTGCGCGGAGAACAGTCGAACACCTCGATCATCCTGGACTGCGTCGACGCCGCCGGGCGCCCGGCTCGTCCCGTCATCTGCAAGGTGTTCCGGATGCTGCATCCCGGCGAGAATCCAGACGTGTCCGTGCAATCGGCCCTGGCCCGGGCCGGCTCACGCTTCGTGCCGGAACCGGTGGGCTGCGTGGTCGGCGAGTGGACCGAGCCGGAGCAACCGCGGGTCACCCTCACGGGCCATCTCGTCTTCGCGCAGGAGTTCCTGCCGGGCGCCCCGGATGCCTGGCGGGCCGCCCTGGCCTCGGCCGGGGCCGGGGAGGACTTCAGCGAACAGGCGCGGGCGCTGGGCGTGGCGACGGCAGCCGTGCACGCCGACCTGGCCGCCGTGATGCCCACTCACGACGCCACCCCCGCGGTCATCGCCGCCGAACTCGGCCGGATGCGCGAGCGCTACCGCAGCGCCGCCGCCGAGGTGCCCGCCCTGACCGGCTACGATACGGCCGTCGAGGCGATCTTCGAGCGGGCGGAGAGGGCCTGCTGGCCCCGGCTGCAGCGCATCCACGGCGATTTCCACCTCGGCCAGGCCCTCGAGGTCCCCGGCCGCGGCTGGGTGCTGGTGGATTTCGAGGGCGAACCGCTGCGCCCCCTCGACGATCGCACCCAGCCGGATGTGCCGTTGAAGGACATCGCCGGGATGCTGCGGTCCTTCTCCTATGTGGCCGGCACGGTGGAGCGGTCCTCGCCCGGCGACCAGACGGCGTCGGCCGAAGCGTGGGCCGCGGCGTGCCAGCACGCGTTCCTCGACGGCTACACGCTGCGATCCGGCCAGAGCCTGGCCGGTCAGGAGCCCCTGCTCGACGCGTTCGAGCTGGACAAGGCCCTCTACGAGGCCGTCTACGAGACCCGCAACCGACCCTCCTGGCTGCCGATCCCGCTCGCGGCCATCCGCGGCCTCGTCCTGGAGGTCTCCGCTGGATTGCCGTGAGCGGCCGGAACGGCCGGTCAGCGCTTGAGCTCGGGGAATTGGTCGTCGCGCCACTCACCGGGGAGCCGGGTGTTCTCGGCGGCCGCGGCATCCTCGCGCATGCGCAGTTCCACCCGGCGGATCTTGCCGGAACTGGTCTTGGGCAGCTCGTAGAACTCGACCCGCCGCACCCGCATGTACGGGGGCAGACCGGTGCGGGCGTGGCGCAGCACCGAGAGCGCCGTTTCGCCGTTGGACTCCCAGCCCGCCGCCAGGGCGATGTAGGCCTTGGCGATGTTCAGCCGGGTGTCGTCGGGCGCGGGCACGACGGCCGCCTCGGCCACGGCCGGGTGCTCCAGCAGCACGCTCTCGACCTCGAACGGGGAGACCTTGTAGTCGGAGGACTTGAAGATGTCGTCGGTGCGGCCGATGAACGTGATGTAGCCTTCGGCGTCGCGGCTGGCGACATCACCGGTGTGGAAGTAACCGTCCCGCACGGCCTCCCGCGTGCGTTCGGGATCCCCGTGGTAGCCGGCCATCAGGTTGACCGCGGTGCGGGACAGGTCGAGGCAGATCTCGCCCTCGTCGCTCTCCTCACCTGTGATGGGATCGAGCAGCGTGATCGCGACGCCCGGCAGGGGCATCCCCATCGAACCGGCCAGAAGTGCGGAACCCGGGGCGTTGCCCACGATCGCCGTGGTCTCGGTCTGGCCGTAGCCATCCCGGATGGTGAGTCCCCAGGAACGCTGGATCTGGTGGATGACCTCCGGGTTGAGCGGCTCGCCGGCCGAGATGATCTCGCGCAGGCCTACCGGCTTGGCGCCGACGTCGGATTGGATCAGCATGCGCCACACGGTCGGCGGGGCGCAGAAGGTGGTCACTTTCGCGCGGTGCAGCTGGTCGGCGAGGGCGAACGGGTCGAACCGGGCGTAGTTGTAGACGAAGACGGTGGCCTCGGCGATCCACGGGGCGAAGAAGCTGCTCCAGGCGTGCTTGCCCCAGCCGGGCGAGCTGATGGCCAAGTGCACGTCGTCCGGGCGGAGTCCGATCCAGTACATGGTGGTCAGGTGCCCCACGGGATAGGACGTCTGGGTGTGCACCACCATCTTCGGCTTGCTGGTGGTGCCCGAGGTGAAGTAGATCAGGGACGCGTCGTCGGAGGACACGACCACGGCGGGCTTCTCGGCCGCGACGAGCGCGGCATCCGCGTAGTCGGCCCAGCCGGGGGTGGCCGCACCGACGCAGACCCGCGAGAAGTCGCCGGGCACCGCGTCGAACTTGGCGGCGTCGCCGGCGTTGGCGATGACGTGCTGCACACCGCCGCGCAGAACCCGGTCGGCCAGGTCGCCGGTCGCAAGCACCGTGGACGTGGGCAGGATGACCGCGCCCACTTTCATGATGGCGAGCATCAGCTCCCAGAGCTCGACCTGGTTGCCCAGCATCAGCATGACGTGGTCGCCGTGCCCGACGCCCCGGGAGATCAGCCAGGTGGCCACCTGGTCGGAGCGCGCCGACATCTCACTGAAGGTCACCGTCAGTTCGCGGCCATCCTCCTCCACGATCCACAGGGCGGTCTTGTCGTTGCCCGCGGCGATGACGTCGAACCAGTCGACGGCCCAGTTGAAGTTCGCCCCCACATCCGGCCACTCGAACTCGGCCTGGGCGCGCGCATGATCGTCTCGGAGCTGCAGAAGGTGGTCGCGCGCGCCTCGAAGGGCGGTGGTGCTCTGGGGGGTGGTCATCCGTCCCATCTTCCTCGGTTCAAATGCCCAAAACGGAATACGACACCCGGCCGCGGGGCCGGCAGGTCCCGCAGGTTCCGCAGCTCGGCGCCGTTCGGGCCGACAGCGCGAAGATCTTCCTCGGCGTGATGAAGCGCTTCAGGAAATGGCGCGGATCGCGTCCACCAGGGCGGCGAAGCGGGCGTTGCCGGGCAGGTCGTCGATGAGCACGGACTTTCCGTCGGGGCCGGCCAGCGGGATGCGCCAGTTCGGGTACTCGTTCGAGGTCCCGGGCTGGTTCTGGGTCCGGCGCTCGCCGACCGCATCCACCAGAGCCACGCCAAGGAGCGACGAGGGCGTCAGTGCGGTGTACGCGTAGAGCGCCTCAACCGTCTCCTGCACGGTCGGGGCTGGCTCGGTGCCGAGCGGCGGCAGCAGGCCGCGTTCGCGAAGCGCGGCCAGCATGGCGGACTGCTCGGCAAGGTCCGCGGTGCGCTCTTCCTCGACCGATCGCCCGAGCAGACCGAGCGATTCGCGCAGGGCCACGTGGTCGCCGGCGAGATAGCCGGCCGTCGGAGGCAGATCGTGGGTGTTCACACTGGTCAGGCAGGCCTGGCGGTACCGTTCGGGGGCCAGCGGCACGCCGTTGTCTCGTTCGAACCAGAGGATCGAGGTTCCGAAGATGCCGCGTTCGGCGAGGTATTCGCGCACCCAGGGCTCGAAGACGCCGAGGTCTTCGCCGATCACCACGGCGCCGGCGCGCTGGGCCTCGAGGGCCAGGATGCCGATGAGTGCCTCGTGGTCGTAGTGCACGTAGGTGCCCTCTCCCGGTCCGGCGCCGACCGGGATCCACCACAGGCGGAACAGACCCAGAATGTGGTCCACCCGGATGCCGCCGGCGTGGTGCAGGATGCTGCGGAGCATGTCCCGGTAGGCGACGTAGCCCGACTCGGCCAGCCGGCCGGGGTGCCACGGCGGCTGCGACCAGTTCTGGCCCTGCTGGTTGAACATGTCCGGCGGGGCGCCCACGGTCATGCCCGGGGCGAGAACGCCCTGCAGGGTCCAGGCGTCGGACCCGGTGAACTGCACCCCGACCGCGAGGTCGTGCACGATGCCGATGGCCATCCCGGCATCCGTCGCCGCGCGTTGAGCGGTCTCCAACTGCTGGTCGCAGAGCCACTGGAGCCAGCTGTGGAATTCAATGCGGTCCGCGAGCTGCTTCCGGTGCTCGGCGGCGAAGGGACCGCGGGGGCCGCGCGGCTCGATCGACCATTCCGGCGCATCCGCCGGGAACAACTCGGCCAGGGCGCACCAGAGCGCGAAGTCGACCAGACCCTGACCCTGCTCGGCGCAGAATTCCTCGAACCGGTGGGCACGGGAGGGGCTCGGCCGCACCTCGTGCACGGCTTCCAGTGCGGTCAGTTTGGCGGCATAGGCACAGTCGCGGTCGAGGTGGTCCGCCTCCAGGTTGGCCGAGTGCTGCCGGTCAGCGAGGGACTCGACAACGGCTCGTGCCGCCGGGGCGAGGTAGGCGTATTCGGGCACGTCCTCGACCCGGATGTACAGCGGGTGGAAAAAGCGCCGGCTCGACGGCAGGTAGGGGGAGGGCTCGACCGGCGGGGCAGGCTCGGACGCGTGCAGCGGATTGACCAGGACGAAGTCGGCTCCGTACTGGGAGCCGGAGATGGCGGCCAGGTCGGCAAGGTCGGCGAAGTCGCCGATCCCCCAGCTCCGGGAGGAGCGCACCGAGTAGAGCTGGGCCATCAGACCCCAGTCGCGATGCCCGGCCAGGTTGCGGGTGGTCTCGAGCCGGGGCGGGGTCACGACGAGGCCGCAGCGCGCCGTGTGGTCTCCGCTCTCTGCGTGCAGGGTATGCCAGCCCAGAGGCAGGCCGGCCGGAATTTGGAACATCGCCCGGCTCGTCGGCCGACCGTCGACGGTGCGGGGTTTCTCCCAGAGCCCCGTCTGCAACACCTCGTGCCGGGTGCCGTCCTCGGCGACGATCCAGACGAGGGCCGTCGAACCTGCGCCGGCGTGCACGGGCACCTCGGCCTCGCCGCCCGCGCGGAGCACCACGACGGGAGGCAGGAGCCGGCGCCAGGGCGCGAGGCTCTGCTCGGTCAGGGCCGCATCAACCTCGGCAGGCGTGCCGGCGGGAACGCCGAGGGCACCCAGGACCTTACGCAGGGTGCCGAAGTCGACCGCCCGTGAAGCACCGTCCCAGCCGGTGAAAGAGGTGTCAACCCCGAGTGATCGTGCCAGTTCCAGCAGCGCCGCCGCAGAACGGTCGGTTGGTTCGAGTTCCATGGGACCACTCTAGATCCGGGACCGGTTCCGGACCCGCGCCGGACCCCGCCGGCTCTACCTGCCGAAGCGCGAGACGAAGGCCTTCATCAGCTTGGCCGGCTCGGTGACGATGGATGCGTCGATCGCCGCGATGACGTCGTCCAGGGCGTCGGGATCGAAGTAGCCGGACTCGCGGTAGATGCGGATGCGGGTCAGGATGCCGGCATTGGTCAGTTCCGGATGGAATTGCGTCGCGTAGACGTTGTTGCCGACCCGGAACGCCTGCACGGGACAGTTCTGCCCGGTCGCCAGCAGGACGGCGCCGGGCGGCAGCTCTGAACAGGCCTCCTTGTGCCCGACGAAAGCCTGGAAGGTGGGCACGAGCGCGGCGAACAGCTGGTCGGCTGCGCCTGCCTCGGTGAGGGAGATCCAGGTCGGCCCGGCCTCCTCGGACCAGGTGCGGTCCAGCCTGCCGCTCAGATGGCTGGTGAGCAGTCCGACACCGTAGCAGGCACCGAGGAAGGGGAAGTCCCGGGCCAGCACCTGGTCGAGGAGGGCGGCCAACTCGGCCTCGACGCGGCGTTGCACGGACGACTTGATCTCGGCGGAATCGCTCGCGTTGAAGGGGCTGCCGCCCACGATGATGCCCGAGTATCCGTTCAGGTCGATCGGCGGCATCGGCGCAGCCTCGAGCCGCACCCGGTGGAGCTGGTCGGGTTCCAGATCGCCGGCCGCGAGGAAGCCGGCGTACTCGTCATCGGCGGCTTCGTCCTCAGAACGGGTGGCGAGCAGCAGGAAGGGCTTCACAGCATCATCGTAGTGGCGGGCCTCGGTAGACGCGGCTCCGGCTTCGACCTGGCTGTGAGCGCGTCGAAGACCTGGTCTCCCCCTGCACCAGGAGCTGCTGCATCTGCGCGGCGTCGAATGCGAACCCCCCACCACCGACCTATGCGGGTGCGCCGGCGATGTTGACCATCCAGCTCACGCCGAATCTATCGACGCACATGCCGAAGTTGTCGCCCCACGGCGACGGCTCGAGCGGCATGACAACGGTGCCCCCGGCCGCGAGCTTGTCCCAGTAGCCGCGCAGCACCGGTTCGTCGTCGCCGCTGAGCGACACGGAATAGTTGGTGCCCGGACGGTACTCCATCCGGTTCGGAGTGTCGGAAGCCATCAGCACCAGGCCGTCGTCGGTGGTCAGCATGGCGTGCATGATCTTGTCCTGCTCAGCCTTGTCGTCGCTCGCCTCGAACTCGGCGAACGTGCTCAGCGTCAGCTCGCCGCCGAACACCGTCCGGTAGAACTCCATCGCTTCCCGGGTCGTATCCCGGAACCCCAGGTAGGGATTGAGTTGGGTCGTCATGGTGGAGCCTCTTTCTGTCATGGGGCGAATGCTCCGATTATCGGCTCAACCCCGCGCCAGCACGAGGCGTGCGGGGAAGTCTTCTACGCTGGAACCATGGACTCCCCCAGGGCCGCCCTGCTGCGGCCGATTCTCACCCTCACCATCAACCCGGCTCTCGACGTGAGCACGTCAACCGAGCACGTGGTCAGCGAGCACAAGATGCGCTGCGGCCGGTCCCGCCTCGACCCGGGCGGCGGCGGCGTGAACGTGGCTCGGGTAGTGCAACGTCTCGGCGGGCAGGCCCTGGCCGTGTACACCGCGGGCGGCCCTACCGGGGAGGCCTTCCGCCGGCTGATCGAAGCCGAACGCATCCCGACCATCGCGGTGCCGATCCACGGCAGCACCCGCGAGAGCTTCACCGTCGACGAGACTGGCACCGGCAAGCAGTTCCGTTTCGTGCTGGAAGGCCCCGAGCTCAGTGAAACCGAGTGGCGGGCCTGTCTCGCGGTCGTCGGAGAGTCGATTCCGGTCGGCGGCTATGTGGTCGCCAGCGGCAGCCTGCCGCCGGGAGTCCCGGATGATTTCTACGCCCGGGTCACCCGTCTGGCGCACGGGCACGACGCCCGCTGCATCGTGGACACGTCCGGTCCCGCTCTCGCGGCCGCGCTCGACGAGGGGGTCTACCTGGTCAAACCGAGCGGGCGTGAGCTGGGAGAGCTCGTCGGCGCAACCCTCGACACCGAACAGAGCAAGATCGACGCGGCCGCCGAGCTCGTCGCCCGCGGGTCCGCGGAAGTCGTCGCGCTGACGCTCGGCGGAGCGGGAGCCGTGCTCGCCTCGGCGAGCGGGATCATCCGTCTGGGGGTGCCGCAGGTCACGGTGCAGAGCACCGTCGGGGCCGGCGACAGCTTTCTCGGTGCGTTCGTGCTGCGGATCGCGCAGGGGTTCCCGGTGGACCGGGCGTTCCGGGCCGCCGTCGCCGCCGGCAGCGCCACCGCGATGACACCGGCCACGGAACTCTGCCACCGGGTCGATGTGGAACGCCTGGAGGCCGAACTGGTGGCACTCGCGTGAAGCTCACCGACATTGACCCGCCCAGCCGTAGCTTTTCCCGGTGGCTCACCGACGAAGAGGTGGGGCAGGTGCTCGCCTCCAGCCGCGGCTGGAGGCTTGCGCCGGACGGCGGCGTGATGGCCGGCAAGATTCGCAAGACCCGGATCGCGCCGTCTCTGACCGCGCTCGGCGCCACCGCGGCCGCCGAGCGTTGGATCAGCCGCGCGGCGGCGCCCGGCAGGGACGGCAGCGGCCCGACGCACATCATGTGGGGTATCTTCAACGCCCGAACGGACGCCGAGATCGCGGCTAAAGTCGATTCATGACCGCTGACCCTGCCACCGGCACCCGCACCCCCCGCACCTCGATCCCCCGCTTGATCGGCCGATTGGCTCTGGGGGCATTCCTGCTCTTCGCCGGGATCAGCCACCTCGCCTGGAACCGTGAGGCGTTCCTCGCCCAGGTGCCCACCTGGTTGCCGCTCGAGGGTGATTTCGTCGTGGTTGCGTCGGGCCTGGTCGAGATCGCTCTGGGCCTGTCGCTGCTGCTGCTGGCCAGGCGCAAGGTGCAGGTGGGTTGGGTCGTGGCCCTGTTCTTCCTGGCAATCTTCCCTGGCAACATCTCCCAGTTCGTCACGGCCACCGATTCGTTCGGCCTGGATTCGGACCTGTCCCGTGGCATCCGCCTGCTCTTCCAGCCGGTGCTCGTGGCGTGGGCGCTGTGGTCGACCGGTGCGTGGCGCGCCTGGCAGGCACGCCGTGCAGCATAAGTGATACCCCATGGGGTATATTGGGCGGACGAGTTCAACGAAAGGGTTCAACGGATGTGCCGTCAAGTTACGTGTAAGAAATGTGGAAAAACGACCTGGGCCGGGTGCGGCCAGCACGTCGACCAGGTGATGCGAGGCGTTCCGGGTGCACAACGGTGCCGCGGACACGAGAAAGACGCCCCGACTCCCGGCTTCTTCGCGCGGCTCTTCACCCGCAACTGAGTCCGGAGTCAGTAGTCGCTGGCGGACAGGTCGGTCGCGGCGTCGTGCTTGAGCTTCAAAAGGGCGAGGTCGATGTGCAGAAACACCTCGGTGCGGGCCTCCCGCCGGGCCTCGTAATCGGGGTCATGCCAGTCGATGTTCAGCCTGATCAGGCGTGACGACACCGCGTCACTGACCTCGTCGCTGGCGGCCCGCTGGGCCCGCCGCACGAGACGCGCGACCTTGTCGTCGTCGGCGGCCACGGCCTCGAGGGCCTCGGCGAGCTTCTCATGCACGCGTCGGCGCAGTTTGAGCTGAATGATGTCGTGGTGCTGGTCTTCCGTGAGATCGGAGGTCCACCGTGACCTGGTCAGCTCTGTGCGCAGGTCCTTGACCCGGCGGGCGTACTGCTCGTTCTGCCGGGTGAGCAGGTGCAGCTCGTGCCGGGCTGTCGCCGCGTAGCGTTCCGGATCGTAGTCGGCGTGATCACCGAGAGCGCCCACGATGATGTCGTTCTTCACCGCCATTCGGACGGCGGAAAGCGCGATCTTGAGCCCCTCGTCGACGATCACCTTAATTGCGGCCACGCTACAAAATCTTACTGTGCAGGCCTGCCGAAATCAGGGCTCCCCCTGTCGCGGTAGGGTCCTGCGCGGAGCTTAATGCGAGCGCACCGACGACGAGAGCGGCGTGATGTAGGAGAACCCGGTGCTGTTGTTCTTGGTCATCGAGAGCACCAGCTCCATGTGCGGCTCAAGCGCGGTGACCTTGTCGAGCGGGGAACCGATGATGAGCTGGAAGCCCAGCCCCTTCCACGCCGACACGGCACGGCCGGCGAACTCGGAGTCCGATTTCACGAAGCCCTCATCGAGGAAGACCGGCGCGAAACGCGGGCGGGTGCGACTCTCGTCGCCGAGCTGGAACCGCAGGGCGGCTCCCACGACGAACGCCACCAGTTCCTGGGACTCGCCACCGCTCTTGCCGCCGAGCGACGAGTAGGTGCTGACTTCCACGCCCTCCGGGGTGGTGCGCACGGCGGTGATCTCCACGTGCCGGCGCACGTCGAGCAGCAGATCGCGCTGGGATTCCTGGCGCGGACCGTCGGCGGACTTGCGGATCAGGTTCATGAACGCCTGCAACCGGGTGAACCGGCTTTCGGTCTGCTCGTCGGTGAAGGCATCCGTGGATCCGGAGGACAGCACCTTGAGTTCCGTGCGAAACGCGGTGGCGTCATCGCGGTGGAGGCGACGCAACGCGATCTTGAGGCGGTCGCGCCCGGCTCCGAACGGCAGTGTGGTGAGGATCTCGTTGATGGGACGGAGACGATCTTCGATTTCCTCGATGGAGGAGGTGAATGCCCCGACCAGGGGAACCAGGTCCTGGCCGCTCCAGAGCGCGAGGCGGCGCTTCCACTCCTGGCGCCGATCGTGCAAGCCGAGTGTGTAGACGGCGTCAAGGATGTCCCGGTAGCTCGGGTAGGAATCGAGCGAGACGCCGATGTTCGGGTCGGGCCAGCGGCTCTGAAAGGTCTCGAAGATGCCGATCAGGGTGTTGCGGGCGCCCGCGGCGCTGTCCCGGTCCTGACTGGACTGCTCGGTGAGGCGCTCGCGCAGCCGCCTGATGGCCCCGTCGAACGCGTCGAGGTCGTGCTGGTCGGCGACAGCCGCGAACTGGGCGTCGAGGTGGGTGGCGTGCTCCTCCGACAGGGACAGCGCGGCTTCCGGGTCACCGTCGATGCGGTCGAGGCGGCTGCTCACCGCATCCTGCCGGTCCACGAAGCGGCCCTGCTCGGCGACGAGGGCCTGCAGGGCAAGCTCCGTGGCGTGCTTCAGCTTCTGGGCTGTTCCCAGTTCGGCGGCCAGACGCTCTTCCTCGTCTTTCAGGGCGCGCAGCACGTCACTGTCGGCGAGCACGCGCTCGCGCTCGGCCCGCTTGTCAGTGATGCGGACATCCGCGGCTTGCACGTCGATGGCCGGCCAGGCCGCGTCGACGACGAACTGGTGTGCGGCCCTGCGGGCCCGGAGGTCGGCGAGGCTCGCCCCGTGCGCAAAGGCTTCACGCGCCAGGCTGTCGGCCTCAAGCCGCAGGCGGGCCAGCTCCTCGTCGATGTCGTGCAGGCGGGTGCGGCTGGAGAAGCCGATGATCGACTTCTGGTCGCTGTTCCAGCCATGGGCGCCGCGGGAACCGTTGCGGGTCTGCCCACTCGGGGTGACCCTCGGGCCGTCCCCGACGAGGTCGGCGGCCGTGGCGACGCACTCCGCGTCGAGGTTCGCGGCCTGTACCCGGTCCCGCACCCAGCCACTGAAGGGCGAGTCCTTGAAGACGAGCTTTCCCGACACGAAGCGCGGGTCACCGTCGATCTGCTCGTGCGAGCGCAGCGGCACCCCGTCGAAGTGGATGCGCACGGGGATGCGAAGCGGGTCGATGGCCAGGCTGAGCGCGCGCAGACGAGTCTCGTCGACGAGCAGTACGCGCACGACGGAGGCCAAGGTGACCTCGGCCGCCTGGCGCCAGGCGTCCTCGCCGGGGGCCAGATCGATCAGTTCGGCGACAAAGGGCAGCTCCTCGGCGGGGATGCCCGACGCCTCGGCGATCAGCAGGCGTGCGCTGTGCAGGTGCTGGGGAACCAGACTCGCCCGCCCGGACAGGAACTGGTGCTCCTGCCCCAGGGTGCGGAGGTTCTCCTCGACCGGATAGGCCGTGCGTTGCAGCGCGCTTCTCTTGTTCTCGAGGTCGATTTCGGCAGTGGGAAAGCCGGACAGGAACCCGTCGGCCGCGGCGCGGGCCCGATCGAAGTCGTCGCCGGAGTCGATGGAGAGGCCGAGAGGCCGGATGCGCCCGTCGAACTTGGAGCGCTCGGCGGCCACGTCGTCGCGTTTGTCGGTGAGCTGGCCAAGCTCGTTCTGCAGGCTGACGAGCACGTCGCCGCCGTTGTCACGCTGCTGGCGCTGCAGGTCGGCGACGCGCGCTTTCAACGCGGTCTCGGCATCCCGGGCCGTCGTGGAGCGAAGCTGGGTGTCGCGCCGCTGCACCCGGTTGACGTCGGCGGCTTCCTCGAGCAGGCTCTGCTCCGTGCGGAGCTGCCACAGCACGAACGGCGTGTCTCCGGAGCGGTGCACGCCGAAGGTGTCGATCAGGTCGGCCTTATCGGTCGCCGTCTCGTAGACGCGGTGCAGGACGGGCAGGCGTTCCAGCACCTTGGCCTTCTGCGCCTCGGCGACCATGGCGCCGTAGGACCGTTCGAGGTCTTCGAAGTGGGCGACGGCCTTGTCGGCGGCCCCGTAGGTGGACGGTTCCTCAAGCACCATCGACTTGTAGAGCCCGTCGACCGTCTTGACCTGCTGGCCGGCCTGGATGCGTGCGAGCAGCCTGAGCGCCTTGCCGCCCTCGCCGTTGGCGCCGATGCCCAGGCGGGTGTACAGGGTCTGGGCGAACGCCGCATAGGTGTCGAAGACATCCAGTTCGGGGAACCGGGATTTGAGGGCGCGCTTGTCGAACCGGGACTCGGTCACGTCGGCCAGGTCGCGCAGGTCGAGGTATCCGTCGATCGTGGCCATCTTCATGGTGATGTCGGCGAACCGGGTGGCGCCACGGGGCACGAAGTAGGCCCGTAACACTGTGAAACGGCGCTGGTTGTCGTCGATGAAGGTCATCGACACGGCACCCCAGGTGGACTCGTGGGCACCGCGGAGCACCTGGTCCTGCAGCTCCCCCGTGCCGGCCTCCCGGTTGGCGTCGGTCTTGCCCTTGAGGTAGGTCATCAGGCTGCGCTGGTCGGCGCTGCGCGCCCGCCCGGAGCCGGCGTCGTTGGAGGCGCCGTTGAAGGGGGTGTCCGACGGCATCATCAGGGCGAGGTAGGCGTCGAGCAGGCTGCTCTTGCCGGTTCCGGACGCGCCGGACACCAGGGTGGCGCTGGGCGCGAACGCAACCTCGTGGTGGCCCTGAAAGCCGCCCCAGTTCACCATCTGGAACGACTCGGCGCGCCACTGCGTGGTGCCTTCGGTGAGGCCGTCAACATAGAAGAGCGGGGAATCGTTCATGACAGGGCCTCCGGCAGGGCTTCGGACAGGAGAGGCAGATCGTCAAGATCGGTGGCTTCCGGGCCGGGATCAGCGTTCTGGGTGACCAGCCACTCCAGCAGTTCGCTCAGCCGTTCCACCGGCAGCAGCACCTCGATCACGGCGGAGATGCGGAATCGGTCGGGATCGCTGGTCTTCAGCAGCACCCGCGCCTTCGCGAGGCTGTCGACGGCGGCCGTGGCCTTTCGGGCGTCGCCCCACCGGTCGGTGGCGTGTTCGGGCCGGAAATGGCCGACGTTCTCCACCAGGTTGTCGCGGTCCACGATAACGATGTCGTGGCCGTTGGCACGCTCGCTGCGGAACCGCTGCCGCAGCAGCACGAGCAGAATGGTCTCCTCCCGCGTGTAGGACACGTCGTGCAGCAGGGTCGGGAACCGGTCTCCGCCCTCGGCGACCGCCTGCCGTTTGAATGCCACCTCGTAGTGCAGGTCGACATGCAGATCGAGGAACATGTCGTTCAGGCGCGATTTGAGCAGGCTCTGGGAGCACAGCAGCGTCTGCCATTCGGCCGGCTGCAGCGCGGCGGAGATGTAGCGGTGCTTCAGCAGCAGCACCAGGGTGCGACGCTGCTCCACGGTGAGTCCGCCCTCGTCGCCCTCGAAGAGGGAAAAGCTGGGCATATCGATGTCGGGGTGCTCGGCGGTGGGCTCGTCAGTCATTGTCGGATCCGTAGTTCAGGGCGGACAGCGCCGCAGTTTCGTCGTCGCTGAGCATGATTCGGGGCACCTCGAAGCTGCGGGTGGAGCCGTCGGGTCGCACGGTTTCGAATCGTTCGAGCGTCTGGGACCGGCTGACCGCATCGATCTGGGTGGCGATCTGAAGCATCCCCAGAATCTCGACCGGGCGGCGCAGGGTGACGTCGAGATCGTTGAAGGCGTCACCGACGGATGCGGCGTCGCCGTGGTTGAAGGCCGTCACGATCGCGTCGCGCAGCTCCCCCAGCAGCGGGCCGCCCTGCGTGCGCATCTCGTCGAGACTCGGTGGCGGCGGGGCGTCGTCGGAGACATCCTGCAGCTCGGGCGGCGCGCGGTGGGCGCCCGGGTCGTAGAAGCGTTCGCGGAGGTGCGGGGCGTCGAGGGTTCCCGGCATGAGTTCGGCGGTGACCGTGGAGCGGGGCCCGGCGGTCTGCATCCAGGTCGCGAGTTCCTTGTTGATCTCGCGCAGCAGGCGTTCGAGTTCGCGGTCCTTGACCACGTCGTGGTTGACGATGTGCTCGCGCAGGGTGGTCGTCAGCCCGTTGCGCTGGGTGAGCACGTCGTCGATGCCCTTGCGGATCAGGCGCACGGTGCCCATGAAGCTGCGGCGGTCGGTGGCGCTGAGTTCGAGGGCGAACGGATGCAGCAGGATCGTCTCCAGGTCGTCCCCCAGCTCCCGCAGCAGGTCGTCGTTACGCAGCAGGGTGAAGGCCCCCTCGAAGGCGCGACCTTCCGGGGTCGAGGTCATCAGGGCATCCGTTTTCGCGAGGTACTCGTCGAGTACCTCGCTGATCGGGCGTTCCTCACCGCGGAAATCGTTGACGATCTGCCGGTGCATGGCGGCGACGGATTCCTCGACGCGTTTGAAATCGCTGGGCAGCTGGCCGATCAGGTCGACCAGGTCGGCGTAGCCCTCACGCATCTGCTCGTTCGAGACGGGCGCGATCTCGCCGCCGGCTGCGAGGCGGTCGCGCTCGGCGGCGTTCTCGGCGATCGCCCGGTCGAGGCGGCGGATGCGCTCCTCCCGATCAGGGTTGGCCTGCGTGGCGCGGTGGCGCACCGTGTCGACGATCGTGGTGAGACGGGATTCGCTGATCAAAGCCCGATCGCGGGACAGACTCTCGACCAGGAGCAGCGCCTCGAGTGCGTGCGAGGTGAGCGAGTAGTGTTCTTCGTCGCCCTCCCCCGTTTCGCGGTAGAGCCACTGGTCGTTCATCCACTGCACGCAGAGGGCCCGACCGGTCTTGCCCGGCACATCGCTGCCGACCGAGCGCAGGTCGGCAAGGTAGGCGTCGACCTGAATGTGCAGCAGATCGGCCCGCACGCTGCGCCGGTCGCGGCTAAAGGAGGACTTGAACACGAAGAGCACGAACGGCGCCCACTTGCGGTCCAGCAGGCGCAGGGTGGGTTTGTCGAAGGCTTCGCGCACCCGCGCCAGTTCACCCGCAAGCTCGCTCATATAGAAGTTCCTTCCCGGGCCTCCTCAAGGGTAACGGTCCTCGCGTGCGGGCCGACACGCGGGCAGGCGCTCGTGGCGCGTGTGAGACTGTCAGGACAAGCTGAAGGAGCGACACGTGACCGACCCGCGCGCGAATATGGAGGGCAACAACCTGCTCAATCTCGGTGCGCCCCACCTGGACTGGTCGAAGACGCCCGGCCGGGTGCCGGGTTTCTGGGTGTCGGTCGTCAGCGTCGTCCTCGCGGTGCTGCTGCCGTTTCCCGCGCTGTTCGTTGCCCTGATCGGGCTTTCCCTTTCATTGCGGGCTTTCAGTGTGATCCCGGCCGGCGCCCGAGGGCGAGGGCTGGTGCTCGCGTCGCTGGCCCTGTCGGGAGTCGCGATTCTGGCTGTCGTCGTGCGGCTGGTTCTGGTCTTCGTCTAGCCGTCGTGTTTCAGCCGTCGTGTTTCAGCCGTCGTGTTCCAGCCGTCGTGTTCCTCTCCGCGTTCTGAACGAATTCGACGGAGACCTTGGCCGAAATGTCCCAAAACCCGGCCGAAAAGCACTTGTGCTCCAAAATCTCCGTCGAATTGGTTCACCACGTCACGGCTTCAGCCGGCCCATCCCGGGGAGGAAGCGGCCGGCGCGGGCGCCGTAAGCGGCGTAGTCCGGGTGCTCGGCCACGAGCATCCGCTCTTCCCAGCGTGCCTTGCCCGCCAGCAGCAGAACGAGGGCGAGCCAGGCTACGAGATGCCAGACCGATGCGCCGAGCAGCACGAGCCCAAGGCCGCAGATCATCAGACCGGTGTAGATGGGGCTGCGCACAAGACCGTAGACACCAGTGGTGACCAGAGGCGCGTGTTCCCGCGGAATCGGGCTCGCGGTGAGGGCCGGTCCGAGGCCGAGCATGCCGAGCACGGCGAAGACCGCGCCGGCGACAGCAAGCACGATCGCGCCAAAGACAACGGCGAGGTGCACCGGCCACAGTGTGCCGTGGGGCAGGAGGGCCAGGGCCAGGAGCAGCAGGAACTGGGCCGACACCAGGGCACTTGCGAGCGCACGCTTCATGGCTTGAGGCTACGCCCTGACCTGCCTCGGCTTGCACGTGTTCGCGACCCCGGAGGAGATCGCGGATGTCACGAACACTGCGGCCGTTACGATCCCGGCCAGCTTCTTGTCCTCCTCGTAGCCAGCCAATGCCCAGCCGCCCTTGTCGGTCTGGGCTCCCGCGAGCACGAGAGGGAGCTTCAGCAGACATTGTGACCCTGGACGCCGGCCCTAGAAGGGCGGTGGGTCGTCGACGGCGCCCGGAGGCTCGAAGGGTATTGCCGGATCGGACCTGTAGTGGAGACCGCTGGGCGCAGTCCAGTGGAGCTCGCCGCCCGGCGACTGGGTCACCGTCCAGTTGGTTTGGGTCTTCAACCGGTGGTCGGGCGCGCAGAGGCTGGCGAGGTTGTCGTACCGAGTGATGCCGTCTTCTTGCCATTCGTGGCTGTGGTCCATCTCGGCGCGGGCCGCCGGTCGGTTGCAGCCGGCGAATCGACAGGTTTCGTCTCGAATCACAAGGAGCCGCCGGAGGTCCTTCGGCACCCGGTACTGATCTCGGCCGACCGACAGCATCACGCCGGTCTCGGGATGGACCAGGATGCGAGTAAAGCTCGGCGCTCCGGCCGCCAGTTCCCGGGCCGTCTCGGGGTCGATCGGCCCGCACCCCTCAAGGTGACCCGGCTCGTCGCTGCGGCCGAGGAGGGTGAGCACCGGCACCGTCACGTTCACGGTGGCGCGGATGCCCCGGCCGAGCCCCGCGGGGGTGACGCCGTCGACCACCAGTGCCGCGAAGGCATCCGCTCGGAGCTGGGCCAGGGTGCGGTGCTCGTCGGGGCCCTGCAGACTGGCCGCCATGTCGTTGACTCGGTGGAAAATCGCCTGGGCAACCGGCAGCTGCTGGTAGCTGTGCAGCCACCCCATGCCGTCTGCGGCCGGCTCGAACATGAGGGTGCGGTCGGCCTGGCTCTTGCTGCGGCGCACGGTAATCGACTCCGGATGCGACTTCTCCCGCAGGCGGCGGGCCGTGCGGTCGAACTGGGGCACGGTGAGCCGTTTCGCCTGGGGCAGCATCTCGGCCTCGAAGGCGGCGCGGGCCGCCGTCGGAAGAATATTGGCGTGCTCGATCAGGACCCGCACGTGCGCGTAACTGATCTGGCCGGCCGCGAGGGCATTGCGGCTGGCGGTGAACGTGCCGGTGAGCGCCTCGCTCTGCGCCATCAGATTGGAGGCCGAAGCCTGGGAGATGTGCAACGCACAGGCGAGTTCGGAGATCGCGGTGCGGTAGGCGATCTCAAGGGCGTTCCACCGGGAACCGGCCACGCCGGCCGAAACCGAACCGCTGTCAACCGCGCTGTCGGCCGCGCTGTCGGCAGGCGGCGTGAGCCCCTGTTCGACGGCCTCGGCCCGAGCCGTCCGGCGGGCGCGATCACGTTCGACGGCAAGCTCATTGGACAGGCACCAGGCCCGCACCTCGTCGACCGCCTCGGCCCGCGCCGCCGACGCCGCGGCGAGCAGTCGGTCGGCGGCCGCGGCCGCGGAGACCAGCTCGGCCAGGACACTCATTCTGCGATCGAGGGAAGCCGCATCACCGGACGTGTCGGCCGTCACGACGCCGAGCGCGCCACCGTCGTCAAGCTCTTCGATGTCGAAGTCCTCGATGTCGCTGAGATCGGCCAGGTTTTCCATACCCTGATTTTAGCACTGATGGAATCTCAGTTCTAGTAATACGCAGAAAATCTACATTACTTTTCGAAGATGTTGACCATCAGTACCAGCCCGAGGCCACCGACTTGTACCACGCTCCACAGGGGTCGCCGTAGCGCTCCGCGATGTAGTTCAGACCCCAGGAGATCTGGGTGGCCGGGTTGGTCGCCCAGTCGGCGCCGGCCGAGGCCATCTTGCTGCCGGGCAGGGCCTGCGGGATGCCGGTGGCGCCGCTCGAGGCGTTGTAGGCGTTGACGTTCCAGCCGGACTCCTTGTTCCAGAGACTGACCAGGCATCCGAGCTGGTCGGCGCCCCAGCCGTACTTGGACGCCATCATGTCCCGGGCGATCGCCTGGGCTCCGCTGGGGTTCGTGGGGGCGGCGGGGCGGGGCGGTGCCGGGGCGGGCGCGACCGGCTTGGGTGCTGCCGGCTTCGGTGCCGCCGCCTGGGCCGCGGCCTGCGCCTGGGCATCCGCGGCAGCCTGAGCAGCTGCGGCAGCCTGAGCAGCTGCGGCAGCCTGACCAGCAGCCGCGGCCTGCTCCGCAGCGATGCGATCGGCCTCGGCGGTCGAGGCCTTCACGACCTCGGCTTCGGCAGTGACCTGCTCCACAAGATCGAAAACTCGTTCGGGAGCCAGAAGCGTGTACTCGCTGAGCGAGGCGACGGTGCTCGAGAGGGCCGAGACATCCGTCTTGCCCTGGGCCGCCGCGATCACGCCGGTGGCACCGGCAAGGGCGGTGCGGGCGCTCGCGGAGGCGTGGGCCGGGACGACTCCGTCGAGACTGCCTGCCTGCTCGGGATGAGGGCCGGTGGCGGCTGCCAGAGCTGCGGTGGCAATGATGCGTTTCTTTTGCTCGTCCGCGGCAGCCTGCGACGCAGACTGGGCGGAGAATCCACTGCCCACGATGGCGCCAACGGCGATGACGGCGCCGGCCACGAGTAGGCGGCTTCGTCCACGCCGGCGACGCGTTTCCTGATGGCGGGTGAGTCCGACGTCGGTGCCGATCGCGGCTGCCGCACGGACCGGAGTGGCGTCTGATTCAGGGTTTGAACTGGGGAAAAGGACGGACAAAGGGGAAGACGAGTCTGAGTTTGGCATAACTTTCACTGGGCAAATCGCGCACGCGGCTGCGCTCACGCTTCTTTTTCGACGTTCCTCGGTCGGGGACCCGGCCGGGCGAACCTCCAAGACTGCCCGGGATTTCTGGACATATCCTCATTTTTAGCTGGCAAAGCACTGGCAAAGCAGGGTGGCGGGATTGCCCAAAAGTCGACCTGGTGGGCCGAAATCCGGATGGTCGTGATGCAATGGTCCGTGATGTCACAACGCACCGCCCCACCGCACCGCTTCGTCTATTCGGCCGATGGAGTCAACCTGGCCACCTACGAATTCGGAGATTCGAGCGCCCCCACCGTGCTCGCCGTGCACGGCTTCGCCTCCAGCGCCGTCGCCAATTGGCACGTCACCGGCTGGACGCGCGATCTCATCCGCGCCGGCTTCCACCTGATCGCGATCGACCAGCGCGGGCACGGCCTGAGCGACAAGCCCCGCTCCCCCGCCGACTACACGATGGAGGCGTTGGTCGACGACGTGTTGCAGGTACTCGACGCCTACCTGCTCGACGAGGTCGCCTACGCGGGATACTCCCTCGGCGCCCGCGTGGGCTGGCAGGCCGCCCGCAAACTGGAGGGACGCATCTCGCGGGCCGTGCTCGGCGGCATACCCGACGGCGACCCCCTCAGACGCTTCAAGGTCACGGATGCCCGCGCTCATATCGAGCACGGCACCGAGGTCGCCGACCGCCTTACCGGGGCCTACCTGACCATGGCCCGCGCGCTGCCCGGCAACGACCTCAAAGCCCTCGTGGCCCTCGTCGAGGGAATGCGCGGCGGCCCCCAACCCGGCGCCGACAACGCGCCGACTCAGCCCGTGCTCTTCGCCACCGGGACCAAAGACAGCATCCTCGAGGCCTCCAAGGTACTTGCCGCGGCCACGCCGAGCGGAGGATTCTTCGAGATCCCCGGGCGCAATCACTTCAACGCCCCGACGTCACGCGCGTTCCGGGAGGCGGCGATCGAGTTCTTCCGGAGCGGGAGCAGCAGCGGGAGGGTCGAGGTCCCCCTACTCTGCTGATCTGCGCTCATCGGGGCAAAGACTTTCGATCGCGGCGTCGGCGTCGTCATCGGGCTTGTGGCTGGAGGTGCAGCGGCCCTCCTCTGGTTTGTCGTCGCCGCAGGAATTGCGATGCTCGAACGAGGAACGTCGAGCAAGGCCCGTCGGTCTTTGAACCAGCGCACCACTCCCCTCTCGGCGGGAATCGCGATGGCAAGAACGCGCGGAGTCTTCGCCGGCGCCGTGACCGTGACCGTTCTGGTGCCCGCGCACAACGAAGAGGCATCGATCTTCGCGACACTGTCATCGCTGCTCGCCCAGTCGCACCGCCCGGAACGCGTCGTGGTCGTGGCGGATAACTGCACCGACGGGACCGTCGACATTGCCCGATCGCTGGGGGTGGAGAACTTCGAATCTCGCCGGAACACATTCAAGAAAGCCGGGGCGCTCAATCAAATCCTGAAGGTGCTCCTACCGGGCCAGGGCGACAACGACCTCATCATGGTCCTGGATGCCGACACACGTCTCGACGACGGCTTTCTGGAAGCCGCCGTTGGTCGCTTCACCAGCGATCGTGCGCTGATGGCGGTCGGTGGGTTGTTCTACGGAGAGGAAGGTTCCGGGCTTCTCGGTCAGTTCCAGCGCAACGAGTACATTCGGTACTCCCGTGACAGTCGCCGTCGCCGGGGCCACGTCTTCGTGCTCACGGGCACCGCTTCGCTCTTCCGGCCCGTCGCCTTGCGTACGGTGGCTGAAAGTCGCGGCGACACGATTCCCGATGCCAGCGGGGATGTCTATGACACCGCCGCGCTCACGGAAGACAACGAACTCACCATTGCCCTGAAGTCGCTGGGAGCGCTCATCATCTCTCCCTCAAAGTGCACGGTGGTCACCGAGGTAATGCCAACCGTTCGCACTCTGTGGGTACAACGCCTGCGCTGGCAACGGGGCGCGTTGGAGAACATCGGGGCATACGGCGTCTCACCCTTCACCTTCCGGTACTGGGCCCAGCAGTTGGGCCTGGGCTACAGCTTCATCGCGCTCAGCGCGTTCCTGCTGCTCATGCTTGTGACGCTTCTGGCGATCGATTCGTGGGTCTGGTTTCCGTTCGGGCTGGCCTCGGTCTCGTTTTCATCGCCGAACGTGTCGTGTCGGTCTGGGCGGGCGGTCTACGGGCACGCCTGCTGGCGCTCACGCTTTTCCCCGAGCTGATCTTCGATGTGTTCCTAGACCTCGTCTTTGTCAAGGGGATCATCGACATCACCCTGGGCCGGCAGGCACAGTGGGGCCATGTCATCCAATCCGCAGCCAACGACGAACTGCAAAGGGTGGCCTGATCCATCATGGTTGATGCTCTCCACGCCCTGGTTCCGGTCGGAATCCTCCTTCCGTCAACGGTGTTCCAATCGGACGAATTCGCCATCCTTGCGGCGTTCGTCGCCATCAAAACGGTCATGTTCGCCGCACTCGTGGTCGCGGTCGCGAAGATCCTCCCGAAGCCACACCCCACGGATTGGTTTCGCGGACGCAACCGCCGGGCTTCAACCAGGAGCATCCATCCGGACGAATGCCTCTAGCGTCGAACGCCTGAGCCCTCAGGCGGCCGCGGCCGCCTGACTGGTGAACGCAGCACGACGGTCGAGGTGGATCCCGGCGAGCATGCACCGCACTGAGCCGCCGGCGAGTTCGATCGTGGGCACGTCAAGCGGCAGGATCGTGCAGCTCTGCTCGATGATCCGGCGCTGCTCGGCAGTCAGACTGCCGAGGGCGCGGCGGGAGAGCGCCAGCATTCGTCCGTTCCGGCCGTGCAGTTCGATCGCGTTGCCGGCGTAGTTGCGGATCTGATCGCGGTCGAGGGCGAGCACCTGCCGATCCTGCGCCGCCAGGCGCTCCACGACGTGGCTGCGCCGGGCCGGCGACTCGATCAGGTCGAGACCGACCAGGGCGAAGTCCGTGGCGATGCACATCATGACGTTGGTGTGGTAGATCGGCGTGCCGTTCTCGTCAGACGCGTCGAAGACGATGGGCTCGTAGCCGAAGTTGGTGCAGAACCGTTCGAGCGCGATCGGGTCGGCCCGCCGCGACCGGGCCACATAGGCGATGCGCGCCGCATGGTCGAGAACCATGGCGCCGGTTCCCTCGAGGAAGACGTCGTCGAGTTCGAGACCGGAGTAGTCGACGACATCCTGCACGCGGTAGCGCTGCTTGAGCATCTCGACGATGTCACCCCGGCGCTCGGTGCGCCGGTTCGGCGCGTGCATCGGATAGAGCGCCACGTGACCCCCGGCGTGGGTCGAGATCCAGTTGTTGGGGAACACGCTGTCGGGGCGGCCCGGCCCGTCGTCATCGAACAGGTGCACCGCGATGCCCTGCGCCTCCAGGGTGCCTGCTACCTGGGTCACCTCGGCGTAGGCGGCCTCGGCCACCAGGGCGGCGTCGTGCCCGGCGTCCCGTGACTGGAAAGCGTTGTCATGGGCCGTCTCGGGGTTCGGCGAGAAGAAATGTGGCCGGATGAGCACCACGGCCGATGGGGCCTGCACGGACACCGGGGTCAGACGAGGACGGGCGCGCCCGCGGTGACCAGACCGAAGAGGTCTTTCGGGTCATCGGGGTCGGCGACGAGGTCGATATCGGTGTAGAACGAGGTCTGGTCGACGGCATCCTGCAGGAAGCGGAGCGCCGAGAAGTCCTCGATGGCGAAGCCCACGGAGTCGAAGACCGTGATCTGCTCTGCCGAGGTGCGGCCGGCGGCCTCGCCGAGGAGCACCTGCCAGATCTCGGTGACCGGGAATTCGGGGTGCATCTGCTGGATTTCGCCCTCGATACGGGTCTGCGCGGTGAATTCCACGAAGACGTCGGCGCGGTGCAGGATGCCCGCGTCGAGCTCCGTCTTGCCCGGGCAGTCGCCGCCGATGGCGTTGATGTGCACGCCGGGGCCGACCATGGCGTCGGTGAGTACGGTGGCATTCGCCTTGTCCGCGGTGCAGGTCGTGATGATGTCGGCGCCGGTCACGGCATCCGTCGCCCCGGTGGCGACCATGATCTCGAAACCGAGCGGAGCCAGGTTGCGCACGAATTTGGCGATGGCATCGGGATCGGTGTCCCAGACGCGGAGCCGGTTGATGCCGAGGAGCCCACGGAAGGCGAGCGCCTGGAACTCCGACTGGGTGCCCGTGCCGATCATGGCCATGGTGTGGGCGTCGGGGCGGGCGAGCGCGCGCGCGACCATGGCCGAGGTCGCGGCGGTGCGGAAGGCCGTGAGCACGGTCATCTCGGACCAGAAGGTGGGGTAGCCGCTCTGCACGTCGGCGAGGACGCCGAACGCGGTGACGGTCTGCAGGCCCCGCGACGGGTTCGACGGATGACCGTTGACGTACTTGAAGCCGTAGGTGACGCCGTCGCTCGTGGGCATGAGTTCGATCACGCCGAGTGGTGAGTGGCTGGCCACGCGCGGCGCCTTGTCGAAGGTAGGCCAGCGGCGGAAGTCCCGTTCGAGGTACTCGACCATGTCCGTGAGGATGCGTTCCACACCCGTCGCGGCGGCCCAGCGGTTGATGTTTCCTACGTCTACAAAGCGCACCACGTGCGTCTCCCCTCGTTCAGGTCTACAACCATATGCATGGGCGATGTGCAGCCGCCATTCGATTATTGCCGCATTCTGTCCAGATGACTATGCATTGTGCGCTCTATATACATACACTATGTGCAATGTATCCCCTCGATGACCTCGACCGCCGCCTGCTCTCCGTCCTCCGCGTGAATGGCCGCGAGCCCGTGGCCAGCCTCGCCCGCGACCTCGGTGTCACCCGGTCCACGGTCAACAGCAGGCTCAAGAGGCTGACCGATTCGGGAACCGTCGTGGGTTTCGGCGTGCGGATCAGGGAGGACCGCGACCCGAACTCGATTCGGGCCATCACCCTGATCGAAGTGGAGGGGCGCGCGATCACGAAGGTGATCCACGCCCTTCGCGGCTTTCCGGAGGTGAAGGCTCTGCACTCGACCAACGGCGGTTGGGACCTCGTCGCCGAGCTGCGCACCGACACCCTGGCCGACTTCGACCGGCTGCTCGGGCAGGTGCGCTCGATCGAGGGCGTGCTCAACAGCGAGACCAGCCTGTTGCTCAGCTCGGTGTCGAGCGAGGAACTGCCGGGCACCCGCGGGTTGTCGCAGAACTGAGGCTGCCCGCACCTCCGCGCCTCACCCGCGCTACATTCATGCCGGCTTCTTGACGACGCGGCACTTCGAGACCTCCCTGATGGGGCGTGGGCGCACGTTCGTTGACCGGATGCGGGAGGTGGAGGCAGGCTACCGGGAGGTGAGCCGGGAGCTGACGCTGTCGGACTGGAACAACGAGCCCCACAGCAAGACCGTGCTCGACGGCCTCGCGCGGCTGACCTCGGCGCTGCAGTAGCCTGCCTCCGGGGCGAGGCTAGTCGCGCGTGATCTTCCAGATGCCGTCGGCGAGGTCCTTGTCGGGGTGCTGCACCGTAGCGAACAGCTCCTTCGGGTTCTTGCCGAAGTAGATCCCGGTGGTCTCGGCGCCTTCATCCGTCAGCGAGGCGAAGAGCTCGACGCTGTCGGACGCTCCGTCGTGGTCTCGGTCCTTTTCGGCCCGGAAGATGTCGCTGAAGCTGTTGTCTTCCGTGATCCAGAGGGCGCCGTCGGGGCCCTCTGCAAGGTTGTCCGGGTTGTTGAACCCGCTGACCCCGGCGGCCTTGTCCTCGACCGGCACGTTCACGCCGGCCTCGACGAAGCTGCTGACGGTGAGCTTCGACAGGTCGATCGCGACCACACGCTCCTCGGAAGTGTTGGCCACGTAAAGGGTCTGGCCGATGATCTCGACGTCTTCCGGGCGACCGAATTCGGTGGCGCTCACCGCGTTGGCCGCGGCATCCGCGTCGACGCGCACCTGCGCCTGGTCGAGGGCCACCCATTCGAAGGCGCCGACCTTCTCGGTGAAGGTGGCCTGGTTCCACTTTTGCGCGGCATCCGTCAGCCCGGTGATCTTGAGGGCGTGCAGCCGGCCCTGGGAGAGGTCGCCGCGAACGGTCGGCACGAACTTGAAGATTGAGCCGCCGTTGAGTTCGTCGATGACGATGACGGAGCCGTCGGCCGTGACGTCGATGCCCTCGTGACGTTGCGCTCCGAGCTCGGTGCGCTCCTCGATACGCTCGACCGTGGTCGGGTCGTTCTTCGCGAAGAACAGTTCGAAGACCTTGCCGCCGGTGGTCTCTTCCGTGACGAGGAGGCTGCCCCAGGGGGTCCAGCGGATGCCATCGAGACGGTTCCAGTCCGCGCGCTGCGCGATGACGCTGACCGCACCGGTCTTCAGGTCGGTCACAGAGACGGCGCCGTTCGAGCCGACCTCGTAAGTGTTGTAGAGGAAGCGGCCGGCCTGAGCACCGGTCTCGTTCTGGGTGTTCATGTCATGCAGGTCGTCGACGCCGGGGTAGACGTCGAGCACGGTTTCGTCGTGCACGAGGGTCTGGGTGAAGCCCTCCGGTAGCAGGTACGGCTGGGTCCAGTCGGTGCTGCCCATGCCGTAGGCGGAACCGGCGAGAGGCACGAAATCGAACGGGCCGGTCGCGGCGAGCGCGGCAGGGGCGATGCCGACGACTGCGGTGGCAGTGGCGGTGGCGGTGAGGGCAAAGACAGCGATCTTTTTGCGCAAGGCGCGACTCCTTCATAGGGGGTAGGTACAACGCCATCGAATCTATGAGCCTCATGCTGACGCCCGGAGGTCTCCCGGTCTCCAGCCGGTGTCGGCCCGGTGAACACTCGGTGCCCCCGTCTCAGCGCGTGACAGGAACCAGACTTCACCCGCCGCTGGGTATTCTGGAGCACATGAAGCTGACAGCACTGGCCACCCTGACCCTGGTGGGGGCGCTGGCCTTGAGCGGATGCACCACCGGCGCGCCCGAGACCGACACCACCCCCGCCGCCGCCTCCGCCACCGCCACCGCCGCTCCGGCCGACGGGGCCTGTGCCGGCGTGAGCGTCGTCGTCGACTTCGGCGCGCTCGACGCCCCCGAGATCACGGACTGCGTCGACACCGCCACCGCCACCGCCGGGACGATCACGGCCAGCACGGTTCTGGCGACCGCCGGTGTGGAAACCGAGGGCACCGTGGAGTGGGGCGACCAGGTGGTCTGCCGCGTGGGCGGCCGCCCGGCCGCCGACGAAACCATCAAGGTGGCCGGCGAAACCCCGTTCACCGAAACCTGCGCGTCCATGCCCGCCGCTGCCGCTTACTGGGCGCTCTGGGTCAAGCCCACCGCCGACGCGGAGTGGGAGTACGCCCAGGAGGGCCTCGGCAGCCTCGAGCTGGAACCGGGCCAGTCCGTCGGCCTCATCTTCACGACCGGCACCGAGACGCCCACCCCCGGAAGCTAATGCTGCGCTTCCGGTTTTCCCCCCTGCGCTCGGCGGCGCTGCTTGCCGGAGCGTTCGTGGGCATCCGGGTGCTCTACCGGGTGGCCTTCAGCGGGGCATCCGGCGGCGGCCTGTTGCTGCTCGACCTCCCGCGCCTGCCGCTCGATGGGCCGTTCAACCACATCGCGTTGTTCGGGCCCGTCACGACCGGAGGCCTCGGCAATGCCGCCCTGAGCGCGCTGCCCTTCGCTCTGGTGATCCTCGGGTTCGGAGTGCTCAACGCGCTCGTCGACGTGCGCCGCTTCTTCGCCCGGGGCGCTAACCGGGGCCCGCTGCGCGCCCTGTCGCGGTCGCTCGTGATCGCCTGGGCAACGTTCCCGGCACTGATCGACGCGGTGCGCCGGGTGCGCACGGCCAGTGCGTTGCGCGGCGAACGGTCGGCACCGGCCCTGCTGTTGCCGGTCTTCGAGCAGACCGTGGAACGGGCGCTCGGCCTGGCTGCGTCCATGGAGTCCCGCGGGTTCGCCGCCACGCGGGCGGCAGCCGGCGAGTGTGAGAAGCCGGTCGTGATGACGGATGCCGCACTCGGCTTCGAGGGTGAGCGCTGGCACCTCGAGGGACTCACCCTCGACCTCGCTCCCGGCACGCTGACCGTGATCGCCGGTTCGACCGGATCGGGAAAGACCAGCCTGCTGCACAGCATGAGCGGTCTCTTCCAGCACTTCGCCGAAGGCACCCAGCACGGTTCGATCGAGGTGGGCGGCGCCGACCGCGCCGCCACTCCCCCGCGCGAAACGGCCGGCTTCGTCGGACTTGTCACCCAGAACGTGCGGCTCTCCTTCGTGGCCGAAACCGTGCCGGACGAGATCGGCTTCGCCCTCGCGGTGCGCGGCATCGCACCGGTCCTCGTGGAGCAGCGGGTGCGCGACGTGGCCGAGCGGCTGGGGATCGAGCATCTGCTCGGCCGCGGCACCTCGGAGCTCTCGGCGGGCGAGGCCAGTCTCGTCGCCATCGGCGCCGCCCTGGTCAACCAGCCGATCCTGCTGCTCGTGGACGAACCTCTGGCCGATCTCGACACCCCGGCGCGGGAGCGCGTGGTGCAGGTGCTCGACCGCCTGGCCCACGAGACCCAGGTCTGCGTCGTGGTCGCCGAGCACAACACCCGGGAGTGGTCGAATTCGGCGGATGCCTGGCTCGAGCTCCGCGGTGCGCGCGTGCATGCGCTCGGCCCGGGCGAGCGGCCGAGTGCGCTGGTCGCGGCGGAGCAGGCGGCGGAGCAGGCGGCACAGCAGGGTCAGAGCACCCTGACCACCCCCGCCACCGGGCCTGCGGGGCCGCTCGCGAGTATCCGTCACCTCACGGTTCTGCACGGGAGCGAGCGGGCGGTCGACGATGTGTCGCTGGACCTCTACGCGGGCGACCTGGTGGCGCTCGAGGGTCGGAACGGCGCGGGCAAGAGCAGCCTGCTGCGCGCGATCGCCCTTTCGGCGACGCGAGGCAGCGTGCTCGTGGCCGGGCGGGACGTGGCGCAGCTGCGCCCCCGATACCGCCGCACGGCTGTGGCCCTGGTGCCGGAGAATTTCGACGATCTGCTCTTCGCCGTCACGGTGGCCGAGGAGTGCCGCCGGGCCGACCGCCGGCTGAAGCCCCCGGCCGGGAAGGGAACCGGGATCGGAACCGCGCTCCGGTTCGCGAACCTACTCGGGCTTGGCACCATGGCGGAGGCGGCGCACCTGATGCGGCGGCATCCGCGGGACCTCTCGGCCGGCGAACGCCTCTGCCTCGTGATGGCCATCCAGCTGGCCGCCGAGCCGCGGGTGCTGCTGGTGGACGAACCGACGCGCGGCCTCGATCCACAGGCCCGGGCGATCGTCGCCGCCGCGCTAGTGCGCGCCTCGAGTGACACGTCGGCGGTCCTGTTCGCCACCCACGACCGCGACTTCGCCCGGTCCCTGGCGACGAAGACGGTCATCATGGCCGCCGGCCTGCTCACCGAACCGGAACCGGTGCGGTCATGAGGCGCACCGGCTGGACGGGCTGGACCGCCTGGGTGCTCGGCGGCGGCAGTATCCTCGCGGCCGCCGGCTTCGCCTGGCCGTTCTTCGCCTCGGCGCTGCCGGAGAACGCCCAGTCGGCCGCGCCGGTCGTGGCCTTCGCGCTCGTGCCGGCCCTGATCGTGGCCCTCGCTCTCACCCTCGACGGGGAGATGTACACGGCCAAGACCGTGGCCCTGCTGGGGGTGCTCTCCGCGGTCGGCGCCGCCGTGCGCATCGCGGGCACCGGCGTCGGCGGCGTCGAGGCCGTGTTCATCCTGCTGATCCTGGCCGGTCGCGCCTACGGGGCCCGCTTCGGGTTCCTGCTCGGCCTGCTCACCATCGCGGTGTCCTCGGCCCTGTGGGGTGGGTTCGGCCCGTGGACCCCGTTCCAGATGTTCGCCTGCGGCTGGGTGGGAGCCGGGGCGGCGCTGCTGCCGCGCATCCGTTCCGCACATATCGGCGCGGCCCGCCTCGAGATCGCGATGCTCGTGGCCTACGGCATCGTGGCGTCCTACCTCTTCGGACTGGTGATGAACCTCTGGTTCTGGCCGTTCGCGGTGGGCTCGGGCACCGACATCTCCTATGCGGCCGACGCCACGCTCGGCGAGAACCTCGCCTCCTTCGCCCTGTACACGCTCGTGACGTCGACCCTCACCTGGGACACCGTGCGCGCCATCACCACCACGGTCGGGATCGTGCTGGTAGGCCCGGCCGCACTGGCCGCTCTCCGCCGAGCGAAGCTGGGCCGGCCAGGCAGGGCCGCCCGACCACCCCAGGCCGAACCGGCTACACCGGCTACACCGGCTACACCGAGAAGTACTTCCCTTCCGGGTGGTGGAACACGAACGCATCCGTCGACTGCTCCGGGTGCAGCTGCAGCTCCTCCGACAGCACCACACCCATCCGCTTAGGCCTGAGTAGTTCGACGACCGTGTGGCGGTCCTCCATCTCGGGACAGGCCGGGTAGCCCAGCGAGAACAGGGTGCCGCGGTACTCGAGCTTGAACATGCCGGCCAGTTCGACCGGGTCTTCGGCACCCAGGCCGAGCTCCTCCCGCACCCGGGAGTGCCAGTATTCGGCCAGCGCCTCGGTGAGCTGCATGGTCAGCCCGTTGAGCTCCATGTAGTCGCGGTATTTGTTCTCGGCGAAGAGCTTTGCCGTGACCGTGTCGACGTTCGCTCCGGCCGTGACCAGTTGGAGGGCGACGACATCCGTCTGGCCGGATTCGCGTGGGCGAACGAAGTCCGCCAGGCACAGGTGCCGGTCGCGCCGCTGCCGGGGGAAAACGAATCGCAGGCGTTCGGAATCCACGGTGCCGCCGGAGCCGCCGTCGGGGGCGGGCAGGCCGGCGACCCCCAGCACGCCCGACGGGTCGTCGCCGTGGTGCAGCACGACGAGGTCGTTGCCCTCGCTTGGTGCCGGGAAGTAGCCGTAGGCGACGGAGGCGTCGAGTATGCCCTCGGCGAGGATGCGGTCGAGCCAGTAGCGCAGCCGGGGTCGGCCCTCGGTGTCCACCAGATGCTGGTAGCTCTTGCCGTCGCCGCCGCGGCTGGGCTTCAGACCCCACTTCCCCATGAACGTGGCCCGCTCGTCGAGGAACGTGGAGTACTCGGCCAGCGCGATCCCCTTGACGATGCGGGTGCCCCAGAACGGCGGAACGGGCACGGGGTTGTCGGCGACCACATCGGAGCGGGCTGGCATGGCGTCCGGCTCCGTGACGGTGAGCAGACTGCGCTTGTGGATGCGCTTTTTGAGCGGCGGCAGACCCACGGATTCCGGGTCGGCGCCCCGCGCGACGGCGACCAGCGGCTCCATCACCGCCAACCCCTCAAAGGCATCCCGCGCGTGGCGCACCGTGCCGTCGAACAATTCGGCACGGTCCTCCTCGACGTAGGCCCGTCCTACAGCATGGTGCCCATGGCGCCGTCGGCGATGACGACCCGGACGTTCAACGCATCCAGCAGAGCCTGGGCCCGCATCGGTCGCACGGCGTCGGTGTGCAGGGCGTCGTGTGCACGGGGTTCGCTCATCGGCCCAGCTCGACCGGGCCGCCCGCCGCGCAGCTCCGTGTAACGCGCCGTGGCCTCGGGCACCGCAGGGGACGCGACTGCGTCAGGCCGACGAGCCGCCGGCGATCTCGTAGGACCACAGCTCACTGCTGATGCCCATGGGCCGGGCCGGTGCTTCGCCCTCCGTCGGGGCGTCGCCGCGGTGACCCTGCGCGAAAGACGGCGAGGTCAGCCAAGCCTGGAAGGACTCCTCGTCGGCCCAGCGGGTGACGACCAGCCAGGTGCTGCGACCATCCGTCGGCTTGAGTAGTTCGAAACCCTCGAAACCCGGTCGGTCGTCGACCGCACCGGCTCGGGCGGCAAACCGGAGGGCCAGCTCGTCGCCGTTGTCGCCGGGCACCGTGATGGCGTTGATTTTGATGATCGTCATGGGGTTTCTCCCTCTCGTGGATGCACTGTTTATTCCTCCCATGCTGTCACCCTCGGCGGCAACGACCTCACCCTGCGGGCTCTCGCCAGGCCCGATGCCTATGTTGGTGTCACAATGCGACTCTTTCTGATCCGTCACGGCCAGACGCCCGCGAATGTGCTCGGCCAGCTCGACACCGCTCACCCTGGCCCCGGCCTGACCGAGCTCGGGTTCCGGCAGGCCTCAGTGATTCCGGATGCCCTGCGCCTCGAGTCAATCGACGCCATCTTCGCGTCGACGCTCGTACGCACCCGGCTCACGGCCGAGCCGCTGGCGACCGCGTTGCAGCTCGACGTTCAGGTGGCCACCGGGCTGCACGAGATCGAAGCGGGCGCGCTCGAGGGACTTAGCGACCGAGCATCCATTCGCACCTATTTTGAAACCGTGCTGACCTGGGTCACCGGGGACCTCGCGGCCAGGATGCCCGAAGGCCTGGACGGGAACAGCTTCTTCTCCCGGTTCGACGCCGATATCGCTTCTGCCGCCGCCGGTGCCGACACGGCGGCGGTGTTCAGCCACGGCGCGGCGATCCGCGTGTGGACCGCGGCCCGCCCCAGCAATGTGTCGCCCCTGTTCGCGGGCACGACCGACCTCGAGAACACGGGGATGGTCGAGTTGTCCGGCTCTCCCGAAGACGGTTGGACCCTCGTTTCGTGGGCCGGCCTCAGCGTGGGCTCACCGGGCGGACCGCAGCTGCTGTCGCTCAAGGTGCACTGAGTCCTCCGCCATTGGTTGTCTCGCGCGGTTGTATCGCGCGGTTGTATTACGCCCGGAGGGCCGAACCAATTCGACGGAGATTTTAAGGAAAAATCCGGTTTTCGGGCTGTTTTGGGGCAATTTGGGCAGAATCTCGGCTCCCCTGCTCTATCCGTCGAATTCGTTCGGGACGAGACGCTACACCGGCCTGACCGACGCCCAGCGCCTGTCCATGATCGGCATCACGCCGATGATCGGGCTGAACGACACGGGAGGTCTGCTCGCTCACCGACACGACCAAGGTCGGCAAGTTCGCCAAGGCGAACGCGCTGAACTACCTCGGCTGGTGGGAAATGACCCGGGACCAGCCGTGCACCGGCGGGATCGCCGCGTACATGTGCTCCGGGGTGAGCAACCCGCAGTGGTCGTTCTCCCGGGCGTTCGTGGCGGTCACCAACTAGCCGCACGCCACTCAGCACCGAAAAGACGGATGCCCCTGCCCGGCCGGGTGGGGGCATCCGTTGCTTCATCGGCTGAAACGGCTACACGTGGTCGCGCCAGCTGTGCTGCGGTGCGTAGCCGAGCATCCGTCGGGCCTTGTCGATGGAGAGCAAGGTGTCGTTCTCGCCGACCTCCCGGAGTTCGACGCCGGGGAAGACCTCGGCGGCCAGCTCGGCGTTCGGCCGGCTCATCACCGTGTCGGCGGCGGCGATGATGAACGCCTCGAAGCCCGGCTTCGCGTTCTGCAATGCCCGCAGCACGGCCTGGGCGCCGTCACGGCCGTCGATGTAGCCCCACAGGTTCCACTTGCGCAGGGTGGCGTCGGCGTCGAAGGCGGGGAAGGCCGCGTAGTCCTCCGGGTCCTTCACGTTGGAGAAGCGCAGAGCCGTGATGCTGAGTTCGGGATCCCAGCGGGTGAGCTGGATCGCCAGCTGCTCCTCGAGGTGCTTCACCAGCGAGTAGGTGCTCTCGGGCCGGGCCGGGTACTCCTCGTCTACGGGAATATAGGGCGGGTCGATGTCGAACGGGAGACCGAGCACAGTCTCGCTGGACGCGTAGACCAGCTTCTTGATGCCCGCCCGCCGGGCCGCCTGGAACACGTTGTAGGTGGAGAGGATGTTGTTGTGGAACGTGGCCACGTCGGGAACCAGGCCGGGAGCCGGGATCGCGCCGAGGTGCACGATGGCGTCGAACCCGCTATGCCGGTCATCGACACCGAGGACCGCGTCGACGACCTGGCCGTAGTCTGTGAGGTCCACGACCACCAGATCGTGGCTGCGGGCACCGTCGCGGTCGAGGTTCAGTACCTCGTGGCCCTCGGCGACGAGGTACGTCACGACGGTCCGGCCGAGCTTTCCGCTTCCACCAGTGACAACGATCTTCATGCGGGACTCCTTTGTGTGGGCGGTGCTGCGGATGCAGCGCTGCGGCATCCGTGCCGGGTCTCGGCAGCTAGGACGACACGAACAAGCGTACGACTGCACGGTGGGCGCGCTGTGCGTGCAATGCGCGTGCAATGCGCGTGCAACGCGCGTGCACTAGCCTCCAGACATGGAAACGTGGGACGTCATCGTGGTCGGTGCGGGCGTCTGCGGTCTGACCATCGCCCGGAACCTGCAGGAGCGCGGTCGTGCGGTCCTCCTCCTCGACAAGGGATCGCGGCCGGGCGGGCGGCTCGCGAGCCGCCCGCTCGGCGGCCGGTTGTTGAACCCGTCCGTCGACACGGTTCACAGTCACGACGCCGAGGTCACCCGCGAGATCACCCGCCGAACGGGAGCCCGGTTCGTGCCCGACACCGAGGGCTACGCGAAGTGGATGTTCGACGAGCCCGCGGGCGATATCGCCAAGCGGTGGGCGGGCGGCACGACGCTCCGGCGCACCTTCGTCACCCACCTCGCCGTGCAGGATTCCGGTCTTATCCACGTCGTGCCGCACAACTCGGGGGAACCGTTCGGGGGCCGGGCGGTGGTTCTCACAGCGCCGGTTCCACAGAACCTGCAGATGCTGCGCGGCAGCGGGATCGCTGTCGCGCCCGGCCTGCTCGAGGCTGCCTACGACAGGCGGGCCGTTCTGCTGTGCATCGTCGACGGCGCCGACGTCGTGAATGACGTCGTGGGCTGGTCCGCTCCCGACGGAGTCATCGAGACGATTAGAGTCAGGCACCGGGACGATGCCCGACAGGTGTGGCTCGAGGTCATTGCAAGCCCGCTCTGGAGCGAGGCGACCTGGGACGCGGACGCCACATTCTCGCAGGCGGAGCTGCTGGCCGAGCTGATCCGGCTGCTGCCCTGCGTGCGCGTTCTGGACTCAGCGTTGAAGCGCTGGCGGTATGCGAATGCTGTGGTGCCTGCAGATTCGGGGTCGGATTCCACGTTCTTCCGCAGCGCGGACCAGCCCGGCATCTTCGTGGCGGGAGACGGTTTCGGGCGGCTGCACGGGCATCCGTCGGGCATCTCTCGGGCCGTGCGCTCCGGACTGGACGTGGCCCGCGCGCTCGCCTAGCCCGTTTGAGCCCGGCGGTCGAGCTCGTCTTCCGGCGGTCGAGCCCGTCGAGACCCGGCGCGCCGTCGCTAACTTCGGAGATTTTGGCGACACGCCGCTCAGGCGCCAAGACCGGCGTTTACCAAAAAATCTTCGTATTAACGTGACGACGGATGCGGGTGGCAGACCCGGTGACGGATGCCCGAAGCAGGCCTGGTCGCTCCCCGCCGAGGCACTGGCCGGGTTCGAGCAGGCCCTGCTGGAGTCGGCCCCGCACCTGACGGTGTCGAACCTCGCCTAGAGCAGCACGCCCCACACCACGTGCGCGGCCAGCAGCGTGGTGCCGAGCGTGACGAGGGTGATCTGCACGATCTCCACTCGGTGCGGATGCGCCCATGCGCCGTGGGCTCGCCGGCCGAGCCAGGCGTTGGTCCAGACCAAGGCCGCCACCGCGAGCAGCGAGAGGGTGACGGTGCGCACGAAGAGTTCGGGCACGTCATGGAGGACCCCGGCGCCGACCTGGTAGAAGGCGATGATGCCCCACGGCACGATGCCGACCATGGCTCCGAAGACGAAGGGCCGGAGCGAGCCGCCGGCCGGTTCACGCTCCTGCAGTGCGAGGAACAGCGTGGCACCCGCCGTGATGGCGTAGAGCGCCACCAGCGTGCCGACCTCCGTGACGCCGTTGAACTGGGCGATGAGGAACACCGTGATCGCGGAGACCTGCGAGTACTCGACCCAGCGCAGCGGATTGCGCGCGGCGGCCAGGCCGCGCCGGTAGCTGCCGGCGACCGTCGGGGTCACGGCGGCGAGGCGTAGGAGCGCGGAGAAGGCGAGCAGGACGACGACGGCCACCCCGAGGTTCACGGCGGCCAGGTCGACGACCTGCGCTTCGGCCTGGGAACCCACCGGCCCGCCGGGGAAGCCGGCCGTGACCGGCAGCAGCACCGGGGCGCTCTGGGCCAGGACGACCACGGAGACCAGAACGGCCTGTGCGATCAGGAGGAGTGCGGCGGCGAGGTTGACGCTGCTCAGGCGGGTGGATCGGGCGTCCGTCACGGTGTTCTCCGATGCCGTCGTCATGCGCTCAGCGTAACGGCCGGGGTGCGCCGGCAGCCTCCGGAAACGCGAGAATGAAGGGGTGAGTGACGCCGGCAGCTTCGTAGACGCGACGCTGCAGGCCGAGGGGGATCCGTACCGGGCGGCGGCGGCGCAGGAGCGGCTGGGCAGCGACCTGCGGTTCTACGGTGCCTCGGTCGGCGCGGTGCGCGGAACGATCCGGGACGCCGGCCGCCGGTATCCCGGCCTGACGCACGACGACATCACAGCATTGAGTTCCGAGCTGTGGGCGGTGCCGGTGTTCGAGCGCCGTCTCGCGGCCGTCGTGCTGCTGCAATCGAATGTGCGGGTGCTGGACAACTCCGACCTGAGCCGGATCGAGGGATTTGTGCGAAGTGCCCGCCTGCGCGAGTTGGTCGACCCGCTCGCCGTCGACGTGGTGGGTCCGCTGGTGGAGCGGTTGGATGCGCCGGGCCGGGCCCGGGCAGACGGGGTGCTCAATCGCTGGGCCGGCGACGGCGATCCGTGGTTGCGCCGGGCCTACCTGCTCACGAAGCGTCGGCTCGAGCAGCACCTCTGATCAGTCTCAGAGCCCCGGCAGAACCTGCTCGCGCACCTGCTTGCGCAGGATCTTGCCGAGCATGGAGCGGGGCATGTCCTCGATCGTGACGATCCGGCGCGGGATCTTGTAGGCGGCGAGGTGCTCGCGGCAGTGCTCCCGCAGTGCATCCTCATCGAGCGGCACTCCGGGCTTCAGCTCGACTGCCGCGACGACCATTTCCCCGCCGCGTTCGAGAGCCTTGCCGACGACGGCCGCGTCGACGACATCCGCGTGCAGTCGCAGCACCGCCTCGACCTCCGAGGGCGAGACGTTGAAGCCGCCGGTGATGACGAGTTCCTTGGCGCGGTCCACGATCGTGGTGAAGCCGTCTGCGTCGACGGTCACGATGTCCCCCGTGCGCATCCAGCCGCCGGGGAGGAGGGCCTTCGCGGTCTCCTCGGGGTTGTTCCAGTAGCCCTGGAAAACCTGGGGGCCCTTCAGGAGCAGCTCGCCGGGCCGGCCCTGCACTACCTCCACGGTGGGGTCGTCCAGGTCGACCACCTTCATCAGCGTGGAGGGAAAGGGCACGCCGACCGTGCCGGGCCGGCGGGTGGGGTGGAACGGGTTGCCGAGGGCCACCGGCGACGTCTCCGTCATGCCATAGCCCTCCACCAGCAGCCCGCCCGACACCGATTCCCACAGTTCCACGACATGGTCGGGCAGGTTCATCGCACCCGAGATGCAGTACTTGCAGGAGCGCAGCGAGATTCCGCGCTCCTTCGCCACCACGGCCGTGCGCTCGTAGATCGGCGGCACCGCGCAATACACCGTGGCGGGCGACTTCTTCATGGCGTCGAGAATCAAGTTGGGGTCGAACTTGGGGAACAAGACGAGCAGACCTTGCTTACGGATGCCGTAGGTCAGGTAGAGGGTCATACCGAACGCGTGGAACATCGGCAGGATCGCGTAGAAGACCTCCTTGCGGTACTCGGCCCCGTGCATCCATGCCTCGCCCTGCAGAGCGTTGGAGTACAGGTTGAAGTGGGTGAGCATGGCGCCCTTGGGCTGGCCCGTGGTGCCCGAGGTGTACTGGAGGGCCGCGAGGTCGTCGACCGACGGGCGCGGATGCGCGGGATCGATCGGGAGATGGCTGAGCAGTTCCTTCCACGGGATCGTGCCCGGCGCGGCAATCGTGAGGGCCTCGCGGGATTCGCGCAATTTCTTCACCGGCAGGTGCAGGGCGAGGCGCTTGAGGGTCGGGAACGCCAGGAGCAGGTTCACGGACACGATGTGGTCGATCTCGATGTCGCGCGGGAAGGCGCGAACGGAGGCCACGGACTTGTCCCAGGCGATCACGATGCGCGCCTGGTGGTCCTCGAACTGGTGGCGGAGTTCCCGCGAGGTGTACAGCGGATTGTGCTCGACCACCACGGCACCCAGGCGCAGCACCGCGTAGAAGGCGACGACGTGCTGGGGGCAGTTCGGCAGGATCAGGGCCACCCGGTCTCCCGCTCGCACCCCGAGGTGCCGCAGACCCTCCGCAACCCGGTCGACCTGGTCGCCGAGCTCGGTGTACGTCGTGCGGCGCCCGAAGAACTCGAGTGCGGGGTGGTCACCGGCCTCGGCCACGGCCCGCTCGAGCATCGCGACGAGCGACTCCGTGGGGAGCTCGATCTCGGCCGGGACGCCCGGCTGATAGTTCTTTACCCAGGGTTGCTGCTGCGTTGTCGACATGGTCTTATCCTCCCGCACGAACGGGGCGCACTCTCCGATGGATTACCGTTGTAGTATGCACACCCCTGACACGACCCCCACGCAGAGCGAGGCAGATACTGCCCGCGACACGAAAACCTTCGCCGACCTTGGGCTCAATGATTCGATGCTCAAGGCGCTCAAGGACGTCGGGTACGAAACTCCCTCCGCCATTCAGGCCGCCACCATCCCCCCGCTTCTCGCCGGGCGCGACGTCGTCGGCCTCGCCCAGACCGGAACCGGCAAGACTGCCGCGTTCGCGCTGCCGATTCTTTCGCGCCTCGACCTGGCGCAGAAGACCCCGCAGGCACTCGTGCTCTCCCCGACCCGTGAGCTTGCCCTACAGGTCTGTGAGGCATTCGAGAAGTACGCCGGTCATATGCGCGGCGTGCACGTGCTCCCCGTCTACGGCGGCCAGGGCTATGGCGTGCAGCTCTCCGCGCTGCGTCGTGGGGTGCACATCGTCGTCGGTACGCCCGGCCGCATCATGGACCACCTCGAAAAGGGCACGCTCGACCTGTCGCAGCTGAAGTACCTGGTGCTCGACGAGGCCGATGAGATGCTCAAGATGGGCTTCGCCGAGGACGTCGAGACGATCCTCGCCGACACCCCGAACGACAAGCAGGTCGCCCTGTTCTCGGCGACCATGCCGCCGCAGATCAGGCGGATTTCGAAGAAGTACCTGAACGACCCTGAAGAGATCACGATCAAGAACAAGACCACGACCTCCGCGAACACGACCCAGCGCTACCTGATGGTGTCGTACCCGCAGAAGGTCGACGCGCTCACCCGCATCCTCGAAGTGGAGAACTTCGAGGGCATGATCGTCTTCACCCGCACCAAGAACGAGACCGAACTGCTCGCCGAGAAGCTGCGCGCGCGCGGCTACTCCGCCGCTGCCATCAACGGCGATGTGGCCCAAGTGCAGCGCGAGCGCACCGTCAACCAGCTCAAGTCCGGCAAGCTGGACATCCTGGTCGCAACGGATGTCGCCGCGCGCGGCCTCGACGTCGACCGCATCAGCCACGTCGTCAACTACGACATCCCGATCGACACCGAGTCGTACGTGCACCGCATCGGCCGCACCGGCCGAGCCGGCCGCAGCGGCGCAGCGATCAGCTTCGTCACGCCGCGCGAGCGACACCTGCTCAACGCCATCGAGCGGGCGACCCGCCAGCCGCTGACGCAGATGCAGCTGCCCAGCTTCGAAGACGTCAATGTCACCCGCCTGGCACGCTTCGACGACGCCATCACCGAGGCCCTCGGCCAGTCCGAACGGATCGGCGCCTTCCGCGACATCATCGGTCACTACGTCGCACATCACGACGTGCCCGAAGCGGATGTCGCGGCGGCCCTGGCGGTCGTCGCCCAGGGAGAGACTCCCCTGCTGCTCACCCAGGCGGATGCCCGCGCGCAGCGGCCCGAGCGTGCCGACCGCGGCGACCGGGCAGAGCGCGCCCGCGCCGACGCCGGTCGCGGCGACCGCCGTGACGAACGCGCAGAGCGCGGCGAACGCGTGGAGCGGGTGGAACGCCGCCCCCGCGACAACAACCGCGCGATGGCCTCGTACCGCATCGAGGTCGGCAAGCGCCACAAGGTGGAACCGCGCCAGATCGTCGGCGCTCTCGCCAACGAGGGTGGCCTGAGCCGCGAAGACTTCGGTCACATCCAGATCAACCCGGAATACTCGCTCGTCGAGCTGCCGGCCGACATGCCGGGCGACGTGCTGGGCCGACTGGAGAACACCCGCATCAGCGGCAAGCTCATCGAAATCCGTGCCGACGGCGGCGGACCGGTCCGTCGCGAGGGCCGCACCGAGCGCCCGCCGCGCCAGCCGCGCAGCTACTAGGCACCTGCCTCGGCAGGGCACGGGTCTGCGATCCGCTACCCTGCCGGGGGCTATCCAACTCTGGTGCAGAGTGCAATCGTCGTCGGCGAACCACATGGTTCCTGACGAAGGAGATTGACATGTTCACCAGTTCCGAGGCCTTCAGTTCGTTCTCCGTTGACGACATCGACAAGGCAAAACGCTTCTACGGTGAGACCCTCGGTCTCTCCGTCACGGAGGGCATGATGGGCAACCTCGAGGTTCGGCTCGGCAACGGCGCGCAGCTGTTCATTTACGTCAAGCCCGATCATGTGCCGGCGTCCTTCACCGTTCTCAACTTCATGACCGACGACGTCGAGAAGACGGTCGACGAGCTCAACGCCCGCGGCGTGACCACGAAGATCTACGGCGATGCGGATCTGGCCGACATGCCGCCCAACGACGAGAAGGGCATCATGCGCGACGAGGAAGACCGGGCCCAAATCGCCTGGTTCACGGACCCGGCCGCCAACGTGCTGGCCGTGGTCGCGGAATCCATGTAGCGGTGTACCCGGTGATCTGGAACGGGGAGACCAGCCAAAACATCATCGGCCGTTGGAGACCTTCGTCGGGAGCAGACCGGAACTCGGCGGTCTCAGCGCGCAGGAACGTGACCTCCTGAGCACCACGGTCTTCCGGGCAGTGGAGCGTCGGTGCGACTGTTGGGGGTTTGACTTCCTGTGGTTGCCGGTCGGCTCGACCCTCTGGCGCCCTAACGGTGTCAGCGGCTCCGCGTCGCCGGGAACAGCGGCTTGCAGGTCGTGCAGACCTCGCCGTCCTCACCGTTTACACTCCGATCGTCGACGGCACGGTGCTCGATGCCCAGACGCTCGAGCAGCGCCCATGCCAGCAGCGCGATCGCGGCGACGGCGACGACCGGGCGAACGGCGGCCGCGATAAGTGGAACGGCCTCCCGCAGTTCGGTGGTGAGATAAACCGCGATCAGGCCGAGCACGGGCCAGCGCACGTCACACCGGGTGGCTTCCCCGCCGATCGGGGCATCGAAGTAGCTGGCGACGACCAGGCCGATCAGCCCGGCCCCGACGACCGTGACCGCATAGGCCCAGACGGCACCGGGGAACATCAGTGATCCGCCGGCCACGGCAACGGAGCCCGAGGCGAGTGTCAGCGCGGTTAACGCCGCCGCCGCGATGCCGGCTGCGACCATCCGTCTTCGGCGAGGCCAGATGCGGAGGTCGGTGAACGTTCTAGAGATTCTCATGGTGTGGCTGATTCCTCGATTGTCAAGAGGGTTGATACCCCACGGGGTATTTTATACACATGTAGTCAGACCCGACAAGGCCAGATGATCTGCGCAAGACCATGAGCCGGCTCAAGCGCGCCCAGGGGCAACTCGTCGCGGTGATCGCCGCCGTCGAAGCAGGCACCGACTGCCGGGCGGTCGTCACCCAGCTCGCCGCCGTCTCCAGCGCCATCGACCGCGCCGGCTTCACGATCATCACCTCCGCGATGAAGGAGTGTCTCCCCGACCAGGGCGACACCGTTGACAAGAAGCCCCTCCACGTGGAGGAACTCGAAAAGCTGTTCCTAGCGCTGTCCTAGTCGACAAGCGCCACCACGGCCTGCACGGCCACATAGACCGCGACGAGCAGAACCAGAACGGCGAATCCGCGTTTCAGCACAGTGTCGGACAGTCCGCGGGCGAGCCGGCCGGCGATCAGCGACGCAGCCATGGCCGTCACGGCGAACGCACCGGTCACGGCCCAGTCGATCTGCACGTCACCCAGGTGCGCGGTGAACCCGGCCAACGAGTTGATGACGATGATGACCAGCGAGGTTCCCACGGTCACGCTCATGGGCAGGCCGAGCACGAGGGTGAGCGCGGGCACGATGAGGAAGCCTCCACCGACTCCGAGCAGCCCGGTCAGGAAACCGACCACCGCGCCGGTGGCGAGCGCGCGGGGCAGGCAGCTGCGCCACCTGATCTCCCCGCCCGGGAGCGCACAGGGGCCGCCGCCAGGTCGGGGCGGCATGAACATGCGGATGCCGGCGATCACCATGATCACGGCGAAAATCAGCAACAGAACTCCCGGGTTAAGCAGCCGGTTGACCATGGTGCCCAGGTAGGCGGTCGCCACCCCGGCCGACCCGACGATGGTGGCCAGCCGCCAGTTGACGCCGCGACGCAGCCGCGGGAGCACGGCGACGGCGGAGGCCGCTCCGACAACGATCAGGGAGGTGGGGATCGCCTCCTCCAACGGCAGCCCGACCCCGTAGACGAGGGCCGGCACGGCGATGATCGCCCCGCCCCCACCGACCAGGCCCAGCAGGGACCCGACGATGAGCCCGAGGACGAGGGCCGCGATGATCACGGGCGCTGAGGCAGAACAGTGGGCAGCCGCTCAGCAGTCCACTCGAGCATTCCGCCCGTCATCGTATTCGCGTCGAATCCCGCGGCAGCCACGTAGTCGGCGGCGCTGGCGCTGCGACTCCCGCTGCGACAGCCCAGGATCACGGGTCGCTTCGGGTCCAGAGCTGCGGTGTTCTCCGGAATCGTACTGAGCGGAATGTGCCGGGCTCCGGCGATCATGCCGTCGAGAAGCTCGGGGGTTTCCCGCACTTCGACGATCTGCGCCTCGGCCAGGCGGCTGAAGACTTGCTGCGGGGTGAGTTCCATTATGAGTGCCTTTCCAGGGACAGATTGGGGCGGAATGGTGCCCACAGAACCAGGAGGACTCCGGTCAGCGCGACGACGCCGAACAGGACCGCTCCCAGAAGACGATGGGGAGCACCAGGGCCGCGTACCAAAACAGGCCCGGCGTGAGCACCCCGGGCAAAAACGGAGAGACTGATCGAGACGACAGTGTCGAGGCCAGAACCGAAGAGCACACCGATCGGCAGCATCTTCCAGGGACGGTCCACGAGCCGGGACTGCGCTTCTCGGCCGGGTGGATCGCCGTTCGCTTTCCCGGCATGGGGTTAGACGGTCAGCTCGGCCAGGGTGAGTCCGGCAGCCGTGGCCTCGTCGAAGTTCCCGTCGACGTGCACGACCTCACGGCCGGCGCGCTGCAGAAGGCTGGCGGCGACCCCGGCACGGTAGCCGGAACCGCAGTGCACCCAGATTGTGCCGGCCGGGATCTCCTCCATCCGGGAGAGCAACTCGTGCAGCGGAACATTCACCGCACCGAGCAGGTGGGAACCGGCGAACTCGTCGGCGCGACGGGTGTCCAGGAGGACATCCTGTTCGGCGCGGCCCTGCAGCATCCCGACCCAGCCCACACGCGGGTAGGTGGCGACCGGGGCATCCGGGGCCAGGGCGTGCGGCTCGGTGCCGATGGCGGCATCCGGCGAGTCGATGCCGATGCGCGACAGGTCACGGATGGCGTCCTCGACGTCTGCGCGGTCGCCGACCAGGGTGAGCTGCTCCTTCCAGGGCAGAACCCAGCCCAGGTAGGTGGTGAAGTTCGAGCCGTTGCCGTATTCGAAGCTCACGGCACCCTGCAGGTGGTTACTCGAGAACGCGACCCGGTTGCGCAGGTCGACGACCCACTCCCCCTCGGCCAGGCGCCGGGTGAGCTCGACGGCGTCGAGGGACTCGGGCACCTGCAGGTTCGGCGCGCCGGGACCCTGCGTATTCGCGGGGGCCATGTGCGCGTAGTAGGAGGGGTAGGCGGTGAGGTTGGTGATCAGGTCGCGCACGAAGTGCTCCTCATCGGAGTCGGTCAGGGCGTGGTTCGCCGTGAGCTGTTCGCCGATGGTGGATGCTCCGGCGCCGGTGGCCGGGCCGCTGGAGCAGAAGGAGCCGAACCCGTGGGTCGGGAAGAGCGCGGCGTCATGCTCGGCCTTGTGCACGAGCCGGCGCACCGAGGCATACTGGTCGTGGGTGAGCGCGACCGTGTCGGTCGTGGCTACCAGGTCGGTGCGTCCGACCGAGCCGAACAGCAGGCTGCCGCCGGAGAAGACCGCCTCTTCGCTGCCGTCTCTGACGATGTAGGACACGTGGGTGTGGGTGTGCCCCGGCGTGGCCACCACGGTGACGGTCAGGCCGCCGACTGGGAAGACCTGGCCGTCGGTGACCGGCTCCCGCTCGAAAGTGACGGAGTCGGCGGCGTTGACCAGGTACTTCGCGCCGTGCACCCGGGCGAGCGCGAAGCCGCCGGTCACGTAGTCGTTGTGCAGGTGGGTCTCGGCGACGTGGGTGATGGTGACTCCGGCCTCGCGTGCCGCGCTCTCCACCCGGTCGGTGTCGCGCTGCGGGTCGATGACCAGCGCGACCGCGCCGTCGTGCACCAGGTAGCTGCGGTCTCCCAGCTGCGGGGTTTCGATAACGATAACGTCCATGGTTCGAAGTCCTCCAAGTCTTGCGTGCGTCGTGCTGACGTCTTGCCTGCGTTGTGCGTGCGATCGGATCGCACATTGGATACGATACCCCCAGGGGTATCTGAAAAGCAACCTGTCGGGCCGCTCCGGGCGCCGCCCGACGCTTGACCAAAATACCCCATGGGGTATATTCTGGAGTCATGGCAACCATTGACACCACCGAGAAAACCTTCGACCAGACCATCACCGACAACTCCATCGTGCTGGTGGACTTCTGGGCGGCCTGGTGCGGCCCGTGCCGCATGTTCGCGCCCACCTTCACCGCCGCGTCCGAGAAGCACCCCGACATCGTGTTCGCCAAGGTCGACACCGAGGCCGAGCAGAGCCTGGCCGCCGCCGCGGGCATCCGTTCGATCCCGACGCTGATGGCCTTCCGCGATAAAGTGCTGGTGTTCTCCCAGCCCGGCGCCCTGAACGCCTCCTCACTGGAAGAGGTCATCACCGCCGTGCGGAGCCTCGACATGGACGAGGTGCACGCCAGCATCGCAGCACGCCAGGCCGCCGACAAGGCGTCTGCCTGACCGGCCTCTCCGCCTTACCGACTCCCGGCGACGCCCCCCAGGCCGGCCAGTCGAACCCGAGCGGCATGGTCATGGGCACGCTGACCGAGGACCAGAAGTCAGAGCTCGCGGCGATGAGCGAAGAAGAGAAGCTCGCGTACGACCTGTACGCCGCATTCGACGCCCATTACGACCCGGCGCTCTCTACCCGCATCGCCAAGTCGGAATCCAAGCACCTGGATGCCGTGTGCACCCTCCTGGAGCGGTATGAGCTCACCGACCCGACCGTCGGACTGGAGGCCGACGAGTTCCTGACCGACGACACCCAGGACCTCTACGACACCCTCCTCGCCGAGGGCTCGGTCAGCGTGGACACCGCTATGGAGGCCGGACGCGCGGTCGAGGAGACCGACATCGCCGATCTGACCATCGCGGTCGAGGGCGTCACCGCCCCCGACGTGCTGAAGGTCTACGAGCGACTGCTGGCCGCTTTCGAAAGCACCTCGTCGCTTTCGGCGGCTAAGCACCGGCAACACCGCGAAGGGCACCCACGCTCGTGGGTGCCCTTCGCGGTGTTGTGGGTGGTGCCGGTGTTGCGGGCACTACGGGGTCGTGACGATCGGCAGACCGGTGGAGACGGTGGCGGCAGACATGGCGCCGGCATCCGTCACCGAGGTGAACCCGAGATCGGCCAGACGGGCCGCCGCGGCGGCCGAACGGCTGCCCGAGCGGCAGTACACGACGTAGTCGCCGTCGGTCGGCAACGCCGCAACCTGGCTGTCGAAGTCGGATGACTGCACATCGATGTTCAGCGCGTCTTCGAGGTGACCGGCGGCGTACTCCCCGGGGGTGCGCACGTCGATCACGACGGTGCCGGCCGCCATGGCGGACTCAGCCGCCGGGGCGACCGGAGCGGAGCACGCGGTGAGGCCGAACAGGGCGGCACCGGCCAGGACGAGTGCTGCGACGAGGTTCTTCATGCCTAGTTGCAGGTGCAGCGCTGAGCGGGCGGGATGTCGGCCATGACGCTGTCGACGTGCTCACCGCAACCGGTCCAGGTGATCTTGCCGCAACGGTTACAACGAATGGGGCTGCACATAGCTGACTCCTTCTCGATTCACTGAAAGTATCAGTATACCCCCTAGGGTATCCAGAGCGCCACCATCGGCCTCGGTCTCTTTCCCGACAGCCCTTGCCCCCAGACCACGGCCCGCCCGAACGAATTCGACGGAGATTTTCCGATTTTCGACCTGTGTGGGCCACAAACCGGGCTCCAGAGCCAAAATCTCCGTCGAATTCGTTAGGGGCGATGGGCGGGGTGCGAGTCGCGGGCGAGCTGGGTGGCCAGTTCGCCGAGGGCGGTGATGGTGTGGTCCGGTGCCGCGAAGAAGCTGGGGTAGATCTCATCGGCGCGGTTCAGCCACGCAGTGCGGAGGCCTGCCTGCGCGGCCCCGTGGATGTCCCAGGGGTGCACGGCCACCAGGAGCAGGTCGCCCGGCTTCACTCCGCAGACATCCGCGGCGTAGTCGTAGGCGGCCCGAACCGGCTTCCAAGCCGGGGCGTCCTCCACCGTGAGCAGAGCCTCGAACTCCCCTCGGAGACCCGCCCGGGTCAGGAGGGACTCGGCCACCTGCGCGGATCCGTTGGAGAAGGTCACCAGGCGCAACCCTGCACTTTTCAGATCACGGATGCCGTCGGCAATGTCCGGATGCAGGCTCAACGTCTCGAAGCCGTCCATCACGTGGCGCACCGAGTCGTCGAGGCTACGGGTCAGGTCGACGTCGCGGAGGACCCCGCGCAGGATCTCGGATCCGATCATGGAGAATTGCGCGGTTCCTCCCGCGGCGGCGAGGGCGAAGCCGTCCCGCAGCAGCGAGGCGAACCAGACCCGGGCCAGGTGGGCCGGGGCTCCGATCTCCACGAACCGGGCGCTCAGCGGGGACATATCGGAGAGGGTTTCGTTGACGTCGAAAACGATTACTGAAGGTGTGCTGTTCATAGTGATTTCCTTTGATTGGTGCGGTTCTGCCGCCGTGCCTTTCCCGCGAGGAACACCCCAGCCACGGTCAGGGCTCAGGTGGTCCTCCTGTCAAAGCTTTCTTCCGCGCAACACCCTAGTCGCGCGGGGAGGGATCCACCGGGGTGGCCTCCCCTCCGATCCCACCTGGGTCGTCGATCTCGGCATATTCCCGGTCACGATCCGGCTCGCTCAGGGAATTCTTCTCAAACGAAGAAGAATCCCAAAAGTTCTGCCGGGAATCGTGAAGAAGACCGCTTGTTATTGCAGCAGTCTTCAATTAGCAGCCGATAACGGGCCGCCGGAAGCCGTCCAACGCTCTGCACAATTCAACGTCGAAGGAATGCACATGACCATCTATCAAGACGACACCCAGGCTGTCGAAGCTCTCAAGAACGCGGCCGGAAGCAGCTGGGACGCGATCAACCCTGAGTCGGTCGCCCGCATGCGTGCACAGAACCGCTTCAAGACCGGCCTCGAAATCGCCCAGTACACCGCCGACATCATGCGCAAGGACATGGCGGAGTACGACGCGGACTCCTCCGTCTACACACAGTCCCTCGGAGTCTGGCACGGCTTCATCGGCCAGCAGAAGATGATCTCGATCAAGAAGCACCTGAAGACCACGAACAAGCGCTACCTGTACCTGTCCGGCTGGATGGTCGCTGCTCTGCGAAGCGACTTCGGCCCGCTGCCCGACCAGTCCATGCACGAGAAGACGGCCGTTCCCACGCTGGTCGAGGAGCTCTACACCTTCCTCCGCCAGGCCGACGCCCGCGAGCTGGACCTGCTATTCACCGCCCTGGACGGGGCCCGTACCGCCGGCAACGACGCCAAGGCCGCGGACATCCAGGAACAGATCGACAACTACGAGACCCACGTCGTGCCGATCATCGCGGACATCGACGCCGGTTTCGGTAACCCCGAGGCGACGTACCTTCTGGCCAAGAAGATGATCGAGGCAGGCGCCTGCGCCATCCAGATCGAGAATCAGGTCTCGGACGAGAAGCAGTGCGGCCACCAGGACGGCAAGGTCACCGTTCCCCACGAGGACTTCATCGCGAAGATCAACGCCGTGCGGTACGCGTTCCTCGAGCTCGGCATCGACAACGGCATCATCGTCTCGCGCACCGACTCGCTCGGTGCCGGCCTGACGCAGAAGCTCGCCGTGACCTACCAACCCGGGGACCTGGGCGACCAGTACAACTCCTTCCTCGACGTCGACGAGATCACCGAGGCCGAGTTGGGTAACGGGGATGTTGTCATCAAGCGCGACGGCAAGCTGCTGCGCCCCAAGCGCCTGGCAAGCAACCTGTTCCAGTTCCGTCAGGGAACCGGTGAGGCCCGTTGCGTTCTCGACAGCATCACCTCGCTGCAGAACGGCGCGGACCTGCTCTGGATTGAGACGGAGAAGCCGCACGTCGCCCAGATCGCCGGAATGATGAACGAGGTCCGCAAGGTCATCCCGAACGCCAAGTTGGTCTACAACAACAGCCCGTCGTTCAACTGGACGCTCAACTTCCGTCAGCAGGCGTACGACAACCTGCTCGCCGAGGGCAGGGACGTGTCGGCCTACGACCGCGCGAAGCTGATGAGCGTCGCCTACGACGAGACCGAGCTCGCTCAAATCGCCGACGAGAGCATCCGCACCTTCCAGCGCGACGGCTCGGCCGAGGCCGGCATCTTCCACCACCTCATCACTTTGCCGACCTACCACACGGCCGCGCTGTCCACCGATGACCTGGCCAAGGGCTACTTCGCCGACCAGGGCATGCTCGCCTACGTCAAGGGTGTGCAGCGTCGAGAGATCCGTGAGGGGATTGCCACGGTCAAGCACCAGAACATGTCCGGCTCCGACATCGGTGACAACCACAAGGAGTACTTCGCCGGCGAGGCCGCCCTGAAGGCCGGCGGCACCAACAACACGATGAACCAGTTCGAGGAACCGGCACTGAGCCACTAGCCCGAGTTCTGCAGAGGTCGCAATGAAGAAGCCCCAGTCGCAGAACTGGGGTTTCTTCGTTGGCCCTCCACCTTGGCCGGCAGGCTGAGGTTGTGCCAATCCTTGCCCGCAAAGGCTTCCACGTGCTCGTCGCCCCCTCGGGGCTGGCCAGACGCCTGCCGATGCCGATGCCGATGCCGATGCCGATCGAGCGTCGGTCACCGAGGCCCCGTTCTTCGCCTCGAGCAACCACCTCACGACGCACGAGCCAAACCCGCGGCGAGCGGGGTCGGCGGCTTGCCGGTGAGGCACGCGAGGACACCGGTGGTCTCACCGAGCAGGCCGTCACGGATGTCGGTGTCGAGCCCCACAACAAAGCCCACCAGGCCCGCGTCGAGTCCGAATCCCGTCAGCATGTCCGCGTGCGCGGCCGGGGTGAGGTTGCGGAAGGTGACGTCGCTCCCGATGAGGGTGCCAATGGTCGCCGCCAGCTCGTCGAAGTCTTAGGCGTGGTCGCCCGGGAGCCCGAGGTCTGACCGGCCAGTACGTCGTCCAGCAGGGCCACCGCCTCGGCATCCGCATATTCGGGGCGGCTGGCCGTGTGCTCGGGAGCCAGCAACCGGGCGGAGGTCGTGGCCTTGGGGCACTCGTGTCGACACGGAGTTGGGCCACGCGCTCGCCATGCGACTCCTGCCGTTCTGGACTGGATCGCCGGCAACGCCGTGTAACACGTGCACGCGAAATCGCGGATCCCGAGTCAGAACGGCGCAGGCTCGTCGCGGTCCGCCTGCCGTACGGTCTTCTCCGGGGAGGGCAACTTCTCCGCCCGACGCATGCCCGAGAACGCGACCGCGACCGCGACCGCCCAACGATGCTGGCGCGGCGTGGTTGCTGATGCAGGGTCATACGCAGCTCGCCCGACTATGCTGACCGCGGCGGCAGCGAGTTGCCAATGCGGAAACGGCGGTGGCGGTGAAGCCTTCGGGGTTCGACCTGGATGCCCGGTTGCGGCGCTACCCGTGGGTGTCGCGGGCCATGAACGCGGAGGCCGTCTACGGCACTGTGCTGACCGCGGGTCTCATTTCCGCGTTCTCCCTGTACAACCCCGGCCTGCCGGCCCTCATCGCCCGTACCGTGGGAACCGTCCTGGTGTTCTGGGGCGCGCATGTGTACGCCGAGATCGTCGGCAATCGGGACCTGAGCTGGCGGGAGGCGGTCCGTGAGGCGCTGCAACGCTCAGCCGGGCTGTTATGGGCGCTCATCGTGCCGGTAGCCTGCCTGATCCTCGCCGCACTCCTCGGGTGGTCGATAGATGCGGCCGTAGACCTTTCACTGTGGGCTGCTGTGATCACCCTCGCGGTGCTGGGTTGGTGGGCTGCCCGGCAACGGCAGGCCGGTTCACGCGCGAAGCTCGCCACCGCGGCGGGAACGGCGGGCATGGGCTTGGCACTGATCGCACTCAAGGCGCTCGTGCACTGAGCGAGGCGCGACCGCCGGCGACGGCGCTCCGGTCAGGCGCTGTCGTCTTCAGCGAGAAGCCTGTCGATCTGCCCCATGGCCTGGCGCATACCCTCCTCCATACCCAGCTCGGAAATCTGTTGCATTTGCTCGAGACTCGCAAACGTCGACACCGTGGTCATGCGGGTACGACCGTCGGCCTCCTCCAGAGTCACCACGGCCCGCACCGAGCCCATCTCGAGAATCGGGTCACCGTTCTCGTCGGCGAAGCCGTCCTCGAATTCCAACCGGCGCGGCGGCTGGATCAGCGTGGTCACCCACCAGCCGGGCCCCTTCTCGCCGTCCGGGCCGGTCATGTAGTAGTTCGACCGGCCGCCGGGCACGAAGTCGTGCCGCTCGAAGGTGGCCGGCCAGGTCGGCGGGCCCCACCAGCGCTCGAGCTGACGCGGGTCCTCCCAGAGCTGCCACACCCGCTCCGGGCTCGCGTCGAAATCGGCCACGAAGGTGAGCGTCAGCGCCTCGGTGTCGGTGTTCGAACTGATGACGGTCATGATTTCTCCTTCGGGGTTTTCGCTTTCTGGTCTCAGAACAGGATCTCGCTTATGTCTTCCGTGGTGAATACCCCGTGGGTATGAAAACAGGGACAGATCGACGGCACGGAGGGCACCTGGCCGTTCGAGAAGTGCACCGGCATGCCGTCGGGTGCGATGGGCAAGGTCGTGGCGGCGACCGGTCCGGCTCGAGCACCGGGCCTAAAAACCGACCACGCGCAAGCGCTGCGCGACCGCCGCCTCACCGTAGGGATAGTCGGAAACGACCGGTGAACTGAGTGCGCCTAACAGTTCCAGGTGCTCTGGGCTCAGTTGCACGTCGGCCGCGGACAGGTTTTCCGCGAGCTGCTTCACACTCCGCGCCCCGAGGATGACCGAGGTCACCGCCGGTTGCACCTCAAGCCAGGCAAGGGACACCTGCGCGCTCGTGGCACCGATCTCGGCTGCAACCTCAGCGACGCCGTCGATTATACGCCAGGTGCGTTCCTGCTTGTTGCGCGGACCCCAGGCTTCCATCCCGCGCGCGGGATCCTCACCGAGGCGCGTTGCTCCGGTGGGGTCCGTGTCGCGCCGGTACTTACCCGACAACCAGCCTCCGCCGAGGGGCGACCAAGGGAGAAGCCCCAGGCCCGCGTCGAGTGCGGCCGGCACGATCTCCGATTCGATTTCGCGCACGAGGAGGCTGTACTGCGGTTGCAGGGTGACCGGCGGCGTGAAACCGAGCGCCCGCGCCACGTACACGGCCTTCATCAGCTGCCAACCCAGAAAGTTGGAGAAGCCGTAGTAGCCGATTTTCCCGCTCCGGATGGCGTCGTCGAGAAAGCGCAGGGTCTCCTCCAGCGGCGTCAACGCGTCCCAGGCGTGCAGTTGATATAGGTCGACGTGATCCGTGCCCAGCCGGCGCAGCGAATCGTCAAGTGCCCGGTTCAGATGCCGGCGGCTGGTTCCCCGATCGTTGGGGCCGGTGCCCATCGGAAACCTGCCCTTGGTCGCGAGAACGATCTGCGCACGCTCGGTCGGGTGCGAAGCCAGCCAGGACCCGATCATTTCCTCCGAGACCCCGGAGCTGTAGACATCCGCGGTGTCGACGAAGTTGCCGCCTGCCTCTACATATGTGTCCAGAAGTGTGTGTGCCATCTCCTGATCGGCCTCCGCGCCGAAAGTCATGGTGCCGAGGGCGTAGGTCGAAACGACCGCGCCGCTGTTGCCGAGTGAGCGATATTCCATGTGCGATTCCTGTTCTTTTTCGAGGCGGAGTGCCCGAGACCCTGCCATCAGTTTCACACGTTCGACTACGTCGATACCGCCCGTCCGTTGACCTGAGGGCCACCCCGGGCGACCCTGTTCGACACCCATCCATTCCATGCCTTCTTCACCACCAGCACCGTCGACACCGTCGCCGCCGACACAACCCACCGCACTCACGCCACGATAGCGCTCGTGAATGCCGACCTTAGAGCAGTTCCTTGGCGCACCTGCCCGAGCACTGGCCCTCGGAGAAACCCAGGACGGCCCTGTTCGACCAGAACTTTCGACCGCGACAACCCGACCCCACCTGACCAAGCAGCGGACACCGGCATCAACAGGAACACCAGCGGAACACCCCGGGCCGCGAGACCCGGACCGCATCCGCGCCTGAAACTCTCAAAGCCCCCCACAAAACCGATATCAGAATTCCCTCACAAGCCAGCCGGTGGACTCAGGCTAAGCAGCCGTGCTCGTCGGCCGTGCGGCGCGAGTCCTCACGGTCGAGCCAGTCTCCCAAAAGCTGTCTCTCGGTCGCGGTGAGCACGGTTGTGTCGGCTAAAGACGCTCGAAGCCGCACAGCAGCAGTGACCGCAGCGGACCCGACTGTCGGTCCGGCGTCGTTCAGGACTGATGCGAGAACCGCTTCACGAGTGCGATGGGATACCTGGAAGGTCGGAAGCGTCGAGCATCCCGGCTTTGGCTGCGCGATGGAGAGGACCGGCGAGAATGGTTGCTGCCGCCACAGAAGCGGGAGTGGTTTGACCTGGCCGCGATCCGCTATATGGCGGGTGGCTGCACACCGGCCGCGCGGCTGACGGCACGCGTGGACACTCCATCACGCCCGACGTTGACAAGGAGGGTCGTCGCGGCAGCGATGAGCCGAGCGCGGGTCTTGCGCCCGGTGTGAGTCAATTCCTTTTGCACATTCCGACGGTGACAGACGGCAGTTGGCGGCAGCCAGGGTCGTGATAATGTGCCAGTGGCATCATTGTACGTAACTCTTGAAATCTGAATCTCCCAGACCCAGCTGAAGGATCCCTGCATGGATTTTAGCAGACGTCATTTCTTGATCGGCTCCGGAGCGGTGTCATTACCCCTGCTCTTGTCAGGATGCGGTTTCGCGCCGCAGCAGTCAACCTCTACGGCCACGGGGTCAAAAACGTTGACATTCACTACGTGGGGCACAGACGCGGAGCTCGCAAGTTTCGCTCGTGCCATCGCGTCGTTCGAGGAGGCTAACGCGGGAACGAAGATCGAGCTGAACTCGGTTCCCTACGGACAGATGTTCACCAACATTGATGCCCAGCTGCAGGCGGGGAATCCGCCGGACATCTTCCGCGTGCCGTATTACACGTTTGGCAGTTACGCCGGTCGGGACCAGCTTTTGGACTTGAGCCCGTACCTGGAATCCGGATTTTCCGATCGCTTCACCGACGCGGCCTGGGCGGCCGTGCAGGGTAACGATAAGCCGTTCGGGGTGCCTCACCACACCGATACCTCAGTGATCCTGTACAACAAAGCCATTCTGGAACTGGCCGGGATCACGTCGGTTCCCACCTCTCTCGACAGCGCCTGGACGTGGGACGAGCTGTCCGAGGTCGCCGCGACCCTGCGTGCCGCCCAACCCGCAGAGGCCTACCCCATGGCCTACAACTGGCAGGGTAATGGCGTCACCCGCTGGCTTAGCCTGCTCTTCCAGGCGGACGGCCGGTTCCTGGACACGAACCTCACCGACCCTGCGATCGACTCGGCCGCAGGGTTGGCTGCCCTGGAATTCTCGTCAAGCTTTTTCACGAAGAACTTCGTCCCGCCGAACAACACCATCAAGTCGGCCACGTTCGCGAGCGACACCTGGTATTCGCAGACCTCGGCGATGGTTTGGTCCGGTGCGTTCGCTATCCCGGATGCCACGAACACACTCGACTTCGAGTGGGGCGCGACCTTCGCGCCACGTGGCAAGCGCGGTGGGGGCGACTTCGGGGGGAATGCGCTCGTCGCCACTGCGGGCACCGCCAACCCGGAGCTCGCCGCAGCCTTCCTTGACTTCGTCACGGGCGGCACGCAAATGCGCGACTTCTGCGAGACCGCCTCACTCCTGCCGACCCGTAAGGATCTCAGCGAATCGGGCATCGCTTTCGATGTACGTCCCGAGCTCGCCCCCATCTTTCTCAGCCAGGCTTCAACGGTGCGCGCCAAGGACTCAAGCCAGGTGGCGTCCCCCGACATGTCGAGAATCATCACCGTACTCCAGGACAACCTGGAATCGGCCTTCGCCGGTTCGACAAGTACCGCAGACACTCTGAAATCAATCGCAGAAGGGATCGCCCAAACCACGGGCAATTCGTGACAAAAGTCGCCGTCGAGCAGGACCGCGTCGCGGGCACCGTCGCGCCGTCGCTTACGCTTCCAAGGCGCCCGGGGCGTCGTAATCGTAAAACCGTGCGCGAGGCACTCGCGGGGTGGCTGTTTCTGACCCCGAATATGCTGCTGCTTTGCCTATTCGTGCTCGTCCCGCTCGTGTGGACCGTGGTGATCAGCTTTCAGGAGACCAACGGGTTCGGGGTCGGTGAATACGTCGGTGTCGCCAACTATGAGCGCCTTCTTGGCGATCCGCTCTTTTGGAGATCCACGGCGAACACCCTGCTGTTCACAATCATCGTGACGCCTCTGTCGATGGTCCTTGGCCTCGGCGCAGCCGTGCTATTCAACTCGATCCTTCCCGCCCGAGGCGTGTTCCGTTCCATTCTCATCATCCCGATGGCTATCTCGGGCGTCGCCACCGCACTGATCGGTGTACTCGTTTTCAACGAGAACAACGGCATCCTCGACAATTTGATCCGATTTATCGGACTTCCGAGCGTTAACTGGCAGTCCGGTGGATTCGCCGCGTTCGTGTCTGTTGTTCTCGTGACGTTGTGGTGGAGGGTCGGATTCAACATGCTCATCTACCTGGCGGGCCTTCAGAGCATCGGCCCCGAACTCTATGAAGCGGCCGAACTGGATGGGGCGGGTTTCTGGGTCCGATTCCGGAATGTGACAGTGCCCCTGCTTGGCCCGTCGTCATTCTTTCTGCTCATTCTGAACGTCATCTATTCCTTCCAAGTCTTCGACATCGCGTTCGTGATGACCGGCGGCGGCCCACAGAATGCCACATCCGTGCTTGTCACCTACGCCTATGACACGGGTTTCGTGACTCGCGACCAGGGTTACGCCGCCGCTATCGGTGTCGTGCTTCTTCTCGTAACCTTTATCTTCACTGCGGTACGGTGGCGAACCAGCCGCAGCCGGGACCTGGTCGAATAAGGACACAATCGTGACAACATCCACCCTCTCGCCAGCGCCGGCGACCCGCAGGCAGAAGACAACAAGATTAGGGGCGCCGCGCTCGCGCAGAGGCTCGCGACGGGGGCTCTTCGCCCGCATCGTTGCGGCGATCCTCATCAGCATCGTTGTGCTGTTCCCGCTGTACTGGATGCTTGTAGTCGCGTTCTCATCACGGTCCGAGCTGCTGGGTGGCACACTGCGTCTCTGGCCGCGTACCCTGACAGTCGGAAACTTTGAGCGCGTCCTCGCAGGGTTCCCGATTGCCACCTGGTTTAGCAATTCCATGGCGATCTCGATCACGGTGGCAGTTCTCACGGTGCTCGTCAACCTGTTAGGCGGGTATGCCCTGTCGCAGCTCAAGTTCCGCGGTTCGAACGTCGTTTTTCTCATCGCCCTGACAACGTTGATGATCCCCGTGCAGGTGATTATGGTGCCGCTGTTTCGGCTCGTAACGAACCTCGGGCTTTACGGCAGCTACTGGGCGGTCATCCTGCCCACGGCCGCGAGCGCTTTCGGGTTGTTCCTCGCACGCCAATTCATTCTCTCCATCCCACGCGACCTGATCGAGGCGGCGCGCATCGACGGGGCTAGCCACTTTAGAGTGTTCACGAGTATAGTTCTGCCGCTCTCAAAGCCGCTGATCGCTGTGCTGTTCTTCATGACGCTGCTGCAGTCCTGGAATGATTTCGCCTGGCCACTTATCGCCCTCAAGCAGAACGAACTCTTCACCCTGCCGATCGGCCTGCTCTACTTGCAGGGCCAATTCGGGTCGGATTTCGGTGCAACGATGGCGTTTGCCCTTATCAACGTGGTGCCCATGGTGGTGCTGTTTCTGGTGTTCCAGCGCTTCTTCGTGCAGGGATTCGCGCGTAGCGGCATCAAATAGGTGTGAATTGTAAATTCGTCAAGTATCCGACCCGATGTGGCCGGGCTGGGACCGGGTCGAGGCGGCGATCCGCCCGACGTTGCGCGCATCGATGAAAGCTGTTCGTGGCCGACCACGATGACGTCAGCGCTTCGGGTCCGGCTGCGGCATCCGCACGTGTCGAGCCGACCATTGTTTTTGAGTCGAGCACGCTGGGTAAGCAAGCGTGGCCGCGGCATCCGCGGGCCAGCACCAACCTGGCTGATCACCGTTCCGCGCTCGAACTGGTGGGCGCTGGTCTGCTCAACCCGGAGAACCGGTGGCAACCTGTGAAGATCCACAACAAGGCGACGGAGGTGGACGCATGATCGTGCTGCTCTCGCTGTTCGTCAGCGATGGTCGAGCGAAAGTCGAACTCGCGGTCGCCCACGGAAAACGCGGGTTCGGCGTTCGCTAGGCGCTGCGTGAACGCCAGGACGACCACGAGGCGGCACGAGCAGTTTTCGCGTGCCGCACACTCGGCGACTGAACGGCGTTCGCCGGGGTCTGCGATGGGTCTAGCCGATACGAATGAGTTTCTTGTTCACGAATTCGCTGGCACCGTAGCGTCCGAGTTCGCGCCCGAAGCCGCTTCTTTTCACTCCGCCGAACGGTAGCTCCGCGCTGCCGGCGTTGACGAGGTTGACGTAGACCATGCCGGCCTCGATGCGGTCGGCAACCCGCAGTGCCTGCTCGGGATCGGTCGTGAACAGGTAGGAGCCGAGCCCGAACGGAGTGTCGTTCGCGAGGGCGATGGCTTCATCTTCTGAGCCTGCCCGGTAGACGAACGCTACGGGGCCGAAGAACTCCTCGTGGTATGTGTCGTTGTCTCGCGTGACATCGGTGAGCACGCCAGACGGGTAGAAGTTACCAGACCGTTTGCCAGTGCCCGCCAAGGTCGCTCCCTGTGCGACTGCACGCTCGACCTGCTCCGCGAGATGTTCGGCCGCGTCGAGGGACGAGAGGGGTCCGTAGTCTGCCCCGGGGACGGTCGGGTCGCTGGGAGAGCAAGCCAGGATGGCGGCGGTGAACTTCTCCGTGAACTCATCGTAAAGTTCATCGATCACGATAAATCGCTTGGCGGCGTCGCAGGCCTGCCCGCCATTGCGGAGGCGACCGGCAACGGCGGCATCCACTGCGGCGGCCATGTCGTCGGTGCTCAGCAGAATGAACGGGTCTGATCCGCCCAGCTCCAGCACGACCTTCTTGAGGTGACGACCGGCCACCTCGGCAACGGCCGCGCCGGCGCCCTCCGAACCGGTGAGGGAGACGCCCTGCACCCGCGGGTCGGCGATGATCGTGGCGACCTGCTCGCTGTCCGCGTACACATTGGTATAGGCACCAGCCGGAAAGCCTGCGTCGTGAAAGATTTGCTCAATCGCCGCGGACGACTCCGGGCACTGCGACGCATGCTTGAGGATGATCGTGTTGCCTGTCATGAGGTTCGGTGCGGCGAAGCGCGCAACCTGGTAGTACGGGAAATTCCACGGCATGACACCGATCAGCACACCGAGCGATTTGGAACGCATGAACGCGGAACCCTCGCCGCTCAGCAGGGTGATTGGTTCGTCCTTCAGAAATTCCTGCGCGTTGTCGGCGTAGTACCGGTAGATGTCGGCGGCGTAGTCGACCTCGCCGAGCGCTTGATCGACGGGCTTGCCCATCTCGCGCACGATCATGGCCGCCAGCTTGTCACGGCGCTCCTCATGCAAATCGCCGACCCTGCGCAGGAGTGTGGCCCGCTCGTTGGTTGAAGAGCTGCGTGACCAGCCGCGGTGGGCCTCATCCGCCGATGCGATAACCTGCTCGATTTCATCAGCAGAAAGCTGGGCGTAAGTTTTGATGGTTTCGCCTGTGGCGGGGTTGACAACGGCATGGTGGCTCACGAGCCACCTCCTTTCACGGTCGGACTATGTTCCGGAAATTGGCACTGATACGAGCCAACCATGTTCGCGGGATTTGTCAAGGCGAATGAGGCCAGCGGAAGTTGCGACGGCTCGTTTCGTCTCGGTGTGGTCTTCTTAGCCTGAATCCACGGGTCGACGTGGGATTTTGACGGCGCGATATACCAAGAATACCCAGGTGATCAGGTAGATAGAACTTGTCTAGAGTATAAATTTACCAAACAGATGAGCATCTTGTAGATGCAAGCTACCCACACCAACCGCACCGTTTCTGCATCATTTACCGACCCGAATCTTGTGTCGTGCGCTGAGTTGGTCCCGATCATGAAATTGGCCGCCCGAGCGGGGCTGGCGACCCTGGCCGATCAGTGGCTGACCGTCCCCGCCGACAAGGGTGCCAACGCCGGCTTGAAAGTCACCTCACTGGTCGGAGGGATGGTCGCCGGCGCAGACTCGATCGACGACCTCGCGATTCTTCATCACGGAGGCATGCGGAAGGTCTTCACCAACTGATACGCGCCGTCGACGTCGGGGTCGTTCTTGCGCGAGTTCGCGTTCGGTCACGTCCGGCAGCTCGACGCCGTCGCCTCACGCTTCATGCGGGGCCTCGCGCCCGAAACCCCACTGCTCGTGCACGACACCGACGGCTACATCTTCCTCGACATTGACGACACCATCATCGAAGTCCACGGGTACCAGAAGGAAGGCTCCGGCTACAGGTACTCCGGCGTGCGCGGCCTCAACGTGTTGCTCGACGCGCTGAAAACTGACGTGTCAGTGCCGATCATCATCAGCGCCGATCATCATTGGTCAACGGCTCCGCCGCGGTGCGTGCTAGTCACAGCGCGGCGCCGCCCGTTTGATCCGTGATGCCCTCGCCACTACCAAACGGCTCCACGGAGCCGAAAAAACGCGCGCGCTCCTCCGCGCCACTCTGCCTGCTACGGTCACGCCTCAATCAGTGCGGCCCTCACAGCCGGTGCCGACGTCTCCGTCACCGCCCGCGTGAACCCCGCCATCAAACGAGCGATCGGAACGATCCCCGACAACGCCTGGACAGCGATTGCGTACACCAACGCGATCTATGACAACAGCACGAAAACGTGGATCACGTAGCACCGAAGTCGCCGAGGTCCCGTTCACCGCGTTCACGTCCCGCAAGAAGGCTGAGAACATCACCGGACGCCTGGCTGCCTCGTGTTCGCGGGGCGTGACACGGCCGGCAAGGGCGGCACTACCAACGCACCACCGCGCAGGTGAGCCCCCGGGTCTTCCGAGTCGCGGCACTTGCCGTTCCCACTGAACGCGAGAAGTCCCAGCTGTACATCCAGCGTTACCTGGAGCATTTCCCCGCAGCCGGCGAGCTGGTCCTCTTCGACCGCAGCTGGAACAACCATGCGGGCGTGGAGCGGGTGATGGGTTTCTGCACTCCGGATCAGACCGAGCACTTCCTGCGGATGACGCCGCTGGGCGCTTTGGTATGTCGCGCATACCGACGACAAGAAGAGGGTTCGCCTCGACATCATCAGCCACCTCCTCAGCCTGGTGCCGTACGTGCCGTTCCCTGGGCTCGACGTCAGGCTCCCCCAGCGCCAGAAGCGCGGTGACTACCGGGGGCCGAAGCTGACGGTTCGACAGATTCCGACCCCGTTCATAGTCACGTCGCGATGCCCGTCGCGATGGGGAGCCGGTGATGCAAGCCACAACCGCAGCATCCACTGCCCCGGTGCCGGCCATCGCCTGAACCAGCTTTCCTGAACTAGCCTTGACCTGCACGGTCCAACGGCGGGTGGGGGTAGATGTGACATTGCTTGAAGGTGCGATCATCCTGATCGCCGGGCTGGCCGCGGGAGTCATCAACGTGGTCGCCGGCGCCGGAACACTCATCACCTTCCCCGTTCTCCTGGCGTTGGGCGTGCCGCCGATCACGGCGAACGTGTCCAATACCGTGGGTCTGATCCCTGCGTCCATTGCCGGCGCCCACGGCTACCGACGCGAGTTGCGGTCGCAGTGGCGCCCCGTAGCTGTGATGGCGATCTTCTCCGCCGTGGGCGGCATCGTCGGCGGTCTGCTCCTGCTCGCCCTGCCCGCACAGGCGTTCGCCGGCGTCGTGCCCTTCCTGCTGCTGCTGGCCGCGGTGCTCTCGGCGATCCAGCCTCGGGTGGCCGGCTTCGTGCGACGTAAGGCGCCGGCGGCACCCGCCGGCACACTGCTGACCAAAACGGATACGCGTCCCCTCACCCTCGGGCTCATTCTCGGGGTGCTCGCGACGGGCGTGTACGGCGGGTATTTCGGTGCCGCCCAGGGGGTCGTGCTGCTCGCACTGCTGGGCATACTCTGGTCCACCGACATACACCGGGCCAACGGCACCAAGAACGTGCTCGCCGGAGTCGCGAACATCGTTTCGGCGATCATCTTCATCTCCAGCGGGACCGTGGACTGGAGAATCGCTCTCCTCATCGGCATCGGCTCCGCGGCGGGCGGCTGGTTGGGTGCCCGTATCGGCCGCACGCTCTCCGCGCCGGTACTGCGCACCATCCTGGTCGTGGTCGCGGTGACCGCCGCAGTGGTGCTCTTCCTGAGCTAGGGGGCGGAGCCGCCCGGGCCCGGCGCCGAACCAATTCGACGGAGATTTTGCGGCAGCGCGCAGTTTTGGGCAGGTTTGGAGCCGTTTCGGCCCAAATCTCCGTCGAATTCGTCAGGGAGACCGGATGCCGCAGTCTGGCGCGGGCGGGTGGCGCGCCACCGTCTGAGACGGGCGGCGCGCCACCGCGTGTCACCTGAGGATGCGAATGAGCTTCTTGTTGGCAAACTCCGCGATGCCGAAGCGTCCCAGTTCACGGCCGAAGCCAGATCTCTTCACTCCACCGAAGGGCAGCTCTGCTCCGTCGAGGAGCGAGCCGTTGATGAAGACCATCCCGGCGTCGATCTGGTCCGCCACCCGCAGGGCCTGTTCCGGGTCGGTGGTGAAGAGATACGAACCCAGGCCGTACGGGACGTCGTTGGCCACCTGCACAGCCTCGGCCTCGTTCGCCACGCGATAGACGGCGGCGACCGGGCCGAAGAACTCTTCCCGGTAAGCGTCACTCTGAGGGGACACATCGGTCAGGACCGTCGGCGAGAAGAAGGCGCCCATGCGGTTTCCCCGCGCGGTGACGGTTGCGCCCTGGGCTTCGGCGCGCTGGAGCTGTTCCTCGAGGCCCTCGGCGGCACCGAGGGAGGACAGCGGGCCGAGCGTGGTGTCCGGCGACGTGGGGTCTCCGGGAACGTTGCCGGTGATCTTCGCTGTGAAGCTCGCCAGGAAGGCGTCGTACAGGCCGTCGATCACGATGAAGCGCTTGGCCGCGTTGCAGGACTGGCCGGAGTTGTCGAGGCGAGCGTCGACGGCGGCGTCGACCGCTTCGTCCATATTGTCCGTGCTGAGCAGGATGAACGGGTCGGATCCGCCCAGTTCGAGCACGACCTTCTTGAGGTTGCGGCCGGCGACCTCCGCGACCGCCGCACCCGCGCCTTCAGAACCGGTCAGCGACACACCGCAGACACGGGGGTCCGGAATGATGATGTCGGAGATCTGAGCACTGGAGGCGTAGACGTTGCGGTATGCGCCGTCGGGGAAACCGGCATCCGTGAAGATCGCCTCGATCGCGGCAGCGGACTCGGGGCACTGCGAGGCGTGCTTGAGCAGGATTGTGTTGCCGAGAACCAGGTTCGGACCGGCGAAGCGGGCGACCTGGTAGTAGGGGAAGTTCCACGGCATGATCCCGACGAGCACTCCGAGGGAGGCGCTCCGAATGAACGCCGAGCCTTCACCACCGAGCAGCTCGATCGGTTCGTCGGCGAGGAAGGCCTCGCCGTGGGTCGCGTAGTACGAGTAGATGTCGGCCGCGAAGTCGACCTCGCCGAGGGCCTGCGCGACGGGCTTGCCCATCTCGCGCACGATGAGCTCGGCCAGATTCTCACGCCGCTCGGTGTGCAGGTGCGCGACACGCTGCATCAGGGCCGCGCGCTCGGCGACCGACGTGCGGCGAGAGAACTCACTGTGCGCACGGTCTGCGGCTCCGATGGCCTCGGTCACCTCAGCATCGGTTGCCAGAGTAAAACTCGGTCCGCTGTCCCCGGTGGCGGGGTTCGTGACTGTGTACTTGTTCATATTTTCTCCCCAAGCTTGCTTCGTTGACGCCGATCAAGACGGGACCGCTACTGCCGGAGCCGGTCGCGCCCGTGTCGTTACAGTCTGCCGCTGTCAGGGGTTTTGGCCAGCCATTTTGGTGAACTTTTTCGGCCTTCCGGGTCTGTCACCGGATTCCGTTCAACTGTCAGGCGGCACAACCCGTCGGCGTTTCAGTCGAGGCCGCGAGCGCAAAGCGCCGCGAGCTCGGCGCGGGGGTGCTCGGCGCGGGGGTGGTCAAGCACGTCGTGCACGCTACCAGCCGCCCTGCAGCACCTCGTCGAGTCGGTCGACGAAGAAGTCCGCGCTCTCCCGACTCAAGCACAGGGGCGGCTTGATCTTCAGCACGTTCTGCCTCTCCGAGGTGGGCTGCACGATCACGCCGAGCTCCAGCATCCGTTCGCAGATGGCGGCGGTCTCGCTGACCGCCGGCTCCAGGGTGTCCCGGTCGCGCACGAGTTCCACCCCCATGTACAGGCCCAGGCCGTGCACCATCCCGATCAACGGATGCCGTTCCGCGAGTTCTGCAAGCCGGCCTGCCAGGTGCCGGCCGACGGCATCCGCATTCTGCTGGAGGGATTCGTCCCGGATGACGTCGAGCACGGCCAGCCCCGCGACGCAGCTGACCGGACTGCCGCCGGCCGAGGAGAAGAAGTTGCCCTCCCTGGCCAGGGATTCGGCGATGTCCCGGCGGGTGAGCACCGCGCCGAGCGGGTATCCGTTGCCCATCGCCTTGGCCACCGTGAGGATGTCGGGCACGACGCCCTGCTGCTGCACGCCCCAGAAGTGGCTGCCCAGCCGGCCGTAGCCGACCTGCACCTCGTCGGCGATGCACAGCCCGCCGCGTGCACGGACCTGCTCGTAGACACGGGCGAGGTATCCCGCCGGGGGCACGACGCCGCCGGCATTGCCCAGCACGGGCTCGCAGATGAACGCGGCCAGGTCAGCCCCCGGGCCGTCCGGATCGGCCAACAGCCGGGCCAGGTCGGCCGCGTACTCCCCTGCCGCCCCGGCACCGCGATGCGTCCCGCGATAGGAGTTCGGAACATCCGCGATGTGCACCCAGTCGGGCCGGGAGGCCAAGGAGAAAGGGTTGTCGTAGGCCGAGGTCGACACCGCGTCGGAGGCCGACGTCCAGCCGTGGTAGCCCTCTCGTAAGGCGACGACGTTGCTGCGACCGGTGTGGATCCGGGCCAGGCGCAGGGCCAGGTCCACGGCCTCGCTGCCGCTGTTGACCAGAAGCACGGTGTCGAGGATGGGATCCGGTGATGTCGCCACGATGTGTTCGCAGAGGTCGGCCAACGCCGAGTAGAGGAACCGGGAGTTCGTGTTGAGCAACGCCAGCTGATCGCTCACGGCACGGGTGAACCGGGGGTGGCTGTGCCCGATCACGGCGACGTTGTTGACCATGTCAACGTAGGAGCGCCCGTGAGTGTCGATCAGCAGTTCCTGCCAGCCGCGTTCGATCTGCGGCGGCCGTTCGTAGTACTTCTCCTGCGCCGCGGCCATCGTGGTACCGCGACGGGCCAGTTCGATCGCCGGGTCGACGACGGATGCCTGCGGCGCCAGCCCAAGCAGCCGCGCCGGGTCCGGTGCGAGGGTTGCCCACGCGGCGGCCCGGGAGGGCTGGGTGAAGTGCGGGACCGGCAGACCCGGGCGAGCGAGCTCCTGCACGGTCACCCGAGCAACCGGGCTCGCGACGCCCACGGGCTCCCCTGCGGCGATCGCGGCCCCCGGCACGAGGTTCGACACGATGCCGCCGATGCGCAGCCCGAAACCGGCCAGCGTCAGAACCAGAGTGTCGCCTCCGATCTCGGTGACCGAGGCAGCCGCGGGCGCGACGATCACCGAACCGGCAGGCAGGAAGACCTCGGTGAACAGCGCGAACGTGTCGGGTTCCCGGCGCGAGTGCGGCGGGGTTCGGGTGAGCCGGAACTGGCCGTAGGGGGCGACGGCGGCGCTGCGTCGGGCGAGGGCGGCCTGCGCGAGCCGCCACTCGGCATCCGTTGTCTGCCAGAGGCCGTCGGCCAGGGCCGGGCTGGTCACGGTGAAATCGAGCATTTCGTAGTCGCCGTCGGCGAGCGCGGGGATCATCGGCACGGTCGTGTGTTCGGGCACGGTCGTGTGTTCGGCACCAGTGTGCGGCCGCCGACCGAGCGCCTGCCGGATGGCCGCGTCCGCTTCCTCCCAGCCGATCGCGCTGGCTGCGGCGAAGACCTGCCACTCGGCGTCCATCCGGTGCCTCGCGTAGTCGTTGTCCGCGTCGATCTGCACCTGCTGCTCGCCGCTGGCCACCAGCACCGCCCCGCGGAGCACGATCAGCGGCCAGAGCGCGGTGATCTCGGCCTCGGTCAGGGGAACGACCTCGTCGAAGGCGACGATCGCCTCGAGGGCCGCCAGCGGATTGTCCGGCATGTGGTGCAGAACGGATGCCGCCGTGACCGCCAGCTCCGCGACCAGCCACCCGGTGGCCAGATCGCCGAAGTCGATGACCCCCTCGGGCACGTGGTGGCCGTTCGGCAGCACCCGGCAGATCACGTTGTCGTCGGTGATGTCCCCGTGGATGGTCTGCAGCCGCAGCACGGACGCCACAGCCGCCAGACGTGCGGCGGCGCTGTCGGCGATGGCACGGAGCTGATCCCTGGTCTCTTCCGCCGGCACCCAGCGCATCAGCAGGTCGACCACGGTCTTCGCATTGCGCAGGTCCCACTGCAGCGTGCGGTCGAGGCCGTCCGCCGCGAAGTCACGCAGGTGCAGCGACGTGGTGCCCGAGAGCCGGCCGAGCGCCCGGACCACCGGCGGGGCCAGATAGCCCCGCGCCTCGAGCGACGGGCCCTCGAGGAAGGTGAGCAGCCGCACCGGGAGGAGGGCGGCATCCGTTGCGTGCCAGTGCTGGCGGCTGAGGCCGTTCAGCCCCCGCACGGGCTGCGGCACGCGCATGCCGCGCTCGGTTAGGAACACCATCACCGCGTCCTGCGCGGCCAGCTCGGCGGCTGAGAAGGCCGGGTTGTCGACCTTGAGCACGTAGCGCTGCGTCGCTCCCCCCGCAGAGTCACCGGCGGAGTCACCCGCGGAGTCACCCGAGGAGTCACCGGTGGCGGCACTGGTGGCGGTGATCAAAAAGTTGCGGTCCTGTTGGCTGCCGAGCTCGCGGGCCGTGCCGGTGATCCCGAAGAGCGAGGACGCCATCGATTCGGCGTCGGCCGCGGTGATATCCGGGCGCACGAGCCCCTGGCCGCTGAAGAAATCAAAACCAGGCACGTCGACGCTCCTCGCAGATAGTGCAATGAATCCTGCCAGTTTGGCACCAGGGCCGCTCGTTCTGTGCGCCCAACGCTCAGTTCGCGCGCAACTCGGAGCCCGGCGGGCAGAGATGACATCATCGAGAGAGACAGCGTCGTCGTCACAGACCAAGGGACGCGAGCGAACACTCGTGGATTCCGGGAACGAACAACGACCGAAAGCCGCCGCAGTGAACCACTTAGCAGAGCCCTCCGACATCCGACTCATCGTTTCAGACATGGATGGCACTCTTCTCGACGACGACGGCAACGTGCCCGACGCGTTCTGGCCGCTCCTCGACGACCTCCATCGGGCCGGGATCCTGTTCGTGCCGGCCAGCGGACGCCAGTATCAGACACTGCACGGCATCTTCGGCGAGCATGACGGACTCATCTACATCGCGGAAAACGGATCCAACGTGGTGCAGGACGGCATCAGCATCGACGTCGAACCCGTCATGTCCGAGATCATCGCCCCCATCGTGGACTGGGTGCGCGGCACCGCCGCCACGGGTGCCGACCTGGGGCTCGTCGTCTGCGGCGCCCGGAGCGCCTACATCGAGCGCAGCGACGAGCGCTTCGTCGACCAGGTTCGCCGGTACTACGCAGCGGTCGAGGTCGTAGCGGATGTGCATGCGGCCGCCCTCGACGATGTCATCTTGAAACTGGCGATCTACGACCCTGCCCGCGCCGAACAGCGAAGCGGACCGGCCTTGCGCGGCCTGGGGCTGCCCGCGGAGGTCGTGGTCTCGGGCGAGAACTGGGTCGATGTGATGCGCCAGGGAGCGAACAAGGGTCGAGCGTTGGAACGGCTCCAGCAGCAGCTCGGCATCAGCCGGGCCCAGACGATGGCGTTCGGCGACTACCTCAACGACGCCGAGATGCTCGATGCCGCCGGGCACTCCTATGCCATGGCCAACGGCCACCCGAGCATCCTGGCGCGCGCCGCGAACATCGCGCCGTCGAGCTCGGAGGCCGGCGTGGTCAGCAGTATCCTCGCCGCCCTACCGCACCTGCAAAGTGCGCACGTGACCGCCTGATCGCCCGGTAGCTCCCTGCCGCGCCTCCGTCCCGAACGAATTCGACGGAGATTTTGCCCATAGCGGGCCCGAACACGACGGAATGGCTGTTTTCGACGAGAATCTCCGTCGAATTGGTTCGCCGCCTCTCATCTAGTCCTGGCCAGCCGGATGATATATGATCCGAGAAGCGATAATAGAACTTTGTGTTCGATTATCGAACACGTCAGGACATGCACGCCACGACAGTGACGTCCGATTCACCCACGCAGAGCCCACAAAGAAGTGAGGAAGCCGTGCAGTTTCACCACCACGGATACGTGTCCACCGATCCCCGCATCCAGGATGCCGCCGGGGTCGGCCTCAATCGCCCGGGCGAGCTCCCCGAGAACGTCGACGTTCTCATCGTCGGAACGGGCCCAGCCGGCATGATCACCGCCGCGCAACTCTCCCAGTTCCCCGGTATCACGACCCGCATCGTCGAGCGCCGCGGTAAGCGCCTTGCAATCGGGCAAGCCGACGGCATCCAGGCCCGCAGCGTCGAGACCTTCCACGCGTTCGGTTTCGCGGAACGCATCATCGCCGAGGCCTACCGCATCACCGAAATGGCCTTCTGGACACCGGACCCCGCCGACGTGACCCGCATCATCCGTTCGGCCCGTGCCGTGGACGACCCCACCGGCATCAGCGAATTCCCGCACCTGATCGTCAACCAGGCGCGTGTTCTCGACTACTTCGCCGAAGTGATGGCGCACTCCCCCACGCGAATGGAGCCGGATTTCGGCTTCGACTTCCGCAGCCTGGAGAACACCGACGAGGGCGAGTATCCCGTCACGGTGACGCTCATGCACACCACCGGGGAGAAGCAGGGCCAGGAACGCGTCGTGCACGCCAAGTACGTGGTGGGCGCCGACGGTGCCCGCAGCGCTGTGCGCGACTCGATCGGCTGTACGCTCGCCGGCGACCAGGCATTCCACGCCTGGGGCGTTATGGACGTGCTCGCGGTCACCGACTTCCCGGACATCCGCATGAAGTGCGCGATCCAATCCGAATCCGGCGGCAACATCCTGCTCATCCCGCGCGAGGGCGGATACCTATTCCGCATGTATGTGGATCTCGGCGAGGTGGCCGCTGACGACAACGGGGCAGTGCGCACGACGACGATCGAGGAGATCATCGCGAAGGCCAACGGCATCCTCCACCCGTATACCCTCGACGTGAAGAATGTCGCCTGGCACAGCGTGTACGAGGTCGCCCATCGTCTCACCGATCGGTTCGACGACCTCCTCCCCCACGAGATCGGCACACGCACCCCGCGGGTGTTCATCACCGGGGACGCCTGCCACACGCATAGCGCCAAGGCCGGCCAGGGCATGAACGTGTCGATGCAGGACGGCTTCAACCTGGCCTGGAAACTCGGCTACGTGATCGAAGGCCGCAGCCCCGAATCCCTGCTCGGTACCTACTCTGCCGAGCGCCAGGTCATCGCAAAGAACCTGATCAATTTCGACAAGACCTGGTCGACCCTGATGGCGACGAAGTCGGAGGACCTGGAAGTTCCACTGGAGGAGTTCTATACGAAGACGGCCGAGTTCCCGTCGGGTTTCATGACGGAATACCCGCCGTCGATGCTGACCGGCGAGGCAACACACCAGCACCTCGCCACGGGATTCCCGCTCGGCAAGCGCTTTAAGTCCGCCCCGGTGGTGCGCGTCGGCGACGCCAACCCCGTGCAGCTCGGACACCACCACCGCGCCGACGGCCGGTGGCGCCTGTACGCGTTCGCGGATGCCGCTGTGTCCGGCGATGCCTCGGCGCTGACCGAGTGGGCCGAGTGGATTCGCACCTCACTCGAGTCGCCGCTGCTCGCGTACACCCCTACCGGGAGCGACATCGACAGTGTCTTCGACGTCAAAGTGGTCTACCAGCAAGAGCACACCGGGGTGGACATCGGCCGGGTTCCGGGCGTTTTCCTGCCGATAAGAGGACCCTTTGAGCTGATCGACTACGAAAAGCTCTATGCAACCGACCCGGCGCACGACATCTTCGAGCTGCGCGGGATCGACCGCGGCGGTGCCGTCGTGGTGGTGCGCCCGGACATGTATGTGGCCAACGTGCTGCCGCTGACCGCGACCGCTGAGCTCGCGGCGTTCTTCCGACAGATGTTGCTGGTGCGGTAGCCGCTCCTGCGTTAGCCGCTCCTGCGTTAGCCGCTCCTGCGGACACCTCAGGCAGCGAGAACGGGTGACTCGTCGCTTTGAGCTGCGCTGTTCGACGATTCACCCGCTCTCGCAGCTAGTCGGCGGACGGCCTCTGCCGCTGCTTCTTGGTGGCCGACCGCTGTTGCTTCGCGGCGAGGTGCCTTCGGCCCGAACCACGAGTGGGTTTGGTCGGCCGGCGGATGGGCGCATCGGGAGCCAGGCCCGCGGCCACGATGTCGGCGAGCTTCGCCAAAGCGAGCTCGCGGTTGCGCAGCTGGGAGCGCCGCTCGGACGCGGTCACGGTGATCGCCCCGTCGACGAGGCGTTTGGCGAGGCGGGCGAGCAGGCGCATCCGCTGGTCGTCGGAAAGCTTCTCCGACTCGGCAACGCTCCAGATGAGCTCGACGCGGCTGTCGGAGGTGTTCACGTGCTGGCCGCCCGGCCCTGACGACCGCGAGAACCGCCAGCCGAGTTCGCGCTCGGGAATAATCAGCGCGGGCGACACCTCCAGATCCATGTGACCAGCGTGACACGATCTTGGGGTTGGTGTCGGCTGGAGTGCTCCGGTGGCCAAACAGCACCGTGATCGCGCCTGTCGAACTGTGGGGGCACTGTGCGCCCGGGTGGTGGCGGACGAAGCCACGTTCCTAGGAGGCGGTGGTGACCCGATTTCGGGAAGGCACGTTGACGCTGGTCGAGCCCGCCGAGACCGGTGAGCGGCTGGCCGGGTTCCCTCCCCCAGGCCGCCAGGTGCGGGTGGGGTCGAAGCAGTAGGGTGCCCTGACTTCGGGTGTGCCCCGGATCATGCGGATGTTCCAGCCCGAGGTGTCGATGCTGTGGTGGTGGTACCAGCACAACAGGACCCCGTTGTCGATCTCGGTTTTTCCGCCGCGGTGCCAGGGGATGACGTGGTGTACTTCGCACCAGGCTGCGGGCACGGTGCAGCCGGGGATGACGCAGCCGCCGTCGCGGGCGGCGATGGCGCGGCGTTGGGCCCGGTTGAAGAAACGATTCTCGGTGCTGAGGCTGAGCACCTTGT